>NZ_JAGYGD010000013.1:0-149121 GCF_019947275.1 Pseudomonas sp. GL-RE-29
AGTAATGCATCTCCACAACCAAGCGAATGGCTTCTGCTTTTTCCTCTGACGTGACAACCCGATAACCCATGATGCTTCCTTAGATCGACGCTCCTACATCATGGTCTAAAAAAATTCGACCGCAACACGGCAGCTCCTACATGGAATGCGTACACCTGTAGGAGCTGCCGAAGGCTCGGGCCTCGTTCGGACGATCTTTTGTACATTTACAACCGAATCACATGCCCTTCCACCGGCGCGACCTGTCCATGAAACAAACGGGAAATAACCACCTGCGCCGCTTCGTAACCCTGACTTTCTATAACCTCCATTAACGGCGGTTCACTGCCCGTCACTTTCTTGAAAAACGCCAACAAGCCAGCACCAATATGCTCACTAACCCCTTCCGGCCCCCAATCGGCATTGCGCTTGCGGATCTGGATCGGTGCAAAAAAGAACACCGGTTGCGGCCCCGCTATGGCCGTCAATCGTGCCTCATCGGTACTTTGTGCCGATCCGGCGAAGCAGCTGTAAACCAACTGCCCGGCAAAATGCTGGTGCACCCGGTCGCGTAAATCGAGGTCGCCGGAAAAGTCCACGTACAGCGTCGGACGGTCATTGGGCAGGCTTGCCAGTTCCGCGTAAGACACCGTTCGCTCATAACAACCAAGCGTTTCGACAAAAGCTTTATTGCCGGCGGAGGTCAGCGCCACCCGTTCCAGACCCGGATGATTACCCAGGCAAACCGCGGTGCCATAGGCGGTTTTGCTCGACGCGCTGGAGAACACCAGTCGAGTGGCGCCGAAGAACTGCTTGTCCTGCAAAAAATCCGCGAGCATTGAAGAGGTCAAAAACAGTGGTTTGAGCAGAATCTGCAGGTTTTCGGTTGCCGGGCGGTAGTACGAATCCCAACTGCAACGGGTGTATTGGTTGTAGGCCGAAGTCAACCCGACTCGATGCTCGGCGCCATCGTAGAAACCCCGTTCAGTCACCCGCTCCGGACGCATCCACAAATGGCTCGCGATCGGGAAATACCCGTAGAAGCGCTCCCCAACCTTGATCCCTGGCACATCGGACGCCACGACATCAGCGAAACCCCAGGCCGGAACGTGGCCCCATTCCGCCAACCCTGTGGGAAAGAATCCCCAGTAGTTCATCGAATTGCCATACGCGGCGTAGGTAATGTTGTTGGTCGTCAGCGCGCAACGATCAATCTTCAAAATCACCTCGCCGGCCGCCGGAACCAGGCTTCGTTGCTCCTGTTCGATCCGGCTCTGATCGAGGGCGTTTTTACGGGTTATCAGCCGTGTTACCGTGCTTGAACCTTGCATCCTTCAGTCTCCTGCTGCGCAAATGTGGCGGGTAGCACCAGAGTAAAGCCAGCCGATGAAGAACGGGTTCGGAAACATTAAGGGCAGCGCGCCCACCCTAAATCCCCGTGCAAAACCGCTGAAACGGCCGACTCAGGCCCGGGCCGTTTTCACCGTCGAAGCGATTTACCAGGCTTTTGTTCGGATTTGGCAAAGGGATGGTTGGTCCGGTTTGACCACTCGGGAAGTGGCACTCGAAGCAGGCGTTGCGATCGGTACGCTGTACGATTATTTCCCGAGCAAAGAGGCGCTGCTGTCCGGTTACATCCGGCATCGGCTGGATGCCTTGTTGCAACAGATGGACGAGTTGATTGTGCAAGCAACCGAGTTGGATTGGCACACCCGGATCAAACGCCTGATACGTCTGACCTGCGATCCCGACGACGACCACCAGCCACTGTTCAACCATGCCGTGCTGCTCATCGAACACCAGTTCGCCGAACCCAAACATCATCGAAGGGTGTTCGATGAACTGTCGCAGAAATGGCACGAAGCCTTTGCGGCTTGTAGTGACTTGCCGGTGCCGCCCTCGCAAGCCACCGTCGACGCGTGGGTCATCATGGCTTGGGGCGGCCGGCGTTATTGCGTCACCGCGCAACCCGCGGCGGCGCAAACCGCCGCATGGTTGTCGGAAATGGAAACGATGATCTGTAGCCGACTGGTCAGCGCTTCGTAAGCCGCAGCATCAAAGCTTTTTGTGCTGCTCGACCCACTTCCCGTAGGCATCGATGAATTTCTGCAAGAACGGTCTGACGGATTCGGACAGGTTACCCGCCTCGTCGAACGCCGAACCGGCACCACCGAGGTAGGCTTCCGGTTGCTGCATCATCGGTACATCAAGAAACACCATGGACTGGCGCAAGTTGTGATTCGCGCCGAATCCACCGACCGCGCCCGGCGAAACACTGATCACCGCACCTGGCTTGCCACTCCAGGCACTCTGGCCATAGGGACGCGAACCGACGTCGATGGCGTTTTTCAGCGGGGCTGGCACCGAACGGTTGTATTCCGGGGTGACGAAGAGCACTGCGTCGGATGAGCTCACTGTTTGTCGGAAAGTGCTGTAGGCTGCCGGCGGTGCAGCACCATCGATGTCTTCGTTGTAGAGCGGCAGATCACCGATTTCGACAATATTCAACTTGAGGTTGGCCGGCGCCAGATCCGCCAGCGCCAGGGCGACCTTGCGGTTGATCGATGCTTTGCGCAGGCTGCCGACCACTACGGCGACGTTGTAGACATTGCTCATGGAAGACTCTCGATTGTCCGTGGGGGGAGCCTGTAGTTATAGATGATCAGGCGACGGTTCAACCAGTGAACACAGGTATATCTGCGTCCTGATTATTTTTTTTATGTCGGAAAACTTACCGTACTCGGTGGCGGTCTATCCAACCGCACATTGAGTGATTTATCTCCAGAGGTTCTAAGCAGATGGCAGCAGTACTCGTCGGTCAGTTCCATGCAAGAGACGCGGAAGGCCGCATTTATTCCGTACATGAGTTCCAGGAATCCACCCCGCCGGCAGACGGATTCGCCCCCGTCACCACGTACAAGCTGGCCATTGGCGATCGCGTAAACAAGGTTGATGAAGATCAATTTCTGCTGGTGCAATCGGGCGTGACCATCATCCGTGAACCGGTAACGAACGTCGCTTCATAACTCGACGTTATGAGCAGAAGTCATATGCGCAGACTTGGGTTAGGATTCAGCCACTGACTCCTTTCACTCGCTGAACATGGACTTCACGCATGCGCTTACGCCATATCGAAGTGATCCAGGCGCTCCTGCAGACCGGTCACCTGGGCACCGCCGCCGAATGGCTGCAGTTGCCGGTGGCCGAAGTCGAGCGCATTTTGCGCGACGCCGAGGATCAGTTGGGTTTCATGCTGTTCTCCAGCGTTCGCGGACGCTTGCAGGCTACGCGTGAAGCCCGGGCGTTGCAGGTCGAAATCACCCGCGTCTACGATGCGCTCGAACCGCTGCAACGTCTGGCCAGCAGTCTCAAGCAATACCTCGCCCCGCCGTTACGCATCATCTGCACCCCGCCCCTGGCCCAACAATTGTTGCCGCAAAGCATCGCTGCGCTGCGCCGACGACTGCCCGACGCGCCTTGTACGCTGCAGAGCCAACCCACTCGCGATATCGTTCGCAGCTTGTTGCTGCGTGAAAGCGATCTGGGCCTGAGCCTGCACGATCCCGAGCACAGCGATATCCATTGTCAGGCGATTGCTCAAGGCAAGCTGCAACTGCTCGCCCCGCACGGCTGGCTGCAACCGAAGCAGAAATACATCTCGCTACAGGACCTGGCGGGCCAAGCGATGGTCGGCCTTGAGGGTCATGACCCGCTCAGCCCGGCGCTTGAAAACAAGCTGCATGCGCTGCGGCCGGCGCCGGTCATCCAGACCCGGGTTCAGACACACCAGATGATGCGCAGCATGGTCGAGGCCGGTGAAGGCCTGGCCATTGTCGATCCCTTCACCGCCCTCGGCGCCAAGTCGGCCGGGCTCGATGTTTGCCCACTGGCGCCAGCGGTGCCGGTCACCCTTTACGCCCTGACCCTGAAGAACGATGAGCCCTCACCCGCCATTCAGAGCTTGCTGGCGATCATCACGGAACAAGCCGCGGCGATGCTGGCGAGCTGAGCGGATTTTCCAGCGGGTTATCGAACAATCGATACCAGAACAGCGCCACTTCGGCCGTATTGGGATCGATGCCGCGATAGCGCAGGTGATCAATGCCGCCAATCACATAGCCGCTGCGCTCATACAATCGACAAGCCCCAAGATTGTTGTTCTGGGTTTCGAGCATGATGCCCGGCAGCTTCTTCTTGCGACTCCAGAACTGCGCCACATCCAGCAACGCCTTGGCCACGCCATGGCGTCGTGCCGGGGCATGCACCGCCAATTCGTCGATGTGGGCAAAGCCGTTCCAATTGGTGCTGATCACCAGGTGGCCCACGGGCTCATCGTCCAGATACGCCATGAAAATCGCACTGTCGGCAGCGTCGCGAAAACTGCTGAACTCCTCGGGATCGATGCCATAACACTTGCGATAAGGGGTGATCGGCGTGACCCGCCACTGCTCCACCGGCTGACCTATTTCGGGTGTGCCGTAGGCGGCAACTTCAAAACTGAAATCACTGCCCCAGATATAAGCGGCAAAGCCTTCGTCGGCCACGCGCACCGACAGCCCTGGGTAATTCGGATTTATAACCGGTTGCATACTGGGAAAGGTCCTCATTCCTTGATGCAATCGACGGTGTAGTGCCGTCCATTGCCCTCGTCTTCGTGTTGCAAGCCGTGCACGTCAGCGACGAAACCGGGGAAGCTGCTATCGAACGTGCGAGCAAACGCCAGGTAGTCGATGATCGAGCGGGTCGACTCGGTAAAACGTTCGCCGGGCATGATCAACGGAATTCCGGGCGGGTACGGTACCAGCATGACGGCAGCGATACGCCCGTCCAAAGCATCGATCGACACCGCTTCGACTTCGCCTCGCACCAGTTGATCATAGGCGTCAGCTGGCTTCATGGCGATTTCCGGCAGCACCGTGTACATGCGCTTGAGATGCTTGGCCGTGGCGTTGCTGCGATAGCAGGCGTGCAGTTGATCGCACAAATCGCGCAGGCCCATGCCCTGATAGCGCGCGACATTCTGTTGCGCCACACAAGGCAGGCAGGCTGCCAGACTGACGTTGGCGTCATAACTGCGTTTGAATTCGAGTAACTCGGTGAGCAGCGTGCTCCATTTGCCTTTGGTGATGCCCATGGAGAACAACACCAGGAACGAATACAGGCCGGTCTTTTCCACCACCAGCCCGCGCTCCCAGAGGAATTTGCTGACGACGGCGGCCGGAATCCCACGCTCACTGAGTGCGCCGCCCGCGGTCAGTCCCGGCATCACCAGGGTGACCTTGATCGGATCGAGCAACACGTAATCGTCAGTGACGCCGCCAAAGCCGTGCCAGTCGACCTCCGGTTGCAGCAACCAGTCTTGGGTGACAACCCGGTCGATGCCTTCCACCGAAGGTGGCTGCCAGATGGAAAACCACCAGTCGTCAGCGGCAATGTGTTGGCGCAGGTTGGCCAGCGCCCGGCGAAAACTCAGGGCCTCATCGAACATTTCCTGCAAAAGCGAACGCCCGGCCCCGCCTTCCATCATGGCCGAGGCGACATCCAGCGAGGCAATGATGCCGTACTGCGGCGACGTCGAGATGTGCATCATGAAGGCTTCGTTGAAGCGATCACGGTCAAGCTGCCGCGCGCCGCCGTCCTGCACATGAATCATCGACGCCTGGCTGAAGGCCGCCAGCAGTTTGTGGGTGGAATGGGTGGTGAACACCAGCGGGCCGTCGTCGCTGCGGGACGTGCCCATGCCGTAACGCCCGGCAAAAAACTCATGGAACGCCGCATAGGCGTACCAGGCCTCGTCGAAGTGCAACACCTCGACACTGTTGCCCAGTTGCTGCTTGATCAGCTCAGCGTTGTAGCAGAGCCCGTCGTAGGTCGAATTGGTGACGACCGCAAGTTTGACCTTGGGCGCCCGGCCTCGGGTCAACGGGCTGGCGTCGATCTTGGCCTGAATCGACTCCACACTGAATTCACTCAGCGGGATCGGGCCGATAATCCCCAGTTCATTACGTTCCGGACTCAGGTACAACGGAATGGCACCAGTCATGATGATCGAATGCAGCACCGACTTGTGACAGTTGCGATCCACCAGCACCAGGTCATCGCGAGCGACCATGGAGTGCCAGACGATCTTGTTGGCGGTCGACGTGCCGTTGATCACGAAGAAGGTGTGATCAGCGCCGAAATTCCGTGCCGCGCGGGCCTCTGCTTCTGCCAGCGGACCGGTGTGATCCAGCAAGGAACCGAGCTCCGGCACCGACACCGACAAATCCGACCGCAGGGTGTTTTCCCCGAAGAACTGGTGGAACGCCTGCCCCACCGGACTTTTGTGATACGCAACGCCACCACCGTGACCGGGGGTGTGCCAGGAATAATTGGAGTCGGCGGTGTGTTGCACCAAGGCCTTGAAGAACGGCGGCAGCAGGCCATCCAGATACTTGCGCGCGGCGCGGGCAACCTGGCGGGCGAGAAATGGCACGGTGTCTTCGAACAGATAAAGGATGCCGCGCAGTTGATTAAGCTCAGCCATCGCGTCGGCGGGGGCGTTTTCCAGGGTCACCTGTTCGCCCAGGGCGAAGATCGGCAGATCAGGGGCTCGCACGCGCGCCAGGCCAATCAGCTCGGCCATATTCTGTAACAAATGAGAATGGGCGCTGGCGTCTTCCGCTGCGATCAACATGCACGAAAGGCCGTGATGGGTCGAAGCCACCAGGCGCCCTTCGGTGTAATCCACGGCCGAGACAATGCTGAAACCTTCTTGCTCCAGCTCCCGGGCAATCCCCCGAACACGATCACCGGCGACGGTGTCGGCCTTGATGTCGCGGTGGACGATCAGGACCGGGAATTTCAAATCTTTGTACATGAGGCTCAGTATCCTGAGGCGGCAGACCAGAGCCTGCCAATCACCTCAGGGTAGAGGGTTGGAGCGGATGTGGCGAGCGGGATGCCCCATCCCGGACGATGAACGCACCCTTTTGTAGCGAGGGAGCTTGCTCCCGCTCGGCGGCGCAGCGGTCAAAAAACCTGCGAATTTTCTGTCACTGGAAAAAATGCGGGGGCCGCTTCGCGACCCAGCGGGAGCAAGCTCCCTCGCCACAAAAGCTTGTATTTCTAAGCCTGAGCTTCAGCCTCAGCTTTGGCTTCAGCCAGTTGCACCCACAGCGCCGGAGCACCGGCGGATTTGGCAATGACTTCCATACGCGCCGCGTGTCGGGCCAGATCGTCTTCGCTGGCGCGGATGATGCGCGTTGGCTGTCGGTCCGCTGGCAGGCGTCGGATTTCTGTGGCCGAGTTATCCGCACCTTCACCGGAGCCATTGCCATCGGACGCATTACCGGCCAACGACAGACTGGTCTGCCCGCCGGTCATGGTCAGGTAGACGTCGGCAAGGATCTCGGAGTCGAGCAAGGCGCCGTGCAGTTCACGGCCGGAGTTGTCGACGCCATAGCGTTTGCACAAGGCATCGAGGCTGTTGCGCTGCCCCGGGTGACGTTCCCGGGCCATCATCAGGGTGTCGAGGATCGAGCAATGCTGCGTGATGTCAGCGCGATCCTGCTGACCCATCAGGGCGAATTCGTTGTTGATGAAGCCAACGTCGAACGCCGCGTTATGGATGATCAGCTGCGCGCCCTTGATGAACTCGAAGAATTCTTCGGCCACTTCAGCGAAACGCGGCTTGCCCACCAGGAATTCGTTGGTGATGCCGTGGACGCCGATGGCGCCTTCATCACTTTCGCGGTCCGGTTGCAGGTAAACATGGAAATGCCGGCCGGTCAGGCGCCGACCGATCAACTCGACACAACCGATTTCGATAATCCGGTGGCCGTCGGTTACCGGCATGCCGGTAGTTTCGGTATCGAGTACAACGGATCTGGTGGCCATCTAGTGCTCAGCTCTCAATCGGTCAATCGTGCAAAAGCGCGGATCTTAACATGGGGAAAACCGTCCCTGTAGGAGGATCGTCGTCAGGCTTGTTTGTAGCCGCGCACTTCATCCACCCCACGGTTGGCCAACTGGTCGGCCCGTTCGTTACCGTGGTGACCGATGTGCCCGCGCACCCACTTCCAGGTGACGTTGTGGCGATTGACCTGTTCGTCAAGCATCTGCCACAGGTCGGCATTCTTGACGGGCTCTTTGGCCGCGGTTTTCCAGCCGCGTTTTTTCCAGTTGGCCATCCACTCGTTGATGCCTTTCATCACGTACTGGGAGTCGGTCACCAGCAGCACGTCGCAGGGACGCTTGAGTTCTTCGAGGCCGCGAATCGCGCCCATCAGTTCCATGCGGTTGTTGGTGGTATTGGCTTCGCCGCCCCAGAGTTCTTTTTCAACGCCCTTGCACACCAGCAATGCGCCCCAGCCGCCAGGGCCGGGGTTGCCTTTGCAGGCGCCGTCGGTGAAGAGTTCTACGCTATCGCTCATGCCATCTATCCAGAAAATGCGGTGGCTCGCCAATCAACGATCGACGACGCCCGAGACCGGGGCAACCCCGGCCGAAAATAAAAGTGTGTATTACGGTTCGATACGACGACGGTTGACCTTGGCCATCGGCAACGGAATCAACTTGCCCATCGGTTCGCGGCGTTCTTGTCGCACGGGTCGCAAGCCGACCACGATTTTGCGCGCCACCAATAAATAGAAGCCGCCACCCGACAATTGCCAATCACCGGCCTTGCGTTCCCAACCGGCCAGACGGGTCTGCCAGGTGGGCGAAGCAAGCGGCGGACGATAGCATCCGAAGCGGCGTTTCTCCAGCGCGAAGCCCAGCAGGTTCAGCCAGTCGGCCACCCGTGACGGCGAAATGCAGCGGGCTTTGCGCAACGCATCATGAGCAAACACATGACGCAGGCCCCAACTGCTCCAGGGATTGATCCCGATGATCAACAGATGCCCGCCGGGCCGCACGCTGCTCGCCGCTTCACGCAGCAATCCGTGGGGCGACAGGCAGAAATCCAGACCGTGCTGCAACACCACCACGTCGGCGGCATGCTCGCTCAATGGCCAGGCCTGTTCCTCGCAAACAATCTCGACCCCAGGCAACGGCGCACCCAGGCGCACATTGCGCTGAACCTGCGGTGCCGGTGGCGGCGTCTGCGCGGACGGACCGTAGTGCACCAGGTAGCCGCCGAAGAAACGCCCAAGCTCGTCTTCGAGCATGCGCCGTTCTTCATCCAGCAAAAACTGCCCGAGGGGACCGGACAGCCATTCGCGGGCGGCGCTGATCAACGCCAGCCAGTCAGGATCGGCCTGAGCGAACGCTTTATCAGTCATTGCATTCTCCAACGCGCCAGGAAGTTCTAAGATGCGCCATTGTTTACCGCTTGGCGAATCCGACGATGATACAGATCACAGCCCTGCCCGCCTTCACCGACAACTACATCTGGTTGTTACAAGACACAGACGCCCAGCGCTGCGCGGTGGTCGATCCGGGCGATGCCGCGCCGGTGCAAGCCTGGCTCGCGGCAAACCCGCAATGGACCCTGAGCGATATTCTGATCACCCACCACCATCATGACCATGTCGGCGGTGTCGAACAGCTGAAGAAAGCGACAAACGCGAAGGTCTACGGCCCGGCCAGCGAAACCATCCCGGCGCGGGACGTTGCGCTCAAGGATAACGACAGCATCAATGTCCTGGGCCATGACTTCGAGATCATCGCCGTCCCCGGCCATACCCTGGGGCACATTGCCTATTATCATCCCGACCTGCTGTTTTGTGGCGATACCCTGTTCGCCGCTGGTTGCGGTCGTTTGTTCGAGGGCACACCTCAACAAATGTACACCTCGCTGTCGCGCCTCGCGGCCCTTCCCGAGGAGACGAAGGTCTACTGCACGCACGAATATACGCTGAGCAATCTGCGCTTCGCCGTCGCTGTCGAACCGGGTAATCCGGACACCCTCGAACGTCTCGCTGATGTCACTCGGCAACGGGAAACCGGGACCATCACACTGCCTTCCACGATAGCCCTGGAAAAGCGCACAAACCCGTTTTTGCGCACCCGTGAAACATCCGTTAAAGAAAAAGCAGATGAACGGACCGGCACCGATAACTCCGCGCCCGATATAGTTTTTGCTGCTCTACGAGCCTGGAAAGACAAGTTTTGAGCGACTTGCACGATGGTCCTAAAATTCTGAATGGTTGACCGCCGGGGGTGCGCTTTCTAGAATCGCCCGACATTTTTGCCCGGAACTTACTTCCAGCCAATGTCGTCATCTATTCGTAAAGCCATCAACTCGGACGCTTTGTCCCGCCTGGCGCAAGCCATAGCGGTGGCTGTGTCCGCGACATTGGCAGGCTGTTCAAGCCATGTGCCGCAAACCGACGCGGCACACACTCCGAATATTGCCGCGCGCGCCAAGCAGAAGCCCGTCTGGCTCAGCGAAAAGCCGAGCCCGCAGATTCCGCAGGACGTCTGGGAGCGCATGCGCCAGGGCTTCCAGTTGCAAGACGGGCTGGGCGTCAACCCACGCATCGAGCAGCAGCGCCTGTGGTTCGCCAGCAATCCATCTTTCCTGGAAAACGCCGGCGAACGCGGCAGTCTCTACATTCATTACATTGTCGAACGCCTTGAAGAACGCAACATGCCGCTGGAGCTGGCGCTGCTGCCAGTGATTGAAAGCGCCTACAACCCGATGGCCTATTCCCGGGCCAATGCGGTTGGCTTGTGGCAATTCATCCCGTCCACCGGGCGTTACTTCAACCTGCGCCAGACACGCTTCTACGATGGCCGTCGCGACATCACCGCTTCGACCAACGCCGCAATGGACTACCTGACCCGTCTGCATGACATGTTCAACGGTGACTGGTTGTTGGCACTTGCCGCTTACAATGCGGGCGAAGGTACGGTCAGCCGGGCAATCGAGCGTAACGAAAGGCTTGGCCTGCCAACCGACTACTGGAACCTGCCGCTGCCCGCCGAAACCCAGGCCTATGTGCCGAAGTTGCTGGCCCTGTCGCAAGTGGTCATGGCGCCTGAAGCCTACGGCGTGAACCTCAACCCGATCGCCAACGAACCGTACTTCCAGGTCGTCGAAATCAACCAGCGGATGGACCTGTCCAAGGTTGCAGAAGTCGCCAACATCGACGAAGACGAACTGTTTCAGCTCAACCCGGCATTCAAGCAGCGCACCACCCTCGATGGCCCTCAGCATCTGCTGGTGCCGACGTCCAAGGCGCAATTGCTGACCACCAGCCTGCAAACCATGCGGCCTGAAGAGTTGATCAGCAAGAAACAGCTCAAGCCGGTTTTCGAAGGTGCAAACGATACCCAACTGGCGAGCGCCAAACGCAGCTACAAGGTCAAGCGCGGCGACAACCTCGGCTCCATCGCCAAGGCCAACAATGTCGACGTCAAGGACTTGCAGCGCTGGAACAAGCTGAGCGGCAAGAACCTCAAGCCTGGGCAGACGCTGGTCATGCAGGACACCAGCAAACGCAACTCCGGGCGTATCAACACCGTCGTCGCAGCCAAGTCCAAGAGCAAGGACAAGAAACCGCAGTCGCAATACAAGGTCCAGCAAGGCGACTCGCTGTACATCGTGGCCAAGCGCTTCAACGTTGAAATGCAACACCTCAAGCGCTGGAACCCGCGCGTTGGCCAGGCGCTGAAGCCTGGGCAGATGCTGACGGTGTCCAACCCGCATTAAAAATGAGCCCCTGATTCCAGGGGCTTTTTTATGTTCAATCCTGTAGGAGCCGGCTCGCTGGTGATGGGTGCGCCGCGTTTAACCTGTCACAACGCGTCATCGTTAACGACCATCGCCAGCAAGCCGGCTCCTACAGAAAATCGCAAATCCTGACCCGCTGACATTACCCTTCAAGTCTCCGTCTTTTTCCTGTCCATACAAGCTGTTACTGTACCGACCACCAAGCCCAAGCCGCCCGGATCGGATTCCTTATTTGAAGCGTCCCCTCCTCCTGCTCCTGATCAGCCTGGCCTTGAGCTCCACCGCAAGCGCGTCGATCAGCGAAAGCCATGGTTATGCGCAGTTCGGCACGCTCAAGTACCCGGCCAGATTTACCCATTTCGACTGGGTCAACCCGCAAGCGCCCAAGGGCGGTACGTTGCGGGTGATGGCGTTTGGCACCTTCGATACGCTCAACCCGTACACCTTCAAGGGCACCAGCCCGGTTGCCACACCCAACTTCCTGCAATACGGCATCAACGAGCTCAACGAACCGCTGATGGTCGGCACCGGCCAATACGCGCCATCCGGCGACGAGCCGACGTCAAGTTATGGCCTGATTGCCCAATCGGTTGAGTACAGCGAAGACCGCAGCTGGGTGGTGTTCAACCTGCGCCCGGAAGCGCGCTTCCACGATGGCACCCCGATCACGGCCTACGACGTGGCGTTCTCCTACCGCTTGCTGCTCAAGGAAGGTCATCCGCAGTACCGCACCAATCTTCAGGAAGTGTTGCGGGTCGACATCCTCAACCCGCAACGCATTCGCTTCGTCTTCAAGCGTGCCGGCAATCCGCTGTTGATCCTGCGCCTGGGCGAGTTGCCGGTGCTGCCGCAGCACTACTGGAAAGGACGCGACTTCAAGGCCACGACCTTCGAACCGCCATTGGGCAGCGGACCGTATCGCGTAACGTCGGTGACGCCGGGGCGGCAGATCGTTTTCGAGCGGGTCAAGGACTACTGGGGCAAAGATCTGCCGGTCAACCGTGGCAAGTACAACTTCGATCGCATGGAAGTCGAGTTCTACCGCGACAGCGACGTGGCCTTCGAAGCGTTCAAGGCCGGCGAATTCGACATCTACATTGAGCACCAGGCAAAGAACTGGGACACCGGCTACAACTTCCCGGCAATCCGCCGTGGCGAGGTGATCAAGGCGCAAATTCCGCACCAGATCCCGACACAGACCCAAGGCCTGTTCATGAACAGCCGCCGACCGACGTTCGCCGAGGCCAAGGTGCGTGAAGCGTTGGGATTGATGTTCGACTTCGAGTGGACCAATCGCACCCTATTCAGCGGCGCCTATAAGCGCGCCATGAGTTACTACCCCAACAGCGAGTTTTCTGCCACCGGCCTGCCGCTCGGTCATGAATGGCTGATGCTCAAACCGTATCGCGAGCAATTGCCCGCCAAGCTGTTCACCGAGCCTTTCAGCCTGTCGCAAACCCAAGGCCGCGGCATCCCCCGGGAAACCATGCGCAAAGCCCTGGCCCTGCTTGCCGAGGCCGGCTGGAAGCTCAATGGTCAGCGTTTACAAAACGCGGCCGGGCAACCGTTGCGCCTGGAGATCCTGCTGGTCAACCCGAACCTGGAACGCATTCTTCAGCCTTATGTCGAGAACCTCGCCAGCATTGGCGTCGACGCCAAGCTGCGCACGGTCGATCGCGCCCAGTACAAGCAGCGCCTCGACCAGTTCGATTTCGACATGATCCTGATGACCCTCAACCAGACCCTCAGTCCCGGCCTGGAACAATGGCAGTATTTCCACTCAAGCCAGGTCGGGGTCAAGGGCAGCAAGAATTACGCAGGCATCGCCAACCCGGTGGTCGATCATTTGCTCGAACAATTGCTCGCAGCGAAGAGTCGCGATGAGCAGGTCGCCGCCGGCAAGGCACTCGACCGGGTGCTGCTGTGGCAGCACTACATCATTCCCAACTGGTACCTCAATTATCATCGCCTGGCCTACCGCAACCGGTTCGCCTTTGTCACCACGCCGCCCTATACCCTGGGCCTGAGCGCGTGGTGGCTGAAGTCTTCGGAGAAAGATCAATGAAACCCGCAAGTGCCCTGCTCCTGCAGGCCAGCGCCCTGTTGTTCGCCGGGCTGGCCTGTGCCGCCCCGCAACATGCGTTGACCCTGTACAACGAGCCGCCGAAATACCCGGCCGATTTCAAATACTTCGATTACGTCAATCCGGATGCACCCAAGGGCGGAAAATTCCGTCAGGCCGGTTTCGGTGGCTTCGACAGCCTCAATCCGTTCATCAGCAAGGGTGTCGCCGCCGACGACATCAATTTGATCTATGACACCCTGGCCAAGCAGGGCCTGGATGAACCGTTCACCGAGTACGGTCTGGTCGCCGGCAAGATCGAAAAGGCTCCGGACAATTCCTGGGTGCGTTTCTATCTGCGTCCGCAAGCGCGGTTCCACGACGGGCATCCGATCCGTGCCGAAGATGTGGTGTTCAGCTTCCAGACCCTGATCAAGGATGGCGCGCCGATGTTCCGCGGCTACTACAGCGACGTCGAAGACGTGGTCGCCGAAGATCCGCTGACGGTGCTGTTCAAGTTCAAGCACAACAACAACCGCGAGTTGCCGCTGATCCTCGGCCAGTTGCCGGTGCTGCCCAAACATTGGTGGGCCAGTCGCGATTTCAACAAAGGCAATCTGGAAATTCCGCTGGGCAGCGGTCCCTACAAAGTCGCCGAAGTAAAGGCCGGACGTTCGGTGCGCTATGAGCGAGTGAAGGACTACTGGGGCAAGGACCTGCCGGTCAACCGCGGGTTCTACAACTTCGACGTGATGATCACCGACTATTACCGCGACAACACCGTGGCGCTCGAAGCGCTGAAGGCCGGGCAGTTCGACTACTGGCTGGAAATGACCGCGAAGAACTGGGCCAATGCCTACAACATCCCGGCCGTGACCGAAGGCCGGCTGATCAAAGAGCAGATCGCCAACGGCAACCCCACTGGCATGCAAGGCTTCGTGTTCAACCTGCGACGCCCGGTGTTCCAGGATGTGCGGGTGCGCCAGGCCCTGACCCTGCTGCTGGACTTCGAATGGACCAACAAGCAGTTGTTCAACGGCGCCTACGCGCGCACCCGCAGCTATTTCGAGAACTCGGAAATGGCTGCTACGGGCCTGCCGGATGCCGATCAGCTGGCGATTCTCGATCCATTCCGCGGCAAGATTCCGGAGCAGGTGTTCAGCGAAGCCTTCCAGAACCCGATGACCGACGGCAGCGGCATGATCCGCACCCAGCAGCGCAAAGCCTACCAACTGCTGCAAGAGGCTGGCTGGCGCATCGTTGATGACAAGATGGTCGATGCCACCGGCAAACCAGTGAGCATCGAATTCCTTTTGGCGCAAACCGAATTCGAACGGGTGTTGTTGCCGTTCAAGCGTAACCTCAGCGACCTGGGCATCGATCTGGTGATTCGCCGGGTCGACGTCTCGCAGTACGTCAACCGCGTGCGCTCGCGGGACTTCGACATGATTGTCGGCAGCTTCCCGCAGTCCAACTCGCCGGGCAACGAACAGCGCGAATTCTGGATGACCGCCGCCGCCGAGAAACCCGGCAGCCGCAATTCCATGGGCCTCAAAGACCCGGTGGTGGACCAACTGGTCGAGCAACTGATCAATGCCGATTCGCGCAAAAGCTTGGTGGCCCACGCCCGCGCACTGGACCGGGTGCTGCAATGGGGCTATTACGTGATTCCCAACTGGCACATCAAAACCTGGCGCGTGGCCTACTGGAACCACATCGGTCATCCAAAGGTCTCGCCTAAATATGACATCGGCATCGCCACCTGGTGGGTCAAGCCCGATGCCAAACCGGCTATAGAGATCGAAACCAAATTGCAAGCCGACCCTGCGGGCACGGAGTAATCAGATGCTGGCGTATATTTTTCGGCGACTGCTGCTGATCATCCCGACACTGTTCGGCATTTTGCTGATCAACTTCGTGATCATCCAGGCTGCCCCCGGTGGGCCGGTGGAACAGATGATCGCCAAGCTCGAAGGCTTCGAAGGCGCCACCAGCCGCATCGCTGGCGGCGGTGCCGAAGTGTCGGTGGCCGGTTCCGCCTATCGCGGCGCACAAGGTCTGGACCCGGCGCTGATCAAGGAAATCGAGCACATGTACGGCTTCGACAAATCGGCGCCGGAACGCTTGTGGATCATGGTCAAGAACTACGCGTCGCTGGATTTTGGCGACAGTTTTTTCCGCGACGCCAAGGTCATCGACCTGATCAAGGAAAAGATGCCGGTGTCGATCTCCCTCGGGCTGTGGAGCACCCTGATCATGTACCTGGTGTCGATCCCGCTGGGGATCGCCAAGGCCACGCGACACGGCAGCCACTTCGACGTCTGGACCAGTTCGGCGATCATCGTCGGCTACGCGATCCCGGCGTTCCTGTTCGCCATCCTGTTGATCGTGGTGTTTGCCGGTGGCAGTTACCTCGACTGGTTCCCGTTGCGCGGGCTGACCTCGAACAACTTCGATGAGCTGAGCATGGGAGGCAAGATCCTCGATTACTTCTGGCACCTGGCGCTTCCCGTGACTGCACTGGTAATCGGCAACTTCGCGACCATGACGCTGCTGACCAAAAACAGCTTCCTCGATGAAATCAACAAACAGTACGTCGTTACCGCCAAGGCCAAGGGCCTGACCAATCATCGCGTGCTCTACGGCCACGTGTTCCGCAACGCCATGCTGCTGGTGATTGCCGGTTTCCCGTCGGCGTTCATCGGGATCTTCTTCACCGGTTCGTTGCTGGTGGAAGTGATTTTCTCCCTCGACGGACTCGGCCTGATGAGTTTCGAGGCGGCAATCAACCGCGATTACCCGGTGGTGTTCGGCACACTGTTCATCTTCACCCTGCTCGGGCTGGTGGTGAAGCTGATCGGTGACCTAACCTACACCTTTGTCGATCCACGAATTGACTTCGAAAGCCGGGAGCATTGAGATGAACCTGTCCCCTCTCAATCGCCGCCGCTTCGAACTGTTCAAGGCCAACAAGCGAGGCTGGTGGTCGCTGTGGCTGTTTCTGATACTGTTTGGTGCCAGCCTCGGCGCCGAGTTGATCGCCAACGACAAGCCGCTGGTGGTGCATTACGACAACAACTGGTACTTCCCGGCGCTCAAGCGTTACCCGGAAACCACTTTCGGCGGCGAGTTTCCGCTGGAGGCCAACTACAAGAGCCCGTACATCCGCGAACTGCTCAAGGCCAAGGACGCCTGGGTGTTGTGGGCACCGATTCCCTACAGTTACCAGAGCATCAACTACGACCTGAGAGTTCCGGCCCCGGCCCCACCGTCCACCGACAACCTGTTGGGCACTGATGATCAGGGTCGCGATGTGTTGGCCCGGGTGATTTACGGCTTCCGTGTTTCGGTGTTGTTCGCCCTGACGCTGACCATTCTCAGCTCGATCATCGGCGTCATCGCGGGCGCCTTGCAGGGTTTCTATGGCGGTTGGGTGGATCTGGCGGGACAGCGCTTCCTGGAGATCTGGTCGGGGTTGCCGGTGCTGTATCTGCTGATCATCCTCGCCAGTTTCGTCCAACCGAACTTCTGGTGGTTGCTGGGAATCATGCTGCTGTTTTCCTGGATGAGTCTGGTGGATGTGGTGCGCGCCGAGTTCTTGCGTGGGCGTAATCTGGAATACGTGCGCGCCGCGCGAGCCCTGGGCATGCAAAACGGTGCGATCATGTTCCGCCATATCTTGCCCAACGCCATGGTTTCGACCATGACCTTCATGCCGTTCATCCTGACCGGCGCCATCGGCACCCTGACGGCACTGGATTTTCTCGGCTTCGGCTTGCCGGCAGGCAGCCCGTCACTGGGTGAACTGGTGGCCCAGGGTAAATCCAACCTGCAAGCGCCGTGGCTGGGCATGAGCGCGTTTGCCGTGCTGGCGTTGATGTTGAGTTTGCTGGTGTTCATCGGCGAGTCCGCTCGCGATGCCTTCGACCCGAGGAAGTGAAATGAATCAGGACAATCTGATCGAAGTGCGCGACCTCTCCGTCGAATTCGTCGTCGGTGAGCGCTCGCAACGTGTAGTCGAGGGTGTCAGCTTCGATATCAGGCGCGGTGAAACCCTGGCGCTGGTAGGTGAAAGTGGTTCCGGTAAATCGGTGACGGCGCATTCGATCCTGCGCCTGCTGCCCTACCCGCTCGCCCGGCACCCGTCCGGCACCATCGAGTATTCCGGGCAGGATCTGCTCAGCCTCAAGGAAAAAACCATCCGCCACATCCGCGGCAACCGGATCGCGATGATCTTCCAGGAGCCGATGACCTCGCTCAACCCGCTGCACTCGATCGAGAAGCAGATCAACGAGGTGCTCGGCATCCACAAGGGCCTGATCGGCAAAGTGGCGACTAAACGCACCCTTGAATTGCTGGAGATGGTCGGCATTCCTGAGCCGGAAAAGCGCCTCAAGGCCCTGCCCCACGAATTGTCCGGCGGCCAGCGCCAGCGCGTCATGATCGCCATGGCCCTGGCCAACGAGCCGGAGTTGCTGATTGCCGACGAGCCGACCACCGCACTGGACGTGACCGTTCAGCTGAAAATCCTCGAATTGCTCAAGGAATTGCAGGCCCGTTTGGGCATGGCGTTGCTGCTGATCAGCCACGATTTGAACCTGGTGAAAAGAATTGCGCATCGCGTATGTGTCATGCAGCGCGGTTGCATCGTCGAACAGGCATCGTGCGAAGAGTTGTTCCGCGCGCCGCAGCATCCGTACACTCGGACCCTGCTGGCAGCGGAGCCCAGCGGCACACCGGCGACCAACGTGATTGGCCCGCCATTGCTGGCGGTCGAGGACTTGAAAGTCTGGTTCCCGATCAAGAAAGGCTTGCTGAAAAAGACCGTGGATTACGTCAAAGCCGTCGATGGCATCAATTTCAGCCTGCCCCAGGGCCAGACCCTGGGGATTGTGGGAGAAAGCGGTTCCGGCAAATCGACTCTGGGTCTGGCGATCCTGCGGTTGATCGGCAGTACAGGCGCCATCCGGTTTGAAGGCAAGCAGCTAGACTGCCTGACGCAGCAGCAGGTTCGACCGCTTCGGCGGGAGATGCAGGTGGTGTTTCAGGACCCGTTCGGCAGCCTGAGCCCACGGATGTGCGTGAGCCAGATCGTTGGCGAAGGCCTGCGGATCCACAAAATGGGCACCGAGGCGGAACAGGAACAAGCGATAATTGCAGCACTCAAGGAGGTAGGCCTGGATCCGGAAACCCGGAACCGCTACCCCCACGAATTTTCCGGCGGGCAGCGGCAGCGAATCGCCATTGCCCGGGCACTGGTGCTAAAACCGGCGTTGATTCTGCTGGACGAGCCGACTTCGGCCCTCGACCGCACCGTGCAACGCCAAGTGGTGGAGCTTTTGCGTTCACTGCAAAGCAAGTACAACCTGACGTATCTGTTTATCAGCCATGACCTGGCTGTGGTGAAAGCGCTGAGCCACCAGCTGATGGTGGTCAAGCATGGCCAAGTGGTCGAACAGGGAGACGCGCAAAGCATTTTTGCCGCCCCCCAACATCCGTATACACAGCAGTTGCTGGAAGCCGCTTTCCTGGCTCCAGCCACTGCGCAATAACCTGAAAAGAGGAGCAACACATGGGTTTTCTCGCCGGTAAGCGCGTACTGATCGTCGGTGTCGCCAGCAAGCTGTCCATCGCATCCGGCATCGCTGCCGCCATGCATCGCGAGGGCGCTGAGCTTGCCTTCACTTATCAGAACGACAAACTCAAGGGTCGTGTCGAAGAGTTCGCACAAGGCTGGGGCTCCAGCCCTGAGCTGTGCTTCCCGTGCGACGTGGCCAGCGACGCCGAAATCGCCAAGGTCTTCGAAGAACTGAGCAAGAAGTGGGACGGCCTGGACTGCATCGTGCACTCCGTGGGCTTCGCCCCGGGCGACCAACTGGACGGCGACTTCACCGAAGCCACCACCCGTGAAGGTTTCCGCATCGCTCACGACATCAGCGCCTACAGCTTCGTAGCCCTGGCCAAGGCCGGTCGCGAAATGATGAAAGGCCGCAACGGCAGCCTGCTGACCCTGTCGTACCTGGGCGCCGAGCGCACCATGCCGAACTACAACGTCATGGGCATGGCCAAGGCTTCCCTGGAAGCTGGCGTACGTTACCTGGCCGGCTCCCTGGGCCCGGACGGCACTCGCGTCAACTGCGTGTCGGCTGGCCCGATCCGTACCCTCGCGGCTTCCGGCATCAAGAACTTCCGCAAGATGCTGGCCGCCAACGAAGCGCAAACCCCGCTGCGTCGCAACGTCACCATCGACGAAGTCGGCAACGCCGGCGCCTTCCTGTGCTCGGACCTCGCATCCGGCATTAGCGGCGAAATCATGTACGTGGACGGTGGCTTCAACACCACTGCCATGGGCAATATCGAAGAGTGATCTTCGGTTAGCCAATAAAAAACCCGCCTGTCTGGCGGGTTTTTTTATGTGTTCAAAATCAAAAGATCGCAGCTTTCGGCAGCTCCCCTGTAGGAGCTGCCGAACGTTCGGACGATCTTTTAAAGACTCACGCCACAGTCTTGCCTTCCCGATGATCAGCAAAGAACGCCTTGCCCTTGCCGATCCGGTCGGAAGCCTTGGGCATGTTCACGGCCTGGGTGTCCTGCGTATCCACATACCAATAGCAATGACTCACTGCCCGGGTAATACCGACGTAAGCCAGTCGCAATATCTCGTCTTTTTGCGCGTTGTCATAAGGCTCGCTGTCACCCGCCTTGCCCAAACCTGCCATGCGATACACCTGGTTCTTGTACGGTGAACTGGTCAGACGCTGACAATCGCCGAGCAGAAACACCGCATCAGCCTGAAGGCCTTTGGCGCTGTGATAAGTCAATTGTTTCAAGCGTCGAGATTCATACGGCAAGCTAGAATCAACATTAACTACCGACTGAATATGCTCTTCAATCAATAACTTATCGCTACTTTTTCGATAGAGCATCAAGATTGAATCGCCCTTGCGGTAATGCTCGATCAGACGTTTGGCCATGCCTTGATCGTCCCGGTCCAGCACGTTGACTGGCAGCAGGTCTTTCGGCTCGCCACTGGCTTTGGCCTTTTTGCCTGCGATGGCTGGCGCAGCACGCACGATGTGCTCGGCGGCGTCGATGATGTATTGGTGGCTGCGATAGTTGTCGCTGAGCATGACTTTGGTGGTGCTCGGCGAAGAAAACTCCTTGTTGAACTCCATGAAGTAACTCGGTGAGCTGCCGCGCCAACCGTAGATCGATTGCCAGTCGTCACCCACACAGAGCAACGACGAGCGCTGGGCCCCTCGCCCGACGCGCATGGCCGGGCCGCGGCTACGGATTTCGGCCAGGCTGGCGCGGATCCACGAAACAATTTGCGGCGATACATCCTGGAACTCGTCGATCATCAAGTGCGACAGCGGCCTTAGCAGTTCATCGCTAAGCAGCTTGAGGTTTTCCGGGGAATGTTCGCTGAACAGGGCAAACATCCGGTTGTACGTCATGATCGGTGGCTTTTGGTCGAGCAGATGATCTTCCAGCGCTCGCCAATACAGGCTCAATGCCTCGAAGAAAAACCGGTCCGGGTCGTCTTTTGAAAAGCTCATCTGGCCAACGGCGGTCGGCACATCCAGGCCAAGGTTTTCGATAAACCCGGCGGCGGCGACGAAACTGTCCAGCAAAGGCGCGGACGCGAGTTCACCTTTTACCTTGTAATCGAAGCCCGGCCCAGCGCTGGCATCACCGGCAAGAGAGGCCAGAACACGCTTTGATGAATCGTAACTATCAAGCCATATCAATGGCTTACGGCAGAAAGCTTGAAACAGGGTGCGCTTGACTGCCCATTCCGCGCGGACAGTGAGCTTGGCGTTTGGACGGGAGACCTGAGGGTTTTCCCGAGGATCGAACCCCAATACCACCCAGGCGTCGAGGGAAGGAATGTAGCCGTGACAATGAAAGGTCGATCCGTTGATATCGAAGGTCTGACGATTCGGTTCTATGCCTTTGATCGGCCAGGCCCCGGCGCGAAACCACAAATCCTCAACAGTGTCGCAAAGTTCCTCATCGCGTTTGGCGGCCAGTTCGGTCACCGCCATGCGTTTCTGCACGTCCGGGTGGTCACGTTCCAGTTCTTTGAGCTGCAAGGCGTGGCGCGACAACGGCTTGATCAGCTCACGGAAACGCTCATCACGGGTGTGCAAGGCGTGATAGCAGGCATTGAGCTGTTGGCGTTGTGCGTCGTTGATGCGCAGGTCGAACGGATTGCTGTCGACCTCTTCATCGCCGCTTTGCGCGCGGTGGCTGAGATTCTCGAAGGCTTGCAAGCGTTCGAAGCCCGGCAGGCTGCGAACCATCGGCAGGATCCGCGAGTGGAAGGTACGCACCAGGTCGCGCGCTTCCTTGTAGCCGAGCGCCCGTCCCCACAGCGCAAACAGTTCGATCAGTTTGTTGATGAAGTCCTTGCGCGACTCGCGAGTGAAGGTCACCACGGTCATGGAGCTCAGTTCAAAGCCCAAATAATGTGTCAGCAACACAATGCGCAACACCAGGGTCGTCGACTTGCCGGCACCCGCACCGGCAATCACTGAAGTTGACGGCGTATCACTGAAAATCATCTTCCACTGGTTGGTGCTCGGTTGGGCGTGAGGAGGCAGCAGCCGGGCGACATCGGCCTTCATGCGCTTCTTCAACTCCGCGGTCAATGGCAGGCGCCAGTCGTCGAACAGATGATCATCAACGTTGGGTGGCCGATGCTCGGTCGAGCGCGAATCGCGTATCAGCAGGACCTGTCGACCTTCCTCCAGCCCTTCGAGCTTGCCTTCCTTGTAGCCGTAATCCACGCCGGCGATGTGACCGCTACGAAAGCCATCCGCCTGCCCGTGCAACCAGGATGCACGGTGTTGTGCACGCAGGCGCGTCAGGCCGTGGCCAAAGAATCGTGCGGCCAGGCGTTTGAGCAGCGGCATCTCGGACAGAGGACGAAGTTCAGGCGGAAGATCGGGGGTGTGTTGCGGCACGCGGGCTGACTCCAGGGTGTGAGGCTGTTGAGGGCTATGGTGTCTGCATTTGCTTCTGAGTTCTAGTGAAATGCTTATGACTCATTGGCTTAGGTGATGAACTGAAGGCTGAACAAGAATGTTTCGAAGCGAGTTTCTATCAACTGATTCGATGGTTATAAGGCATTTTTTACGCTTTTTATCGATCAGTGCCTGATGGATGATGCCCACCATCAACCACCGGTCTCGCTTCGTGGCCCAGGCGCACTGCCCCATGACGAACCTTTTCAGGAGACGATCATGCTTGAACTCAGACCTTTCAATTCGCTCGGTGGTGCTCACCATGGCTGGTTGGATGCCCATCACCATTTTTCGTTCGCCGAGTACCACGATCCGAAACGCATGAACTGGGGCAACCTGCGGGTCTGGAACGATGACGTGATCGCGCCCGGCACTGGTTTCCCGCAGCACCCGCATCGGGACATGGAAATCATCACCTATGTCCGCGAAGGTGCAATTACTCACCAGGACAACCTGGGCAACAAGGGTCGCACTGAAGCGGGTGACGTTCAGGTCATGAGCGCCGGCACCGGGATCGCTCACAGCGAATACAACCTGGAAGCGGCACCGACGAAGATTTTCCAGATCTGGATCATCCCTAACGAATCCGGCCTGGCACCTTCCTGGGGCGCCAAGCCGTTTCCGAAAGGCCAGCGCGAAGGTTTCGTAACCCTCGCCAGCGGCAAGGCCGGGGACGATCAAAGCCTGCGAATCCGCGCCGATGCGCGCTTGGTGGCGGCGAACCTCAAGGCGGGTGAAACCGCTGAATATCAGCTGGACAGCGGCCGTCGCGCTTACCTCGTGCCAGCCACGGGTGTTATTGAAGTCAATGGCTTGCGTGCACAAGCTCGAGACGGTGTTGCGGTTGCGCAAGAGCAGGTGTTGCGGGTGACGGCGATCGAGGACAGTGAGATCGTGTTGGTGGATCTGGCTTGATTCGGTAAATGCGGGGCAAAAAAAGGGGCGACCATGTAGGTCGCCCCTTTTACTTTGTTCTACACACAACCTGTAGGAGCCGGCTTGCTGGCGATGGGGACCCTGCGTTAAATCAGACCACACGCGTCATCGTTAACGACCATCGCCAGCAAGCCGGCTCCTACGGTTATTTGGCGGAGATGGCGCCATCCACCAACGTCTGCGCCTCAGCCACCAACTGCTTGAGGTGGTCGTCGCTGATGAAGCTTTCCGCATAGATCTTGTAGATATCTTCGGTGCCCGAAGGACGCGCCGCGAACCAGCCGTTTTCGGTCATGACTTTCAGACCGCCAATCGCCTGATTGTTACCCGGTGCGTGGCTCAGAATGCTCTGGATCGGTTCGCCCGCCAGTTCGGTCGAGGTGACCTGATCCGGCGACAACTTGCTCAGCAGGGCTTTTTGTTCCGGGTTGGCCTTGGCATCCACCCGCACCGAGAACGGTTCGCCCAGTTCATCGGTCAAGGCACGATAAGCCTGGCTCGGGTCACGCCCCGTGCGTGCGGTCATTTCAGCGGCCAGCAGAGCCGGGATCAACCCGTCCTTATCGGTGCACCAGACGCCGCCATCCTTGCGCAGGAACGAGGCACCGGCGCTCTCTTCCCCGCCAAAACCCAGCGAGCCGTCGAACAGGCCATCGGCAAACCATTTGAAGCCGACCGGCACTTCGTACAGGCGACGACCCAGACGCTTGGCCACGCGATCAATCAAACCGCTGCTGACCACGGTTTTACCCACGGCCGCATCGGCACGCCATTGCGGACGGTTCTGGAACAGGTAGTCGATGGATACCGCGAGGTAGTTGTTCGGCGCCAGCAGGCCACCGGACGGGGTGACGATGCCATGACGGTCGTGATCCGGGTCGCAGGCAAACGCCACATCGAAACGCTCTTTCAGACCAATCAGGCCCTGCATGGCGTGGGTGGACGATGGGTCCATGCGGATCTGGCCATCCCAGTCGACGGTCATGAAGCGGAAGGTCGAATCGACCTGCTTGTTCACCACATCGAGGTCCAGGCGATAGTGCTCGGCGATCGCCGACCAGTAGCGCACCCCTGCTCCGCCCAGCGGATCGACACCCAAACGCAGCTTGGCGTCGCGGATGGCATCGAAGTCGATCACGTTAATCAGGTCGGCGACGTAGGTGTTCAGGTAATCGTGACGATGGGTGGTACTGGCCTTCAGGGCTTGCTCGTAGCTGATGCGCTTGACCCCGGCGAGCTTGTTGCTCAGCAGCTCGTTGGCCTTGGCTTCGATCCACTTGGTGATGTGAGTATCGGCCGGGCCACCGTTGGTGGGGTTGTATTTGTAGCCACCGCTTTGCGGTGGGTTGTGGGACGGCGTAATGACGATGCCGTCCGCCAATCCTGAAGTTCGCCCACGGTTGTAGCAAAGAATCGCGTGGGAAATGGCCGGGGTCGGGGTGTATTCATCACCTTCTGCGATCATCACGGTGACGCCGTTGGCGGCGAGCACTTCCAGGGCGCTGGCGCCGGCCGGCGTGGACAACGCGTGAGTGTCGATGCCGACAAACAGCGGGCCGTCGATACCTTGGGCTTCGCGATACAGGCAGATCGCCTGGCTGATCGCCAGGACGTGCCATTCATTGAAACTCAAGTCGAATGAGCTGCCCCGGTGCCCGGACGTACCAAAGGCAACCCGTTGGGTCGAGACGGCGGCGTCGGGCTGGCCGGTGTAATAGGCCGTTACCAGTCGCGGGATGTCGACCAACAATTCTGCCGGTGCCGGTTTGCCCGCAAAAGGACTGAGTGTCATGCAAAACCTCTGGAATAGAGTGGTTCAGGAGTAGGACCGCAGTTTACTGGCACTTTGACCGTAGCGCGATGGGATCGATCCATCAGTGTGGACGATGTTTTGCCGCCCTGCTCAATCGATCGCTTCCAGGCGCAAGGCGTCCCCTAACAACCCCAGTGCAGCAGCGAGGTCGTGATCGCCGCCGAAGGTGTGACTCAGGCGCAGGTGTTGCGCATGCAGGCCCCGGAGACTGAAGAGTTCTCCCGGGGCAATCACCACCTGTTGTTTGAGCAGGCGCAGGAACACTTGACGCACATCGACACGGCGCAGCGAGCGAACCCAGATCGTCGCGCCCCCTTGCGGCTCGACAAAGTGCAACGCTTCACCCAGCCGTTCCCGCAACAACTGTGTCATCTGCGCTTTGCCGTCCTTGAGTCGCCGCCGTAACACTTGCAGATGCTGGTCGATACGTCCGTTGCTGTACAAACGGGCAATGGCTTTCTGGCGAATCGGTGACAGGCGAAAGGCGCGAAACAGAAAGTGTCGCTGCAATTCAGCGCTCAGATGGCGTGAGAGCAAAAAACCGTAAGGGGCTTCCGGGCCGATGATTTTCTCGAACGTGGAGAACACGATCAGCCGCTCTGGCGCCAGAAGTTCGCGAAACCGCAGGCCATCCGGCTCAAATCCGAGTTCACCGTAACAATCGTTTTCCAGTACCCAAGTGTCATGCCGTTCCAGCAAGTGCGCCACGGACAGCCGGTTTTCGTCGGACGCCCTGCTGCCCCGGGGCATGTTCAGCGCGGACGAGACCATCACTAACCGCACTGATTCGGTTTCCAGTAGTTCTTCAAGGTGATCGATGTCCAGGCCGCCGTCAGCCAGGACTGGCCATTCGATCACCCGCACGCTGGCGGATTGAAGCAAGCGCAATATCACCCAGTCACAGGGCGACTCGACCACCACCGTGGTGTCCTTGAGGGCTAGCACGTCGATCAATATTTCCAGCACACCGCGAAGGTCCGCGCCAATGAAAACATCATCGGCGTGCCAGCAACGCACGGGGGACGTGGTGTAGCGCGCAGCCAGCGCCGTGCGCAACTCCAGTTCGCCGCAAGGCTGCGAAACCGGCTGCGGCGCACGCGGGTACTGGCGCAGCAGCTCTCTTTCCAGCAACAACAACGGGCTGTCGAGTGGCTGTAACAACGCGGGCTCGTCGGCACTCAGGACCAGCATTCCAGGGCGACGGGCATTCACATAAACGGTTTCGAGCAAGTCGTGACCACTGTAGAGCGTGTTGATGGCGGGCATAGGCAGTGCGAAGTAACCGGACTTGGCCACCGAATAGACGCGCCCCTCCTTTTCCAGCAGGGAATACGCGTACTGAATGGTCGAGATCGACACATTCAAACGCTGCGCCAGCTGCCGCAACGAGGGCAATCGTACGCGTGTATCGCTGACGGGCTCACTGATCAGAGTGGTGAGGTAACGGTACACCGCCTGGTACGCGAAGTCGGTTTCACGTGGGCCTTTCATGGCGAGGGGCCAAATGCCTGACGACAGTCATTCACTTTCAACGACCTGCTGACTTTTCACAGCTCAAGGAGGTAGCGTCGTCGGCTTCGATCATCAATCCCGTTTCTCCGTTCGCCGTATCAATGACCTGTCCCTGGCACGCGGATACCGGCCCCATTTGGTAGATCATGCCGATCTGGCTGACAGACAGACCGCTGACATCAACCATCCACTGCATGATCTGGTCTGCCACCAATTGCCCCTGCATGGCCCGGTGCAGTTCCGGCATGGCCACGAGCATGCCCGGATGGCACTGGCGCAAGAAGCGTTCAAGCATCGCGCCCTGTTCGACAAATGGCGCAAACAGCAGGCACACCCATTGGGCCTCGTTCAAGCCGAAGGTGCGTTGAGCTTCGGAAGCTGTCCGCACTCGCTGTTCTGCCAGCATCGTTGAATGCCCGAAGGCGTCCACCACTTGTTCACACAAGCGTTCCGGTAACTGTTTGCGGCGCATCATCACCAGTGCTCGTTGCAGGTATTGCGCCACACCTGCCTCGTAGGTACTCCCCTGCATGAAGCAGGCCTGCAACCCCTGAATATGCGCCGCGACAGAGAAGCTGACGAATTCGTTATCGCTGAGTTGTGCCGCCAATTCGTCAGCCTTGAATCCGAGGAATTCAGTGAGCAGCGGCCAGCGTTCTTCCAGGTTGCTGACCAACAGATCGTGAATGCCGATGAATGTGCTACGACGACACGCTTCAAACTGTCCTGCGGGGCGCCAGGGCGCCTGGTCTTGTTCCGGATACAAGCCCTGATACCAATCGTTGCCCATGGCGTCGAGTAGTGGGAATAGTGCGCCGTAGCCCGGCTCATCGTGATCCGGTGTATCGATTCCGGCCTTGGCGGCCGCACGTTTCAACCCTTCGATAAACTGCTTCTGCTGGCGCGGCGTGTCACCGCTGACTAACGCATCGACACCATGATTCCAACGGGCGATTTGCCCAAAGAATTCACCCGTGGCCAGATACCCATCATCCGCCAATTCAAGCATCCCGAGCGAAGCCTGGCGATGTCCCATCATCAGCAGGTTCATCCGGTTGGCCTCGCGTCCGGCATCGGAAATCGGCGCCAGATGGTCGAACGACAAGACTTCGCGGTGATCAACCATCAGCACTTCGACCCGCGGATCGTCGTAGACGAACAACGCGCTGTAGGTGCGATGGATGTTTTCCAGCGCTGTCGGGCTAGTGCCATTCAGGCGCAGCGTCGCCACCCGCAACTTGAACGTTGCCGGCGTGCGACTGGCGATGGTCAACTGTGCAGCGCGCAGTAGCGCCAGGGTGTAACAACTGTCACGGGAACCGGACTGGATCGCCAGCACCTTGAAGTCCCCTATACGGTCCATGCCGCCGGCGGCCATGGCCAAGCGCTGAATCAACAACTGCAATGCCGTGCGCTCGGCGCGGGAAAAAAAACTCAGCAGGCGCTGCAGCACTTGTTGATAGACATAGTTCATCGCTTGATCATGGATGTTCGTCATCTTGATTTACCTGGTGCTCATAGTTTCGAAACGGTACAAACAGCTGCACGCACAGAACAAAGGATTGTCTGGGCATGTTTGAAGTACTGGACTTTACTGCCGAATGCTAACACTTAAGTTTTTAAGGCAACATTTGATTTATTTGACAGCGACTGGAGTGTCGACCACGCTCAGGACTGCCGAAAAGCCCGGCTGGCGCGGTTCGATGCGAATACACTCTGCGTCCTAGGAAATGTCCGACACAGTCCCACAGACGTTTAGTACAAGAAATAAAGAAAGAAGTTATCCGTTCTTCGGATACTTCGAAGAAGCCCACTAGTTGTTGACTATTTATCAACAGTGCGCATTGAAAAGTATCAGCCTGATACCCATTCATGGCTCATTCCTTGAGATGAAAGTAATCATCCAATTATCAGGGCTTGGATATTGATTAGAAGCTACAGATCGAGAGCAAAAACCAGTTCAGTTGCTGAACCGGCCCATCGACAGGTCAATGGGACGTCTCGTGTTGGCAGGGGCTAAAAACAAAAAAGTCCGTGCGGGCACGGACTTTTTGAGGGGCTTAGGCCGGTTCGACCTGAAGGGCAACCCGTTCCCGACATGGACATTCGTCCATGTAGCGGTGTGCTTCGACCACCTCGGCAAACGGGAAGACCCGAGTCTTGAGCGGCAGCAGCACGTGGTCAGCGGTCAGCTGGTTGATGTCGCGCAAGGCACGTTGCAGTGCGACCTGGTCCTGGATAATGCCCAGTTCCGGCTTGCCAGTGAAGTTGCCGATGCAGTGCACAAAGAACTGAATGTTCTTCTGGAACGCCGCACAGGCCGGGAATGGCGTCTGGTTGCCACCTTGCAGGCCGTACAGCACCAGGCTGCCGCGCGGTGCCAGCACATCGCCAAGCAGCGACATCTGCGGGCCACCCAAACCATCGAACACCACATCCACGCCGCGGTTATCGGTGATTTTGTTGATCCGCATCAGCAGATCTTCTTCTTCGGTGACGATCACTTTCTCGGCACCCAGCGACAGCAGGTAGTCACGCTCATCCGCCGTTTTAGTGGCAGCGATCACCCGTACACCCAAGGCTTTGCCCAGTTGTACGAACGATGGTCCGGCGCAGTGACTGGCGTCGGTGACCAGGGCAAATTGCCCAGGCTTGACCCGCGCCAGATCAACGTAGCCGAAATAAGCGATCAACAGCGGCGTGTAATGCACGCTGGCTTCGATCGGGCTGAGCACGTCCGGGTAACGGGTCAGCGACGAGCGCGGCAGCACAATCAGCTCGCCGTAGACCGGGTAATCATTCGGGCTTTGAGCCGGGAAACTGGCGACCTTGTCACCGACCGCGAGGTCATCGACGCCTTCACCGACCGCAGTGACGATACCGGCCATTTCCTGGCCAATACCGGCCGGCAGTTGAGCACGGGACGACGCCAGGTTCTGACGCCAGAGGGTGTCGTACCAGCTGATGCCAATGGCTTCGACGCGCACCTGCACTTCACCCGGTGCAGGCAGAGCAGCCGCATGCTCTTCGCATTTGAGCACCTCGGCCGGACCAAACTTGTGAAAACGGATCGTGCGGGACATCGCAAACCTCGCCAAATAAACCTCTAATGCCATGAACTCTAGCTGGGCTTTTAACCCAACACTATCAGTGGCTATTAATAGTCGACATGCCTGTCATTGATTCCGCAGCGGCGGCAACATCGTCAAATGTCGTAAGAAACCGAAGCAGCCTTTGTAGGAAAACTGAATTACTCGGTGCAGAGTACCAGCCTTTCCCCGTAATATTCTTGCTGGCCATTGTTCTCATATGGCCGCTCACGTCAAGTTTGCTGACTCTGCCAGGACTCCAGATGAATCGTAATGACCTGCGTCGTGTCGACCTGAACCTGTTAATCGTATTCGAAACATTGATGCACGAGCGCAGCGTGACGCGCGCGGCCGAGAAGCTGTTCCTCGGCCAGCCGGCCATCAGTGCGGCGCTTTCACGCCTGCGCGGGTTGTTCGACGACCCGCTGTTCGTGCGTACCGGCCGCAGCATGGAACCGTCCGCTCGAGCCGTGGAGATCTTCGCCCTGCTCTCTCCGGCACTGGATTCGATCTCCACCGCTGTCAGTCGTGCGGCCGAATTCGACCCGGCTACCAGCACCGCGGTGTTTCGCATCGGTCTATCCGATGATGTGGAATTCGCCCTGCTGCCCATGTTGCTCAAGCGCCTGCGTGCCGAATCCCCGGGGATCGTGCTGGTGGTGCGACGGGTCAACTACATCCTGATGCCGGGGTTGCTGGCCTCGGGCGAAATCTCCATCGGGGTCAGCTACACCACCGACCTGCCGGCCAACGCCAAGCGTAAAGTGCTGCGCCGCAGCTCGCCAAAATTGTTGCGCGCCGATACCGTGCCCGGGCCATTGAGCCTGGATGACTTCTGCGCGCGCCCCCATGCGCTGGTGTCTTTCGCGGGTGACCTGAGCGGCTTTATTGATGAAGAGCTGGAAAAGCTCGGGCGCAAACGGCATGTGGTGCTGGCGGTTCCGCAGTTCAACGGGCTGAGCACCCTTCTCTCCGGAACCGACATCGTAGCGACAGTGCCGGACTACACGGCGGACGCGTTGACGGCGGCTGGCGGTGTGCGGGCTGAAGACCCACCGCTACCGGTGCGCAGCTTTGAGCTGCACATGGCGTGGCGCGGGTCCCAGGACAACGATCCGGGGGAGCGTTGGTTGCGGTCGCGGATTCAGATGTTTTTTGGAGACCCCGATAGCCTGTAATGGAATTCCACTAAGCTCCATAAAATCGTTTTATAACAATGACTTATTTATAATTTAAGTCCACTGCCGTCTGTCTAAATCCAATGGATTCCACGACTCATGGGGGCATAATTGGGGGCAAATTTCGGTTCCTTAAAAAAGATGCCCCCACCGATGCCCTCAGCTAATGCGGTTGTTTTCAAACGAAAACTCAGCGATGCCTTGATCCGCTCACTGACCGAACCCGGCAAACACGCCGATGGCGAAGTCCCTGGCCTCTACTTGGAGATAAGGGCGTCGAGCAAGGTCGGCAAAACCCCTTCCAAGGTTTGGCGATTGAAGTATCGGCTGCATGGCAAGGAAAATCGCTTCTCCATCGGCGCTTACCCCGACATTGGTCTCAAGGAGGCGCGCGACATTGCCCGCGGCGCACGCCGCGACGTGGCTAACCACACCGCTCCGCTCAAGGCCAAGACCGCCAAGATCGAGGCGCAGTTGCTCAATGAAGAGCGCAACTTCGAATACGTAGCCAAGCAATGGTTATCGTTCAAGTCTGCCGAACTGGTGACCAAGTCCATCGCGGGATTTAACGGAGCGCTGAAAAACCACATCCTGCCCGCGATTGGTAAAAAACCGGTCAGCGAGATCAAGCTGGAGCACATCACCACAATCATTACGGAGTTGCGCCGTCAGCGCACTATGGCCATGGCCCGCCGCGTGCGTACCATCATCCGCGCCGTCCTGGGCTTTGCTGAAGGGCGCGGCTGGGTGGAGCGCAACGTGGCTCTCAGCAACATTGAGGAGTTGAAGATTCGCCACATCGTGACCAGCAACCCGGCGATCGAAAGGCCATCCGACCTGGGCAGGTTTCTTCTACGCCTTGATGACTGCAACAACGGCAGCGTAGCCGTAGCAATGCGACTGCTGGTCATGTTGCCGGTTCGCCCAGGCGAACTGGTGCAGATGCGCTGGGAAGATGTCGACTTGGTGGGCGCCGATTGGCGTTATGTGGTGAGCAAGACTAAGCACCTGGACAAGAGCAAACACATCGTGCCGTTGCCTGAGCAAGCTTTGGTTCTGTTACGAGAGCTACATAAAACCCGCGTGGTGGATGAAGACGGCAAAGGCTGGGTGTTCGTCTCGCCGGTCTATCCGGGACGTCCCATAAACCCAACCTCCATGCTCAAGTCCTTCCAGCGCATCTGGCCGGAGTACGACATCACTGCCCATGGCTTTCGCGCCACGTACCGCTCCATTGCTCACGAGCACTTGGGCATCGATCCCATCGTGCTTGAACTATCCTTATCGCACCGGATGCCCGGTGCGCTCGGTGCTGTGTACGCGCGCGCGCAATTGCTTGTGCAACGGCGAGAGGCCGCCCAACAATGGGCGAATTACCTAGACCAGTTGCGGCAAAACGCGGCGCAGGTAACAACAGACTAGCCGCAGTTGCCGCGTACTGTGATCCATCACGAGCCGGACAACACTCGGTGCGCTTGCGGCTGCCAGTTTAATTGCATAGGTGAAGACGTCAGCGAAAAGCTGGACTACACACCGGGCGTGTTCACCGTCGAACAGCACCTTCGTGGGAAGTGGGCCTGCCGGATTTGCGAAACACTGATCCAGCCCCGGTGCCGCCACAGGTGATCGATAAGGGCATCCCCACTTCCGGCCTGCTGGCGGATGTGATGGTGGCGAAGTTCGCCGACCAACTTCCGCTGTATCGACAGAAAAAGATCTTCGGCCGTGCAGGCCTGACAATCCCGCGCTCGACACTGGTGCAGTGGGTGGGTCAAACCGGCGTCGATGCGCTGCGCGAAGTGCTGCTGGCCCAGCGCGTGGTTTAAGGTGAAGAGGTGTCTACGGTGCCGGCGGCAGTCCAGTTGTTGTTCCCGCAGTCGCAGATGGCCTGCGCGGTCTTTCCCTAGGTGTCGGATTCAGCTCGCCGTCTCATATCATTCAGGCGTCGGCGCAAGCGTCAGAAGCGTACCTCCTTGCCGAGCTGAAGCGTAGGCAGCGTCCATGGCCTGCATGATGGCCTCGGCGTCACGCAATCAGGCATTGCGACTTGCGCCGATCTCTGTCTGGATTGAGGAGATTGGGTCGTTTGATTAGTCGAGCCGTCCACTATTCTCCCGTGCGTGCTTGATGTCTCTAGAGGGTGGGGCTCCGAAACGCCGGGCATATTCGCGACTGAATTGAGCGACACTTTCATAGCCGACCCGCAAGGCGGCCGTGTTCACATCAACCCTATCGGTCAACATCAGGCTGCGCGCGGCTTGCAGCCGTAACGACTTTTGATATTGAACGGGGCTGGTGCCTGTCAGCTTGCGAAAGTTGTGATGCAGAGTAGAACTGGCCATGCCCGATCGTTGGGCGAGATCGGCCACATGCAGCGGTTTGTCGTAATGATGTTTCAACCATTCAATGGCTCTCACGATCCCCTTATCTCGGTAACCATCGCGAGTGACGCTGCGCAGCCACTGGCCTGCGCCACTGAGCAGCAGCCGAACGCATATCTCTCGCTTGATAAGGTTCGACATCAAGCCTGCCTCAAGCGGCCGTTCGATCAGCGTGGAGAGTCGGGTGAACGCGTCGAGCATCTCGCTCGACGCCGCACCAGATGCGAAGCCTCGTGCTTCAGAAGCCATTTCCTGCCTTGGGGGTTCCAAGGTCTGGATCACCTCATTGAGCATGGCAAGATCGAGCTTCAACACAACTGATAAATAAGGGGTTTGCTCGTTAGCCGCGGTAACGCGAGCCAGTGTAGGTATATCGACCGAAGTGACGAAGAACGCTCCCTGTCCAAACTCACAGGCTTCCTCACCGAACGTTATCTCCTTCGCACCCTGCAGAATGATGGCTACGCAAGGCTCATAAATACAGTACGTGGGCGTACCCAGTTCGGTCATTCGATAAAAGGTCAGGCCTGGAATCGATGTTGTGCATACCTCGTTCAAACCAATCTGCAGGGTGACTTTTTCGATAAGCCGTCTGAGTACCTGGAGGCGCTCGTTGGGCTGAGCGGGTTCGCTCAAGGCCAGGGAATGCGCATCGCCGAAACCGAACTGCAAGAATGAACCGCTCGTCATCACATGCCCCCCTATTTACGGAATGTTCGAGTCTGCTGAGAGTGCGTGACCAGCACAAGTGCATCGGCAGGATTGTGCAAAAGATATGGCGCATTAGGGTCACCCGGCCAACCCTCGTTGTTCTAGTTTCTAGCATGAAGACCGGCTTTGATGAGCCCGTGAGCCCTCAGTTGCGAAAGGAAATTTGGATGGACAGACGAGATTTTCTTACTTATTCGGCGGCGGGTGCTGTTGCAGCCGCTTTGCTGCCAGCATCGAGTGTCGCAAGTTCAGTGGCTACAGCCCCAGCGCCCTCTTCACTGACAGAGCGCGGAAGCGTGATGCCTACGCAAGGCCGCCTCGTGCGCACAGACCTGCCCCTCAATTCGCCCTCACATGCAATTAGATACATGACACCTCAACGCTTTGGTATGGGCGGGACGCAGATTGGCAATATCTTTGCGCCGATCAGCGACGAGCAGGCGGCCTTGGTTCTGCAGGCTGCTTGGGGGGCGGGTGTAAGGCTTTACGACACGTCACCGTTCTACGGGTTTGGCTTGAGTGAATATCGTCTGGGCCGCTTCCTGCACGGCAAAAATCCAGACGATTATGTGGTCTCTACCAAGGTCGGCCGCGTATTGACGGCCGCTGGTGGCCTGCGCGCGGACCATGCTATCTGGAAGTCGCCGGCGCCCTTTAACTATCGATATGACTACACCGCAGCAGGCACACGTCGCTCCGTGGAAGACAGCCTGCAGCGTCTGGGCTTGCCCCGTATCGATATCGTCTTTATCCATGACCTCTCGCCAGATAACACCGAGCTGGAGGGCGGATGGGAAGCGGCATATCAAATTGCACGCACAGGGGCGATGGTTGAGCTTGAAAAAATGCGTGATGAAGGACTCATCAAGGCATGGGGCTTCGGAGTCAATACACCGAACGCCGTGGTTCAGGCGCTGACCAGTAATGACCCGACGCCCGACATCGTGTTGCTTGCCTGTCAGTATTCCCTCCTCGACCACAGCGATGCGTTGCGCAACACCTTTCCGGCATTGAGAAGCAAGGGCACCAGTGTCGTGGTTGGAACACCCCTGAATGATGGATTTCTGGGAGGGCGCAGCCGATATAACTTCAGCCTGGATCTACCTGCCGGAGCGGTAGAAAAGCGCGCGCGGATCATGGCGCTTGCCAGCCGACATGGCATCGACATTCATACCGCCGCCCTGCAGTTCGCCGCGGCACATCCGCAAGTGTCCGCGATCATTCCGGGGGCGCGTTCCCCGGGGCAGATAGTTTCCAATGTACAAGCGATGAAGGTCGGTATTCCGTCAGCCTTTTGGGAGGAGCTCAAGAGCCAGAGCTTGATCGATGCGCAAGCACCGGTTCCTTCCTGAATAGGGGCCACGCCCGTGCTACCTGCTGAATAAGAACACTAGCCTGAGGTCGTAACAAATGAAGATACGAACGTCTTTCATGATTTTCGGCGGCCTACTTGCGCTCTCCAGTAGCAGTCACTTATTCGCAGACACACTTGCGCTGAGCGTTCCCTTGCCTGATCCACTCCCACAGCTAAACGTTCTGACACTCCTTGTAGGTATACACCTGCTCGGTATGTGCTTCGGTCTCGGCGGGGCAACCATGCTAGACCTCTGGATTTTCCGTTGGATGCGCAGGGGGAGCCTCCCAGTTGAAATCGGACGCACCTTTCACTTCATCAGCGACGCGGTCACTACTGGACTATGCCTCCTATGGCTTTCAGGCCTTGGTTTCCTAGCCCTTTACGCGATGGAGTCACCGGGGAAATTGGAAAACCCTAAACTCTGGGCGAAAATAATTGTGGTGATCGCCCTGACCATCAATGGAGTAATCATCCATGCGTTTGTATTGCCAGAAGCACTACGCGACTTGAGTCGCCCCCTGCTCTTTGGAGTCTCCCGCAGCAGAGCTGCCTTATTTCTCGCATCAGGTGCAGTTTCGGGTGGGTCTTGGTACACCGCTTTTGCCTTCGGCATTTTCCGTGAGTTAAACAATAGCGTCACATTCAGCGTGTTGGTCATCATGTTGTTTACGCTGATAGTAGCCGCCTCTCTCGCTGCCATTCTGCTCTGGTTAAACTCTGCAGCAGGAGCAAGAAAATTTTCTGCGCTCAGCCCTCCGAGTTAGAAATAAAGAGTCGAGCGAAAAAACAGGCACTCCCGCACGCGCCTAGGCCGAGTTTCGACAAAAAATTCCTCTACATGAAAATTGCGCAGTCTTCGGCCAAGGTGGCTGCCTTCCTCAAGGAGTTCCCGGCAGCCTTCTGGTGAAATACCGCAACGACGACAGTCTCATTGCGCAGATAAGACGCTACTTGCATGGATCAAGCCCGGAAAAATGGCCCGAGCGCATGAACTGGCGGTGATCCTTCACATGTCCAACTCGACACTGCAACGCCGCTTGCAAGCCGAGGGCACGCATTATCAGAACCTCAGGGACAACCTTCGCCGCGACATGGCGATTGACCTGCTATCGCGTGGCGATATGACCGTCATACAGGTTGCGGCCGCCACCGGCTTCGAGGAAACCAGTGCGTTTCATCGGGCGTTCAGGCAACAGGAAACTCCAGAGTGCGACCTTTGGGGAAAAACCGCCGCAGGCGCAGAAAGACAAGGTGATAAGCCTTCATTCTGAGCATCCCGCCCTGTTTCCAGAAACGAGTAAATTTGCAGAACACTTATAGCGAATTGGATCAATCATGCAGCTGCGCAATCCTGACGGTCTCGCGGTCTTCCTAGGGGTGGTGGGATGCGAGGATTTTTCCTCCGCAGCCCGGGCGGTGGACCTGCCCCCTGCCACGGTGAGCACGCGCTGGGTGCCCGCCTGTTCGAGCGCAACACGCAACACTTGCGCATCCCTGACGAGGGCCGCGCCGTCGCCGAGCGCGCCCGCCCGGTTTTGGCCTTGCTGGACGAGGCAGCCGACGTGGCCCGGCAAGGCACGGGCATGTTGCGCCTGACGGCGCCGGTGCCGCTGGGAGTGCGTTACCTGGTGCCGGTCATCGCTGCCTTCCGAGAGCATCATCCCCGGCTGGGCTTGATTTGCAGTTGAGCGACCATGTGGTCGATCTGTACGGCGGCCATATTGATCTGGCCGTGCGCGTGGGCCAGTTGGCGGACTCCCGGCTGGTCAGCCGCAATCTGGCCGACAGCCGGCGGACTCTGTTGGCGGCACCGGCCTATCTGCGAAGAGCAGGCGCACCCTCCCATTCCAGCGAGATGCACCAGCCCCCATTTCTGCTGTTTGCCTATCCCGGCCTGCGGCAGAACCGTTGGACCCTCAAGCACAGCGTCCGCGGCGGCAGAACCGAGGTGGTGGAAGTCGTGGGCGATCTGCGCAGCGATAACGGCGATGCGCTACGCGCTTGGAGCGGCGCCGGGATGGGAATTTCGCTGTGCGAGACTTGGGATGTCGCCGACGAACTGGGCAGCGGTGCCCTGATGCGCGTTCTGCCCGTATGGGCGGAACCTGCGACGCCCATCCCGGCCGTGCGCGTCCAGCGCGACCCTGCGCCGCGCCGGATCGGCGCTTTCGTGGATTTCCTGGCCGGACAATGGCGCGAGGCGCCCTGGGATGCGGGACAGTGACGGTTGCAACTAATGCTGGGCGGCCGTGTGAGCGAAGTGAAATTGCTCGCCCACGGCCCGAAAGCAACTAAGTTGACGAAGCTCCATCGCTATCCCCTCATCCAGCGGCTTCAGTGTGTTGAGCGCGGTTTCTTCGCATCTGCCAGAGCATCCAGACGATCCCCAGGCCGACGGCCAGCGTACCGACCCAAGCCGTGCTGGTCAGACCCATCGCTTCCAGGCTCGCCCCGCCTAGCAGCGAACCCAACGCGATGCCGCCATTGAAGCCGGCGATGTTCAGCCCAGCCGCCACTGCCGGTGCCTGCGGCGCGTGGATGTGCGACAACCCGATCACCCGCGCCTGCAAGGCAGGCACCGCTGCATAGGTCAGCGCACCGAGCAGGCCCGTCAGCAACACCATCAACGGCAACGACGGTGCCGATGCCCATATTGCCAACAGCACGACGGCCAGGCCGACCAGTACGGTCATCACCGCAAAGTCGGCACCCTTGCGGTCGGTCAGCCGCCCGCCCCACACATTGCCGATGGCGGCCATCACGCCGTAGCCCAGCATCAAAAGGCTCGCCGTGCTTTCACTGATGTTCGTCACTTGCAGCAGGATCGGCGAAATGTAGGTGTAGAGCGCGAAAGACCCCGCATACGCCAACACGGTGATGCCGGCTCCGGCCAGCAGACGCGGATTGAACATGGCTTTCAGGCCATCCATCGCCTTGGCCTGCGCCGAGGCATCGTTGCTATCTGTCGGCATCAGGGCCAGCAGGCCGACGAACCCAATGGCACCACTTGCGGCCACTGCCATGAAGATGACCTTCCAGCTCAACACGCTGCCCAGGTAGGTGCCGAGCGGTACGCCCAGCGCCAGTGCCAGCGTCAGGCCGCCGAACACCACGGCCACCGCCGCACCGGCGCGATGTCGGCCCGCCAATTGGGTTGCCACGCTGGATGCTACGGCGAGAAATACCCCATGTCCCAGGCCGGAGGCGAAGCGGGCCACCAGCATGGGCGTCAGTGCATCGGACAGACTGACTACAGCGTTGCCCAACGTGAACAGCCCCATCGCCACCAGCAGCAGCCGCTTGCGCGGCCAGCGGGTCGCCAACGCGGTCAGGCCCGGTGCACCAATCACCGCACCCAGCGCGTAGGCCGTAACCGCCGTGCCAACCTGGCTGACGCTGGCATGCAGATCAGCGGAAATAGTGGACACCAGCCCGATGGTGACGAACTCGGTAAAGCCCAGGGCGAACGCGCAAAGCGCGAAGACGTAGATGACGAAAGGCATACGTGGATTCATGGTTTAGGCTCGCTTCTCGGCTGTCACCGCTAATAGGGGCAGCATCGCTTCCGCGACGCCCTTGGCCGAGGCCGGGTTCTGCCCCGTCACCAGTCGCTCGCTCACCACTACCTGCGCCTGGAAATTCGCCGCAGGCACATGCCGGGCACCACGTTCCTGCAAAGCATCGGCCAGCAGGAACGGCACCGTGTCGTACAGGCCGACCGCACGCTCCTCGTTGGTGAAGGCCGTCACGTCCTTACCCGCTACCAGATAGCCGCCATCGGACAGCTTGAGGTTTACCAGCCCGGCCGGCCCGTGGCACACCGCCGCGACCACGCCTCCACGCTCGTAGATGAACGCCGCAATGGCCGCCAGTTCGGCGTTGTCCGGGAAGTCCCACATCGTCGCGTGGCCGCCGGCGTAGAAGATCGCGGCGTAGGCATCGGGATCGACCTGCGTGGGTGCCATGGTGTTCTCGGTGGCGCTTCTTAGCGTCGCATCGTTCCAGAACGCGGCATTGATCGGATCGTCCAGATCGAGTCCATCGACGTGCGTCTTGCCGCCCTTGGGGCTGACGAAATCGACCGCATGACCGGCGTCTGCCAGCACCCGATGCGGATGCGTGACCTCGGACAGATAGAAACCGCTGGGCGCGGCATAGGCGGCGCCGGCCGGCCCCTTGCGGTCGTGGCTGGTCAGGACGAAAAGAATACGTTGGGTCATCAGAAGCTCCTGCAAGCGAATCGAGCACACCGCCGGACACCTCCAACGGAGGCATGCGCGTGGCAGCGTGGGAAGTTGGGATCCTCATTCTGGTGAATCCGGCATATCCTTTAAATGACCAAAATTGACAAACACTTTCCCCGGAACGACCCAAATGGCCCTACGCAACCTTGATGACCTAGCGGTGTTCGTGCATGTTGTGGAGCGCCACAGCTTTTCCGCCACCGCACGCGACCTGCACCTCGCGCCTAAGACGGTCAGCAAGCAGATCGCCCGGCTGGAACAGGCGTTGGGCACCACGCTGTTCGAGCGCAACACCCGTAACTTGCGAATCACCAACGAAGGCCGCGCCATCGCCGAGCGCGCACGAGTTGCCCTGGCGGTGCTGGAAGAAGTGCAGGAACTGGCAACTGGCGGCAGCCAGGAACTGAACGGCACCATCCGCCTGACCGCGCCCACGCCGTTCGGGCGCAAGTTCGTGGCCCCGGCGATCCACGATTTCTGCCGCCTGCATCCCCGCGTCGGCTTCGACCTGCGCCTGTCCGACCAGGTGCAGGATCTGTATAGCGGCGACCTCGACTTGGCGATCCGTATGGGCGAATTGGCCGATTCACGTTTGGTGGCGCGGCGCGTGGCCGATAACCGGCGCATCCTGGCGGCGTCTCCTGCCTATCTGAAGGCGCAGGGTCATCCGGGGCAGCCGGAGGAACTGGAACGACATAGCTGCTTGGTGTTCGCCTATCCGGGCCTGCTGCAAAGCACCTGGCCGCTGCGCAAAGGCCACCGGGAGAAGCCTATTGCAGTCAGTGGCACGCTGTGCAGCGACAGCGGTGACGTGCTGCATGCGTGGTGCCTGGCCGGGTTGGGTATCTCGCTGCGCGAGACCTGGGACATTCACGAGGAACTGCGCGACGGGAGGCTGGTGCGCGTGCTGCCAGAATGGGAAGCCACGCCCTCGAAGATCAGCATCGTGCGGGCGCGGCGCGAACCCGTGCCGCGCCGGCTGACGGCGTTCAGCGATTTTCTGTTCGACCGCTGGCAGGAGGCGCCGTGGGATCAATGACCTCATTCGCCGCAGCCGACGCATCGTAGGCATCTCGAACTGCCGCTAAGTTTCGTAGGAAATTTTGTAGGTCTTGCCTATCCGCTCGACATGTGCAAATCCGAGCTCGCCAAGGTGCATACCAGCGATAAGAATCTTATCCGAGCTAACAACATTCAATAGTTTGGATCGTGTTTCGGCGGAAAGAAGCGGATCTTGGTCGAATGCAATGGATACGTCGGGACGAGCAATCTGAATTTGGGGGAAATGAACGATATCCCCCCAAACCAGCAGACTACGATCATTGGAATCGAGACGATAACCGGAATGTCCTGCGGTATGCCCCAGAAGGGGCATCGCACTAATGCCAGGGAGAACTTCGCTATCAGTAAACATGCGCGTCTTCTCCCGATACTGATCGAACACCTTCCGAGCAAACAGAAAGTTGCCACGAGCACGCTCACTCGCTCGACTGAGATTGCCCTCATCCTCCCAGAAAGAAACCTCACGCTGGTGGACGACCAGCTCTGCATCGGGAAAGGCTGCTTCCCCTGAAGAGTCAAGCAGCCCCCCAACATGGTCGGGATGTGCGTGGGTCAGAAGAATGGTGTCAATGTCAGCGGGTTGCACGCCAGCAAGCGCGAGATTCGCCTTTAGCTTGCCGCCCCACTGCTTGAAACCACCAGCCCCCGCATCGATGAGGATCGTGCGGCCCATTCCACGCACCAGGTAACAGTTGATGTGGATCGAGAATGGATCGCTCACACCTGCGTCCTGCTGCAACTTGGACGCCTCCGTAGGATCGATATTGGAGAGAAGATCTAGACTTGCGGAAAGGTATCCGTCACTGATGGCCGTAATAGAAAACTCGCCGATCTGCTGGCCCGGAAATTTCATGTCGTTCATTGCGGCACTCCTTGCGAGTCATCAGTTCCGCGCGTAGATGGCGGGGGGCGAATAGCCGAAGCAACGGATGCGCGCCGTTAGCCCTGTATGGCGCTTTATGGCCACATCCAATCGCGCCGTGAAGGCGTCCATGACCGATGGCGTTCTGAACGGTTCGAGGCGGTACTTGATTTCCGCGTAAGCAGGATGCCCGCGCCCCTGGCGGGCAGCGACATAGATGACATGCACGTTGTCCAGCGCCGCCTGAAGGACGTCCGTGCAAAGTCGAGCGCATCGTTCGGTGAGTTCCGCCAGATTTGCTTCGGGTGGCATCTCGTCCGCCTGGATGAAGATCGTCAGGTTAGGCATGTCGGTTCTGCACCTGCGTCTGGGGCTCTGCGCCTCTGCCACTCGTCAATTGCGCGGTCATCGGGGCATAGAGATGCACGTTCTTCGGAAGGGTATCTACACCAAGACTAATGGCGCTATCCAGCTTCGCCAGCCACCTGTTTTCAGGACATTTCTCCAATGCGACGGCCCACATCTGCTCAGGCGTGAGCCCCATCTCGATGAGCGGCTCGGGACCGACTGCGCTCACGATCAGATGCTCGCCTTCACCGATGGCAGGCGCACGCTCAAGGCCGCCGTAAAGATTGCGGTGCCAATCGGTGATGTGCTGCTGCCAGCGTGCGAAGTTGCCCCCGCCCTTCTGGCGATACTCATCGCCCTCAAGCACAGCCAGACCGTCGATCGAGTGCATGGCCAGGTAGACAGGGCAACCAGCGCTAAACGCCTTGAAGCGCTGCGAAGTATGGAACCCGCTCACGGAAATAAGCGCGGGTAGCTTTTCCAGGCTATAGAAATCATTCCACTCTGCTTCGCTGGCTGGGTCGGCAAAGCTGCACTCAACGGTGTAGATCATGGATCACTCGCTACCGGACTTCTTGTACGTCCGGCCCTCTTTGTTGATGTCTCGTCATGGTATGACCTTGATATCCGCGAATAAAACGATTATTCGGTATGCTTCAGTGACAAAAGATCAAGCTAAGCTAGATCGTCATCTTCAGAACGGGAACGCTCATGCGAAGGAAGATCCCTAGCAGCACGGCACTGACAGCATTTGAAGCCGCCGCCCGCCACGGCAGTTTCGCGCGCGCGGCAGAGGAACTGTCTTTGACTGAAGGAGCTATCAGTCGCCAGATTGGCCGGTTGGAAGCCTTCCTCGGGATCACGCTGTTCGAGCGGGTCGGCAATCGTGTCCGACTCCTTCCTAACGGAGAGCGTTACGCGATCCAAGTTCGAGAATCGCTTGACCGCTTGGATCGGGACAGCCAGTACTTAATGGGGCAGCCGAACGATGGCGCAAGCCTGGACATTGCCACTATCCCGACGTTCGCGATGCGATGGCTCATTCCTCGCTTGGGACGATTCCAGCAGAAGCATCCGAACATTACTGTGCATTTGGCCGAGCGCATGGAGCCCTTCGTCCTGGCAGGGAGCGGATTCGATGCTGCCATCCATTTCGAGCACCCAGCGTGGACAGGAATGCGGACTCACCAACTTTTGCATGAAGTGCTGGTTCCGGTTTGCCATCCTGAACTTCTGACAGGACGCAATCGAACAACCGCACTGGACGAATTACCGCGCCTTCACCGACGACAGAACCCTGAAGCTTGGCAACACTACTCCCAAGAGACGGGAAGCCCGCTGACCAATCCTGCAATTGGCGCACGCTTTGATCTCCATGGAATGTTGATAGAAGCCGCATTGGCCGGCCTCGGCGTTGCGCTAGTACCGCGCCTGTACGTTGAAACCGAACTTGCGTCAGGAAACCTGATCGCCCCGTGGCCAGAGGGAAAAGCCATCTCCAAAACCTTTTGCCTCATCCTTCCCGAGCCCATCGGGTTGAGCAGAGAGCCAATACAAGCGTTTTCTCAATGGCTACTCGACGAAGCAAAGCAGGGAAAAACGGTTAGCTCGTAGGAAATGAGCTAATGTGACTTACCCTTTCATCCGATTGGATGAAGGAGGTACGCTTGTGACTCTTGCACCGCCCCTGAATGATTAGAGCCGCCGAGCTGAATCCGACACCTAGACAGCTAACAATTGCGACTTGCGTCGAGCTCTACCTGGATTGAGGAGATTCGGTCGCTTAAGTTGCCCTGCCCGGTATGGCGGTTCCTCGATGTCAGGCCTGTGTACTGGCCTTGCAAATATTATTTTCATAGCCCTCAGTTTGGCTCTACCTCTTCATCGCCACGTGTTCCGCTTGAACAATCATCGCGTCATTCAAAAGGCACCTGGTCAGGTCCCACCCTGAGCCAAAACTCCTCGGCAGACTGGCTCAGCATTGCTTTGGGGCGGGTTAAATGAATTTCTAACGGTATGTCCCAGCTTTCGTCAAGAGCTCTGACTAAGCGACCATCAAGAATTTCTTGCTCCGTGAGGCTCTTGGGCAGCCACGCGACTCCTTTGCTCTCCAGAGCCATGGACATAAGTACCGCTGCAAGATGGCTGCTGAATAGTGGTTTGAGGTGAAGGTAGTCCTCCTTCCCTCGAAGTCTGTGGGCGACAATACGCCCAAGTCCCGACTCATGCGTGTACGCGAGATATGGCAACGCTGCAGGCAAAGTGCCGAAGTTTATTGACGCACTAGCAAGGGGCACGAGAACGTCTTCACCCACCTTCTTGCTTATGAACTGATCAGGTGCCAGTAAAGGGGGAACATCAGGATGGCGGTGACAGAGCATAAACTGGACCTGACCATGTATCAGCATCTGCTCACAGACTGCCATGCTATCTGAATGTAACTGCACAGCCTCAATTGGCGCACCGTTTTCCGAGCTTCGGAGCCACTTCGGAAAAAATGTGAACGACAGAGAATGCGTCGCAGCAAATTTGAGTGACCTCGCTGTCATCCCAGCGACTTCTTGAGCTTCGCTACGCATCCTGTAGAGGTGCCTAGCCGCCTCCTGCGCACTGGGCAAAATTTGCCGCCCTGCCTCGGTCAGGGTAGCTCCATGCGGTGTGCGCACAAACAGGTCAATGCCCATCCAGTTTTCCAGTGAGCGAACTCTCCGACTGAAAGCGGGCTGAGTAACATGACGTGCTTCAGCGGCTCGGACAAAACTGCCGTACTCCGCAAGCGCTGAAAGGTCTTCGAGCCATACGAGTTCCATGGGCCATGCCTCCTGTGCATAGGGTGCGGCATTAATAGCATTGGGCGGGTGACATCGCAAAGCATAACGTGGGGCCACAAACAACAAGAGGAACCCGTCATGCGTATCGTAGACATCCGTGAAAAAACAGTTTCTATTGCCTCCCCGATTGCCAATGCCTATATCGATTTTTCGAAAATGACCTGCTCGGTCGTCGCTGTTATCACGGATGTGATTCGCGATGGCAAACCTGTCATCGGCTACGGTTTCAACTCCAACGGTCGCTATGGTCAAGGCGCTCTGATGCGTGATCGTTTCCTGGCGCGTATCACCGAAGCGGATCCAGACACGCTCGTCGACCATGAAAACAACAACCTGGATCCGTTTGCCATCTGGAAAGCCCTGATGACAAACGAAAAGCCTGGAGGTCACGGTGAGCGCTCAGTAGCAGTTGGCACCATCGACATGGCTGTATGGGATGCCGTCGCCAAGATCGAAGGCAAACCTCTTTATCGTCTGCTGGCTGATCGTTACCGCAACGGCGTGGCCGATGACAAAGTTTGGGTCTACGCAGCAGGTGGCTACTACTACCCAGGCAAAGACCAGACCAAACTCAAAGCAGAAATGCAGAGCTACCTGGATCGTGGCTACGACGTTGTTAAAATGAAGATCGGTGCGGTGCCACTGGACGAAGATATCCGTCGCATCGAAGCGGTACTTGAAGTGGTTGGGGACGGTCGTCGACTGGCGGTCGATGCCAACGGTCGCTTCGATCTTCAGACCGGTATTGCTTACGCGGAAGCCATCAAGAAGTACAACCTCTTCTGGTACGAGGAGATCGGCGACCCGCTCGATTACGCACTTCAGGCTGAGCTTGCCAATCACTATGAACTGCCCATGGCGACCGGTGAAAACCTGTTCTCCCACCAAGACGCCCGTAACCTGTTGCGTCACGGCGGCATGCGCCCGGATCGCGACTTCCTGCAGTTCGACTGTGCGCTGTCCTACGGGCTCGTGGAGTACATGCGCACCCTGAAAGTGATGGAAGAAATGGGCTGGTCTTCCCGCCGCGTAGTTCCGCACGGTGGTCACCAGATGTCCTTGAACATCGCAGCCGGTCTGCACCTGGGCGGCAACGAATCTTACCCCGACGTGTTCCAGCCTTTCGGCGGCTTCGCCGACGGAATCAAGGTGGAAAATGGATATGTCGGCCTGCCAGATATTCCAGGCGTTGGCTTTGAAGCCAAGTCAGCCTTGTATGCAGTCATGCGCGAGCTAGGCGAAGGCTGATCAACCTAGATCTGCGGTTTCTTTTAAAGAGACCGCAGACTCAGGCGTCACCCGCTGACGCCAAACCACATGCCCATCACAAAAATAAAATGAGGTGCTTCCGTGGAAATTTCCAAGTCCCGCTGGTACAGCCAGCTATATGTGCAGGTGCTGATCGGCATCGTCATCGGCGCTGCGATTGGTCACTTTGAACCGCAATTCGGAGCCAAGCTTCAACCTTTTGCCGATGGCTTTATCAAACTCATCAAAATGCTCTTGGCGCCGATTATTTTCGGTACCGTCGTGGTTGGTATCGCCAAGATGGGCAGCATCAAGGAGGTTGGGCGGATCGGCGTCAAGGCGCTGCTCTACTTTGAAATCCTTTCAACCATTGCGCTAGTCATCGGCCTTATTGTGGTCAACATCGCAAAGCCAGGCGCCGGGATGAATATCAACGCTACCACGCTTGATGCCAGCGCTATCGCCAAGTACAGCCAAGCCGCCACGGAACAGGGCGGCACTATCGATTTCTTTCTCAACATCATCCCTAGCACCTTCATTGGCGCATTCTCGAATGGCGTCATGCTTCAGGTCATTCTGATTTCGGTATTGATGGGCGTTGCCCTCGTTCAGATGGGCGAAACCAGCAAACCGCTCATCAATACCATCGACTTGTTTCTGCAAGGGCTGTTCAAGATCGTGGCAATGGTGATGCGCTTGGCTCCCCTTGGCGCCGGCGCCGGGATGGCTTTCACTATAGGCAAGTACGGCATTGGTACCTTGCTGTCACTCGGCCAGTTGCTGGTCGCGCTCTACATCACCACCCTGATTTTCATCGTGGTAGTGCTGGGTACGGTTGCCAGATGGTCGGGCATGCCGCTGATGCAATTTCTTCGTTATTTCAAAGATGAAATTCTCATCACGCTTGGCACCTGCTCAACCGAAGCTGTGCTTCCGCGAATGATGGTGAAACTTGAAAAGCTGGGCTGCAAGAAGTCAGTGGTAGGCATGGTGCTGCCAACTGGATATGCCTTCAATGCAGATGGCACCTGCATTTACCTCACCATGGCGGCGATTTTTATCGCACAGGCAACCAATACGCCACTGACGTTTATGGATCAGATGATTCTGTTGGGCGTCTTCCTGCTGACCTCAAAAGGTTCCGCTGGCGTGGCGGGTGCCGGGTTCATAACCCTTGCGGCAACGCTAACAACCATCCACTCCATTCCTCTGGTCGGCCTCGTCTTGCTACTGGGCATTGACCGATTCCTGAACGAAGCACGGGCCGTGACCAACCTGATCGGTAACGGCATCGGCACCATCGCCATTGCCAAGTGGGATAACTCGTTCGATGTCGAGGCCTGCGAGCGTGAAATCGCCGCCATGAAACACGAAAAAGCGGCCAGGAAGGCAATGCTGGCACAGAAATAATCTGCAAAGGGAGCCGGTCATCTCGCCTTAAAAACGGTTATGACCGGGAGTGTCTTCCAGGTCTCGTTCAAATCGAATGAGACCAACAAATTACTTGTAAGAATTTGATGGAGCCAAAAATGATTGAACGATCGCATTATGAACTGCGCAAGGCGTTTGGTGATTTACTCCAGGGTACCGTCTGCAAATTCGCTGCTTCCGTATTCGATCCGATCTCGGTTCGTATGGCTTCCGACCTTGGCTTTGAGGTCGCCATTCAAGGTGGTTCCGTCGCCTCGCTTCAGGTGCTCGGGGCACCGGACATCGCACTGCTCACGCTGGATGAGTATGTCGAGCAGGTTTCCAGAGTCGGACGAGCCAGCCAAATCCCAATCATTGGGGATGCTGACCATGGATTCGGAAACGCGCTGAATGTAATGCGAACTGTGACCGAGCTGCAGAAAGCCGGCGTCGCTGCGCTAACGCTGGAAGACACCCACCTACCGGCCAAGTACGACGAGCAATCGCATGTGCTCATCGAGAGGGAAGAAGCCGCGAGCAAGATTTACGCTGCGCGATTTGCGCGATCAGACGATGCGCTCAGCATCATCGCCCGTACGAATGTGGCCGTTACCACCTTGGAAGATTCCATTGCACGTATTACGGCCTATGAAAAAGCCGGGGCCGACGCGATTTGCCTCGTCGGGGTAAAAGACTTCCACCACTTGGAAGCACTCACAGCACATCTCAGTGTGCCGATCATGCTGATCAATTATGGAAATCCGGCTCTTAGTGATGTTGAGAAACTGAGTGCTGCCAATGTGCGGATTGTGGTCAATGGGCATGCACCGTATTTGTCCGCAATCAAAGCGACATACGAGGCGCTGCGCGAACAAAGCGGCACAGAGGGAGGCGAGCTGTCGCTTCCCGATCTGCTTTCTAAATACACACTCTCGGACAATTACCGAGAGTGGGCAAAGACCTATTTGAAGTCAGAACACGATTCGAATTGAGTTTGAAACAGGTGAAATAAAGCTTCATGAAAAAAACAATCTTGGCCTTCAGCCGCGTATCACCCAGCCTGCTTGCCCCTTACAAAGACAAGTACAACATCATCGTCATGCGTCCAGAGCTTGGTGACATGGATGCTCAGTTCGAAGATGCCATTCCCAGCGCTCATGGATTGATCGGCGGGAATCGGCGCCTAGGTGAAGCAGAGCTGGCTTCGGCTAAAAACCTTGAGATCATTTCCAGCATTTCGGTTGGCTACGACAACTATGACCTCAGCTATCTCAATGGCCGAGGGGTCATGTTGACCAACACGCCAGATGTCTTGAACGAAACCACAGCTGATCTGGCTTTCGCTCTGATCCTGGCCACAGCGAGACGCGTCCCTGAGCTTGATGCTTGGACGAAAGCCGGCAATTGGACAAAGACCATCGAAGCATCCCACTTCGGATGCGATGTGCATGGAAAGACCTTGGGCATTATCGGTTTAGGCAAAATTGGAGAGGCCATCGCACGCAGAGGGCGTTTCGGTTTTGGCATGAACATCCTCTACAGCGGCAACAATCGTAAACCGCAGCTTGAGAAAGAACTCGGTGCGCGGTTCGTCCCGCAAGAGAAACTTTTAAGCGAGTCTCATTTTGTCTGTCCGGTCGTGCCGTTGACGGACGGCACGAGAAACCTCATCGGACGTAAGGAGCTAGCGTTGATGGGCCCGGAGAGTATTTTGATTAATGTTTCTCGCGGCCCTGTGGTTGATCAGGACGCACTCCTTCAAGCGCTTGAGGAGAATACGATACGAGCAGCCGGTTTAGATGTTTACGTGAAAGAACCGCTTGTGAGTTCAGGTCTTTTCAAATTGAAGAACGTTGTCACCGTGCCTCATATCGGCTCTGCAACAAGCGATACACGCAATGCGATGGCACTGCGTGCACTGGAAAATTTGCTATCGGGGCTCGAAGGACGGCAACCGAGAGACCTCGTGAATACTCACGGGCTAGGACGTAGATGGACGCAGTGACGACAAGGACGCTGGCAGTATGGCCGCCGCGCAGGATGGATCGCGGCTTATAGGTCGGGGCGCCTACTCAAGCTTAAGCCGCTCTAAACAAGATCGACTATTTGCCGATGCGCTCCGTTTCCTGTTCTCGCCGACGCGTGTCCTGACGTTGATGCTACCCGTTATTCTTTTTCAGGCTTTCGGGGCTGCCAGCGCACAGACCATCCATCACCAAATTCATCAATCTGGCGAGACGTAAGCGCCATTCGCTCTGGGCATCCATTTGCCATATTCCCGCGATGGCTAGAAAAAAGTCGTCGTTTGTAATCCCGCTACGAATCGTTCCTGCCTTTTCATTTGCCCTCAAAAGCAACTCGGCAGCTCCTTGGACAGGAGCGTATCCCGACTTCCCTGGGAACTCGTAAACGCAAGCAGCTTGCTGGATCGCAGCAGCGAGCCCTGCCTTTGTCATTGCATATTCAGCGAGGCAGTCCATCCACTCTCGGAGGGCTTCCTTAGGTGGTTTTGTCGCCAGCAACTCTTCCGCCAACAAGGCCACCTGCTGCATTTCGAATTGATAGACCTCGAATACCAACTTCTCCCTGCTAGGGAAGTGACGATAGAACGTGCCCTGCCCTACCCCCGCCTTCTTCGCAATCGTACTCAGCGGAACAGCAGGATCGCTAGTCAGCTCTACCACTGCGACCTCCAGAATCCGTTCCCGGTTTTTCTTGGCGTCAGAACGCATCACCAAATCGTGAGTCATGAACAAAATTTTCCTTCACTGCATTGCTAAGCGGACAGTTGTCCGGTACGGTTTTAAAGTGGACAGCTGTCCGCTTAGTCATCGTTTCTGGAGTTTACTATGAACAGCACTGGCAACACGATTCTGGTTACTGGCGGCACCTCAGGCATCGGCCTCGGTCTGGCTCTAAGATTTCACAAGGCGGACAACAAAGTCATTATCGCGGGACGTCGCAAGTCTCTGCTCGACAAGATCGTGTCGGAACATCCTGGCATTGAATCAGTATTGCTGGACGTCTCTGATGGCCAATCCATCCAACGCACCAGCGAAGCGCTTGCGATCAGCCATCCGAATCTGAACATTCTCATAAATAACGCTGGGATCATGCACTGGGAGGATCTGACTGATCCGGAAAGCCTGAGCACAGCCGAAGATATCGTGACGACGAACTTACTTGGCACGATTCGCATGGTCTACGCACTCACTCCCCATCTGATCAAGCAGACCAGTGCAACGATAGTGAATGTCAGCTCGGCGTTGGCATTCGTGCCGCTGCCAGCCACACCGACCTATAGCGCAACTAAAGCGGCGGTTCACTCGTTCACTCAAAGTCTTCGAGTACAGCTAGAAGCCTCGCCAGTCGAGGTCATCGAGCTTGCGCCACCGGGGGTACGTACCACCTTACTTGGTCAGGAAAATGACGAGCACGCGATGCCATTGGAGGATTTTTTGGATGAAATCTTCGAACTGCTCAAGACTGTTCCGACCCCACTAGAATTAGTAGTCGAGCGCGCGAAGCCATTACGATTTGCAGAAGCGAGCGGTTCACATGATGAGGTGTTGAAAATGCTTGCCGGATACAAACCACCAGCAGAGTAACGTTTAACTTGTGGGCACACCTGATGCGTCCAAATAAGCGGCTGGCATCTGCCTACTGGGCGCACAGTTTTTTTGTTGCTCCTATTCATATTGGGAAAAGGGCGGCACAGCTGATAATCCAATTGGAGCGGATAGATGGATGCGGTGCGCAATCTCACGCCCATAAATTTGGCTACCAGCGGAGCAGTCCGATACAGCCTGGAACGCTGGCCTACGCATCTGGCAAGTGGGATTGGCCATTCCCTACCGCATGACTAGGCGTCCGGCTCAAATCACAGTAGCTGTGAGGCATATTCTACTTATCTAGATGAGCCATTCGTCGAGTGCCGAAGGCGTCGGTTGACACAGCAACTCTCCTTCTAGAATATATAGCGCACTATATAATAGTGAGCTATGAAATGACCTCAAACCGGAAGCGGGTGGGTACCCAGCTGTCTTTTTCACTCTACGCGGCGGCAAATCGGGTGGTGCGATTGCACAAACCCTACCTGGAGCCGTTGGGCCTAACCTTCCCTCAGTACCTGGTCATCCTGGAGCTTCTAAACGGTTCGCCACTCACTGTGGGAGCACTCGGAACCCGCCTTGCGATGGACGCTGGAACCATAACGCCATTGCTGAAAAGGCTTGAGGCTGCCGAACTCGTCAGCCGCGCACGGGATCCTTCCGACGAGCGCCGCGTGATGATCGACCTGACGCCTAATAGCCGCATGTTGGAAGCTGACATTCGGGGAATCACTAGCAAAATTAAGTCAGCTTGCCAGCTTGATGAGCGGGGTATCGATGAGCTTCGACAAACACTCGATGCGCTCGGTCATCCGGCAACCGACTGAGTATTTTTCACGCCTTGCACAAAGAGGAAATCATGACTATTTCAATATCTAGATTCGATGCTGATACAGCGATGGATGACACCCTTCAATTTCAAAAGACGGCACGCACTCGGCGGTCTTTTCGCGGGTTTCTGGACACCTCCGTGCCCGACCACATCATTCAGGAGGTGTTGAAGGATGCTCAGTGCGCCCCCTCCAACTGCAACACCCAACCTTGGGATGTACACATCGTTCGCGGGCAAAAACTGAAAGAGCTTTCGCAGATTCTCCACGCAAAAAATACTGCAGGCGAATTCACGCCAGACTTTTCGTTCGATATGGATGCTTTTTACGGCATGTATGGGGATCGTAAGAATGCGCAAGGCAAAGCCTACTACGAGGCTATGAATGTTATGCGCGAAGACAAGGAGGGGCGTCGGCGGGCCGCAGCCCTGAACTTGTCTTTTTTCAATGCTCCCCAGGCAGTTTTTTTATTCATGCCGGTGTTTGGCGACAGTGTTCGAACTGCTGGCGACATTGGTATGTACGGCCAAACCTTCCTACTGTCACTCGCTGCCCGTGGGTTAGGCGGCATCCCGCAAACCTCGCTTGGTTTCTATGCAGAAACGATCCGCGAGGTGTTAGGAATTTCTGAAGAAATGAAAATGCTGTTTGGCATGTCATTTGGCTACCCAGACGAGAGTGCTCCAGGCAACCGCATGCATATGGATCGCGTGCCAATTACTGACAGCGTGACCTTTCACTCTTGAAGAGTCGTATTTACCTGAGCCAGGCGACATGCGTGCCCCAGAGCGAAGTGGCTGCGTGACATGCTTAATTCATTCGCATATCCAACCAAGCGGTCACTCAAGTATTGGTTGTAGGTAAGGAGGTTGAAGTGAAAATCGGAATTATTGGCGCCGGCAATATTGGGGCTACCCTTGCCCGCAAGCTTGCTGCGTGCGGCCATGAAGTTAAGCTGGCAAACTCGAAAGACCCTAGCAGCATCCAGAACCTTGCCAATGAAATCGGCGTGAGCGCGGTCACCAAGGAAGATGCGGTGTCCGGGGTAGACGTTGTTATCCTCTCGATCCCGTTCGCCAAATACCCTGATCTCAAACAGACGTTGAGCAATGTTCCTGAGAAAACCGTCGTCATTGACACGTCCAATTATTATCCGGGGCGCGACGGGGCGATCAAAGAAGTTGACGACGGCAAGCCTGAGAGCATCTGGGTAAGCGAACAGATTGGCCGACCGGTGATTAAGGCTTGGAACGCCGTTCTCGCAGCGACCCTTGCCAATAAAGGTCAATCAGGCGAATCCTCAACTCGTATTGCCGTACCTGTAGCTGGAGGAGATACCTATGCTGAGTCAATCGCGCAGGATCTTGTTGAGGGTACGGGCTTCCTCGCGCTCGCCGCTGGCGACCTTGAAGATTCGTGGCGTCAGCAACCAGGTACACCAGCGTACTGTACCGAGCTGACATTACCACAGCTGAGATTGGCGCTGGTATCGGCAGACAAGGCCAGAACGCCGCAAAACCGCGACGCACTGATCGCCAAATTTATGGCTCATGACGGCCAGTTAACACATGAGCAAATCGTTGCCTTGAACCGGGCCATGACCGCCTGACCAATCAGATTGGTGGCATGCTTACCTGAAGATTCACCTTGTCGATTCCATATTACAGCGGCGGAAGTACTCTCAGTCGCGCCGTGTCTGCCTGGGACGAAATGGTTACAGAAAATAAGGTATTGGATGGATGAAATGACCTCGTCGAGCTGAAAATCCAAATAGCAGCCACTGTTATCAGGTAGGCGATGTAGAGATGTTTCGATTGAGGTCGTCCATGCGGATGGAGGCCCGATCGCACATGTCGTCGAAGAGAATTAATCCACAGGCTAAAACCTTCTATCGTCCTATTGAAGCAGCACTGCGCTGGTGCAATCTCATTCGTTTCGAAACTCAAATCCTGCAAGCTCCTTGGTCTTACCCAGGAGAGCTCAGGCGCCTGTTTCCCCAGTGGCCATGCCTACAAACCAATACCGAACTAATTTATGACGCCGTCCGCAATGGCGAATTGCCATACGGCTGTTTCGGGATTCCGGTGCCATCGGGCACCACCGTGGAGCCCAATTTGTTAACGGTCCGACATTCAGATCTGCGTCAATGGCTGGCGATTTGTTACCCTGATCAGCGACCTGGTTTTTTGTTCGAGCCATGCGCCGTCACTCGAGACAAAATTAGCTTGGGCATTTACTTTGCCCTCCAGGCCGAGCGCAATGCCCTCTTGCGAGAACGCGATACGCTGCGACGTCAGCTCCAAGATGTAAGAGCGGACCTTCGTGCGTTAGGACTTGAACAGGAAAACCTTAAATCAATGGTGAGCTCCAATGGGCGTCTCAGCGAGCGGAGCGAACGAACCTACCTACAAATCATCGGTGCCCTGCTCAACACCGTCTTGGACTCGTCACCCGCGGGCAAGCCTCTTTCCGTGTTTAAGAGCCAAGCCGCAATCGTCGATGCTTTGACCGCGCGCCACAGTGACATTCCCGGTCTGAGTAAACGAACATTGGACGAAAAGTTTGCTGCAGCCAACCGTAGCATCAGGAAAAAACCTAATACATAACATTGCGCTGCAATCACGTTGATTGCAGCGCAATGACTCTCTTCAATTTCTGCGATTCAATTCAGGTCACTTCCTACTACGTGCCAATCGCCGCCAGGAGTGACCATCATGTCAACCCAAACCTCACCCATCGTTGAAGTGTCACAACCGCAAATCGAGCGCCATATTATGCGGCGCGAGGAGGTAGAGCGTAAAACCGGATTCAAGCGCGCGCACATCTACAACTTGATGAAGGAAGGTAAATTCCCTCAAGCCAAGCGCATTGGGCTGCGCGCGGTTGGTTGGGACTCGCTGGAAATCGAGCGATGGGTCGTTGAACGCCTTGGCCAGCAGAGTTGACGCCATGCGTGTGGTCGCGGTGCTTTCCACCAAAGGTGGGGTCGGCAAAACCACAGTAGTGGCCAATCTCGGTGGTCTGCTGGCGGATGCTGGTCTACGTGTCCTATTGCTCGATCTGGATAGCCAACCCACCCTCTCCAGCTATTACGCCTTGAGCCAGAAAGCTGTTGCTGGGGCGTACGAGCTCATTGCACTCAACTTAACAACGCCTACACAGATTGTATCCAGGACCATGATCGCAGGGCTCGACCTGATCATCTCCAACGACGCCCAAGGCCAGTTGAATACGTTGCTGCTGCACGCCCCTGACGGGCGATTACGGCTGCGTAATTTGCTCGACGATTTTCGCCCCCGTTACGATCTACTTTTGATCGACACCCAAGGCGCACGTAGCGTGCTACTGGAAATGGCCATCCTAGCCTGCGATATCGCCCTCTCTCCCATCACACCGGAAATGCTAGCCGCTCGCGAACTGCGCCGCGGCACTTTGAGGCTGTTCAGTGAACTTGAACCATTCCGTCACCTGGGTATTACGTTGCCACCGTTGCGACTGCTGCTGAACCAGGTAAATAGCCTCCGAGTAGACACGCGAATGATCATCCGTGGATTACACGAGGCCTTCGCTGGGGCTTCCAACATCTCGGTTCTAGGCACCGTAGTTCCAGACCGAGTGGCTTACCTGAATGCCGCCTCTCTTGGCCTACCCGCCCATCGAATTGAGACTCGCCAGCCACGTGAACAACGTTCTCAATCAGCGCTGGAAACCATGCAAGCGCTGGCCATCGAGTTGTTTCCGGAATGGCGCGAAGCGATTTCCAGAGTGAGCAGATACGAAGATGTTCGATAAGGCGAATTCCGAAGACGGTGTTTCTCGCCGAATTATTTTGTTTGTTCAACCTTGAGGCCAACAGCGTTTGGCGAGGAGTCTTTTGATGCTGGATCAGTTTCCCATCATCGTTCAGCCATCCATTCGACAAGATCATCCACCTAGCGAGGAATATTGCACCGTGGTCTTTCGCCGGCAGCGTGGGCGCTCGGCCATGGGTCGGTCTCTCGCGGAACTGTCTCGTTATTTCGAAGGTTCGGGAATAGCCGAGATCGTTAAGTTCGAGGTCGGTGACCATTTGCATAACCGGCGTTAACTGAGGCTGTTCAAATGAAGAAGCTCAGTCAGGAGGAGATCACCAACAAACTGCACCAGGACCATTTTCCTCGGAGTCCAGAACTGGAGCGACTGTCCGATCCAGTCATCGACACCCCCATGCTGGTCACGCTGGAACAGTTGCGGCCCTACGAGCACAACCCACGCTTCATCCGCAATCCACTTTATGACGATATAAAAGCCTCGATCCGTGAACGAGGGCTGGATCAACCACCACCGATTACCCGCCGCCCGGGTGAAACCTATTTCATAATCCGCAACGGCGGTAATACGCGATTGGCGATTCTCGGCGAGCTGTGGCAGGAAACCCGCGACGAGCGCTTCTTTCGCATTCATTGCCTGTTCCGGCCCTGGAGCAATGAAATCACCACTCTGCTCGGCCATTTGGCCGAAAGCGATCTGCACGGCCAACTCACCTTCATCGAACGTGCTCTGGCAGTAGCCAAACTCAAAACCATGCTCGAATCAGATGGAGCAACGCTCTCGCAACGCGAGCTGGCACGACGTCTTGCCGCTGGGGGCTACCCCATTTCACAGTCACACGTCAGCCGGATGCTCGACACCCTCGAATACCTACTGCCCGCCATCCCACAAACCCTGTATGCCGGATTGGGTAAACCCAAAATTGAACGCCTGATCGCACTGCGTAGCCAGGCTGAACAAACCTGGAATCGTTATCCGACCGATGCCATTGCGTTCCCCGAGTTTTGGCTCGACACCTTGGGCCAATTTGATGCCGCCCCCGACTCCCTCGATCTTGAGCAAGTTCAGGATGAATTGCTCGAACGCATGAGCCGCTTACTCGGACAGTCCTACCGCATGTTGGCTCTTGAGCTGAGCGATACACAACGGCTCATCCGAACGCCTGTCACGCCCTCAGAGAACACCTATCCGCCAAGCTCTGCTGAAACCACGGCAGACCCTCTCTCACCCAAATCAACTGAGACCAGAACCCAGACCGAAACAGCGCAAGAGGAGCAGCTCATGCTGCCCGAAACAAATGTCGCATCAGCAGTCAACCCTACGTCACGTGTCCAGCAGATCCGCGAACAGATTGATCGCGCCACTGCCTCCGAACCAGCACAGACCGTCGCAACCTGCCCGACCGAAGACATCTGGATCATCGCACCCACACTGGATACCCCCGAACAACTGCGTTTAGCCATTACCGGCCTGACTCGGGAAATGGCGGCCTATACCGGACATCCCGAGAGCATCATCGACCAAAAGCACGGCCTGGGTTTCGCCCTCAGCATCGAGCAGCTTGATCTTGCAGACCCTCGTGCGGCCGGCGTCCACCTGCTGCTCTTGGCCCTGCTGCGTGCCCAAGACGAAGTGAACTGGGCGGATCGCAAGCAATTGCCCTCAGCCCTGTTCGGGCAACTGCTATTGGGGGTTTATCAACTCCCGCTGGCAGATCGTCCAGCCGTGGACGTAGGACTGGAGCGACTGCCCGACTATCTGTTAATCAAACTGTATCGCCTCATTCGCTTAGCCCGGCGCCTGATCGACTTAACGCTTACCCATGAAGACGATTCACCAATGGAGCTGCCATGAACCTGTCCTTCAATGTGCTCAACCAGGCCATGCTGACCCAGGTCCTTCACGAGTTGCGCCTGGGTAATCTGCAACGCTGCAAAGCACTCGGACTGGGTGAAGAGGACATCTACCTGTTGCAATCATTACCGCCGACCACACTGTCACGCCTGGCACATGCCACCGTTCCCTGGGTTGAGGTCAAGATTGATTCGCCGGTATTGCATCGGTTGATCGACCAGGCCGAACGTGACGAACAGAACGAGCGCCTGATCAACCGAGCGCTCAAGCTCGGTGCCAGCAGTACCATCATGTATCAGTACTTCGGTTTGGCGCATTCGGAAACCGCCCTGCGCCGACGTCTGCTCAAGATAGAAACCCGTAAGGGCCGCCCCCAGAACTTGAGCGAAGCGCAGGAACATGCACTCTGGCAGCGTTGGTGCCAACTACGCGCTGAGGACGGTGCTGAGGATCAGCTCGACGCCATGATGATGTTGGCAGAAGAGCAACAGATCAGCTTGACCATCGTTTGGCAGCAGATCGACCATTACAGCAACGGAACATGAACACTACCCCTTCCAGTCGCTGGCAGCGTGTTCTGCAGCAATGCACCCAACAACTAAGTGAACGTTGGCCCGCACGCCTCACCACTGAACATCCTTCCAACCAGGCCCTGCAGGCGGGCTTTTTGTTCAGTGGCCAATCTCACGAAGTCGTGCCGCGTCGACTACTGCTGGATAGTCGGCTAACGCCATTGGAACGGAATGCCTGGCAAGTATTTCGACTCATGCTGCAAGGCCAGAGCGTGATCACTCCGCGCTATGAAGATCTGCAGCCTTACTTGTCGAGCGTGCCCTACGGTGCGTCAGCCTCCCGTGAAACCATCGCTCGCGTGTTGACGATGCTCAGGCTGACTCGCTGGCTCAGTTTGGTGAGTCGTGGCCGCGATCAGCTCAGCGGGCGCCTACAAGGTTCTCTGTACGTCCTGCACGATGAACCGTTAACGCCCGCCGAAGCCATGGAGCTGGATCAGGATTATCTGGAGCTGGTCGGACATGCCCTCTCTCACGCGACCAAGGCTGTGCGAATTGTCGCTCGGCATGTTTTGGAAGAAATTCGTCAGGACACCGATATCGATTTGGGTCGACTCCCCACCCGGCTCGACAGTTGGGGCGACCATTGGACAAAACAAGGATTGAATAACGCGCCAAATGAAGCGTTACACGATTACGAACTGGGTGGCGACCACCTCGTTCGGAATCGTGTGGAACCACGTTCGGATTCCGAACCGGGTCTGAACGCTAAGGTTTCCGGCAGCGTTCGGAATCCGAACACTGCCTGTACTGTATTAAAAGAAAGTAGTTGTACTGTACCGCGCGCGACCCCAGCGGTGGACAACCTGCACTGGCCTGATCCGCTGCACCTGAGTCCGAGCGAGCGGCAGGCCGTCACCGTGACGCTGAACAAGCTGAAACCAGCGGATCGGCAGGCGGTGCTCAACGAAGCTGGGGCGCGATGTGCGGTAGGAAGCGTTCGCAAACCGGCGGCGTATCTAATGGGCCTGATACAGCGGGCGTTGAAAGGCGATTTCCGCCCATGGGCAGGTCAGGCTGAATCGTTACCCATTGCAGAACCGCCACCCGCTCCCCCGCGCCAGCTTAGGAAAAAGGGCGAACCCGCCTCTGCCCTCGCCCAAGCGTGCCTGGATGAACTGCGCCAGCTGCGCAGCAAACGCTCTGGACGTCAGTAGATTTGATGCCACTGGCATCACTGTCGAGCGTGTCAAAAATTAACCGTCTCGAACCAAACCGAACATACCGCATTCAGCTTTTCGGCTGTCCTTGACCTTCATCTGTCGCAACGTCTCCGCCCATGCCTATGCGAGGACAACACCGTGGCCGATCACTATCAGCTCAACCTGGGCTCATTGCGCAGCAGTATCACCCTGACCCTGCATACCCACCACGCCGCCCGGATCTGGCAAGGCCGGACCGCACGTGAAGGAGTGCACTCGATCATGGGCATGGCCGGCTACATCAGTGTCACCAACCTGATCAAACAAACTGCGGCCCAGGACGACCCCTATGCCGATTGGGCCATTGTGCAACTCGAAGAAAAATTGATGCAGGCCAAAGCTGGGATGCTGGAACTGACCCGGCAGTTGGACCGGATCAGACAAGACCTGCCGACGCAGATCGACATGAGCGATAACCTCAATATCCACCCCGTCACTTTACCCTTGTACATCGGCAGTCAACTGGGGTTTCTCGCCGTCTACCTGCTGACTGACTACGACACGCTGGTGCGGCATACCCTGTTGGCCCATCACACCGCCTTGATCGGTCGCCGAGACATGGAAGCCTGGATCGACGACGGCGCCCATCTGCTGCGCAGCCTGTTCGGTCAGGCGCAGCGCTACCGGCATGCTGGCGTTACCCGTGATGATATGGCGGCGAACAACGCTCGTGCTCTGGCGGCCATGGAGAAGTTTGGATTACCCCCTATGGACATCCTTGAGGGGCATCGCCGCTCCCAGTTCGCGCCACCTATCATTCGTCGTGGTGCTCTGCCAGTGGATAACGCTGACGCGTTGGCAGAGGAAGCTGTCGAGCCATCTGCGACAGTCGATGAGCCGGAGGACGAAGTATGAACCCCCTGATCGCGACTCAACCAATGCCCATCGAAACATTAACAACGGATGCCTATCGACAGCTCGAACACGCTGCCTCCCTAAAAGGCCTTTTAAAACCTTTTAAGGGTAAGGGGGAGCTGGAATACCTGGCGCAGGTGGCGAGGGAAACCGAGGCGCAGTTACGTCGTCTGATGGAGGCTGTGGCGCAGCAGGCCGGACAACCGACTTACTCGCTGCTGGATATTCGATTGGTGCTGCAGAACACCAGTGCGGGCAGCACCTTTTTGCGATGGCGCACCCGTGATTTCGCCCGTATGGGCGTTGCGGTCTGGGAACGCCAAGCCTCCAACAAGGCCCTGCCGCAAGCCGTACGCGAGGGATTGCACCGTTTCGAATGCGAGCGCATTGCACTGAACTTGCAGATGAGCGTGCTGCATTCGCTCTACCGTCAGGCTTCAACCTGCGCGATCAAAATGGCCAGCGCCGAACGGCTGCTGCGCCAATTCATACCAGCAGCGGAGATATCACGATGAGTACTTTTTTCGTCGGCGAAGGCAATATCGGCAGTGCGCCAGAATTCCAGGAGTTTCCATCAGGCAATGACGAGCCACGGCGCTTGCTGCGCCTGAATGTGTACTTCGACAACCCCGTGCCACGCGATGGCAGCTATGAGGATCGAGGCGGCTATTGGGCGCCGGTCGAGCTCTGGCACCGCGAGGCTGAACACTGGAGCGCGCTGTACCAGAAAGGCATGCGTGTACTGGTCGAAGGCCGCACAGTGCGTGATGAGTGGGAGGACAGCGAAGACAATGCGCGGGTTACCTTCAAGATCGAGGCGCGTCGTGTCGGCATCCTGCCTCATCGCGTGCAGAACGTGGTCATGCGGGAGCGCGCCAGTGAATCAGCCTCATCTGCGGCTCACGTCGGGCAGGCTACAGACCAGGCCAGTTCGCCTGCGGCGAAGTCCAAAAGGCGCAGAGGGCAGCCACCATCGACATGACTGACTTGAGGCATAAAAATTGCGCCTTTTCTCGAGATTTCTGGTCTGCCACTACTCGCTGCTCGTGAAGCACTGTCGTCCACGCGACAAGGAAGTAGCAGCCCCGCCCCATTCAAGACCGCCCTCACCGACTAATATGAGGAGTCTGCCATTCAGGTTTCTCATAGCTCGCCACTGCTGTTGCCAACGAGGCTGCTCCGAACTCAACCCGGAGCAGTTCTATGCGTCTCTTTCTCTGCGAGAAACCCTCCCAAGGTCGTGACATCGCCAAGGTCCTCGGGGCCACACGGCGTGGCGATGGCTGCCTAATCGGTACCGAGACAACCGTCACCTGGTGTGTCGGCCATTTGGTGGAGGCAGCACCGCCTGAAAGCTATGGCAAGCAATTCAAAAGCTGGTCACTGGATCATCTACCGATCATTCCCGCTCAGTGGAGGGTTGAGGTCAAACCCAAGACTGTCGCGCAGTTCAAAATCATCAAACACCTGCTCAGCGAAGCTACCACCGTCATCATCGCCACCGACGCCGATCGCGAAGGTGAAATGATTGCCCGCGAGTTACTGGAGCTCTGCAACTATCGTGGCTCTGTTGAGCGCCTCTGGTTATCCGCACTCAACGAGGCGTCGATTCGCAAAGCACTGTCCTCGCTGAAGTCTAGTCAGGAGACCTTCCCGCTCTATCACTCAGCCCTGGCGCGCAGCCGTGCCGACTGGCTTATCGGCATGAACCTCAGTCGTTTGTTTACCCTCCTAGGACGGCGGGCGGGCTATGACGGCGTACTGTCGGTTGGACGCGTCCAAACGCCCACTTTACGCTTGGTGGTTGATCGAGATCGCGCGATTGCCAGCTTCGTCTCGGTGCCGTATTGGGTGGTGGATGTGCACCTGTCCTCAATGGGGCAACCATTCCAAGCGTCGTGGAAACCGCCAAGCTCAGGACGTGACGAAGCCGGGCGCTGCCTGCAGCAGGCGCTTGCCAGTCAGACCGTCCAAGCGATTTCTAGCAGCAAGACCGCCACCGTAGTCTCGCTGAAGACTGAGCATTTCCGCGAAGCGCCACCCCTGCCCTTCGACCTGAGCACACTGCAAGAAGTCTGTTCACGCAAGCTGGGACTCGGCGCTCAGGAAACCCTGAACATCGCCCAAGCCTTGTATGAAAACCACAAAGCCACCAGTTATCCGCGCAGCGATTGCCGTTATTTGCCAGAGAGCATGTTCAACGAGGTAGCCTCGGTATTCGAGGCCCAGCTCAAAATGGATCCCGCGTTACGCCCAGCGCTCGGAAGCGTCGATCGATCATTGCGCTCACGAGCATGGAACGATGCCAAGATCACCGCGCACCACGCCATCATCCCCACCACCGAGCCGGCGAACCTTGCGCGGATGTCTGAACAAGAGCGCCAAGTCTACGAACTGATTCGTAGCCACTACCTAGCGCAATTTCTGCCGCATCACGAGTTTGATCGAACCGAGGTCGAACTGGAGTGCGGCGCCGAGCGTTTGAATGCTGTTGGCAAACAGATCCTCGCCCAAGGCTGGAAAGGCTTACTCTCCGACAACGCCGAAGACGATGAACCTAGTCAAAAGACCCAAGTGTTGCCCGCCCTACAACAGGGTAGGCAGTGCGCAGTGGACGATGTCGAACTCAAGTCCATGCGCACCGCTGCGCCCAAATCGCTCACCGAGGGCGAACTGATCAAAGCGATGAAAAACGTCGCCAAGCTGGTCAACGACCCGCGTCTTAAACAGAAACTTCGGGATACCACCGGTATCGGCACCGAAGCCACGCGAGCAGGCATCATCAAGGGTTTGATTGATCGCGGTTACCTGCTGAAGAAAAAACGCGCCTTAATGGCCTCCGCAGCGGCCCATACGCTGATCGAAGCGGTACCCGCTGCAGTCGCGGATCCGGGTATGACAGCGATCTGGGAGCAGGCTCTGGATGAAATCGAAGCGGGACGTCTAATGTTGGATGAATTTGTTGCCAAGCAGGCGCAATGGATTACGCAGCTGATCGCTAACTGCAGAGCGCTCACTTTGTCGGTACCGGTCGAAGCCGGGCCGGCTTGTCCCATTTGCAATGCCTCAATGCTCAGACGGAAGGGAAAATCAGGACCGTTCTGGTCATGCTCCCACTACCCGGACTGCAAAGGCACTCAGCCGATCAGCAAAGGTTCGCGACACCCATGACGTGCCATTGGTGATCACCAAAATCTTGGAGTTGATGGATAGGGTCAGTGCGTCATCAATGGAGGCTGATCTTTATCCAAGTCATTTAGCGGTTGTCCGATTTCACGGGCCAAAGCGATGCCTGTCGCGATCCATATCTGCCCCAGTTCGTTGAACGCTTTCAGGTGAGCAGGATCTTCATTAAGCCAATGAACAAGGCTGTCGAGGTGTGCGGGGTTATCAGGGCAATCATGGATCTTGATGAACAGCTCCAGTGTTCGATCCCAAATCAGATCCATTTCGTTCTCGCGCTGCTCATCCATGCTCAACCTTGCCTTCATTTGGTCCTATCAGACTGCTCAGTCTCACTGGTCACTACGGGCTCTGATTCCTGGAGGAACATATGTCACGTCGCGACAAACAGGCATTTCAGTCAATAAAACAACCCTATAAGTCGATACTCAACCGTTAAGGTTGTTCATGTCAATGGGGCTTTGCTCAACCATTCGGGTTGAATTGGAGAACTCATCACTTGGCACATAAACATCCAACCCAAGCCCAAATCGGCCGAATGATCGCGAAGCACCGCACCCAGCGTAATCTGACCCAGGAAGAGGTGGCTGAACGCCTGGGGATTGGCAGTGAAGCCATCTCGCGCCTGGAACGGGGTGTGGTGGAGCTCTCCGTGGTCAAGCTGATGCAGTTGGCGGATATTTTCGACTGCCGGATGGATGAACTGCTGACGGAGTCGAGCAATCGTCCCAATGACCAGGGTCAGATGATCGCGGGTCTGCTGAACGGTTTGAAACAAAGTGACCGTGCCTTTATCCTGGCTACCGTCGAACAATTGGCTGCTCATCTTGCCAACAAATAAGCCATTCACTCGTATTCGATCTAGAGGCCTTGAGGGTTGCCCTCAGCCTTGACGTCACCCTTGCCACTCTGCTGTAGTGCCTTCGGATCATCGCCAACGGCGACCCAAGACCGATGCGCTCCGGGTAGCTCGGTCGGACTCCTAGAGTTCGGGGCCTTCTCTATCAACGGGATTTCATTCCTGTTTGTGCTCGACCTGATCAATTTGGCGGATGACCGCTGTTGCCTCCGCCAGGCAACAGCGGTCATCCGCCACGGCGATCATATTCAGTCCCGGAGTCCACCGGGGAAACACTGGGCACCCTTTGTACGCGGATGCGTGCCAGCATGTTCCGACCCAGGCCACGACAAGGGTCGGTTGGCTAATCATGGCGCAGTTAAATCAAGGTTTGCGAGGAGCTTGTCGACTGCGTCAGACCGCCTAAGGTGGCTTTTCTGTTCCTCGCCTGGCACCCCGCCAGGCCCACTCTTCACTTTTTTCAGTCCAGTAACTGCCACTGCATTCCGGCCATAAAAAATCAGCTTGCGGCGTCTTGACCCTTCCCTGTGTCAGGCTTATACAAAGGGCGTGGTTCGCTGTCGTTGACAGCCCAGCCCAGGTAGCTTGAACCTTCAAGGCTACGCCACGCTTGTGGTGGTTTACACAAGTGCGATCAGCATTCGGAGGCTCGCACGATTACCGCTTCAGCGGTGATGAATGCCCACTATCCCCAGATCCGCAGACCAATACTGCGGATCCTCTTTTGCTGCATCGCTATTCCCCAGGCGCATCGTTCTGATTGTCATCGGCTGCCGGTGGAGAGTCGTTCATCGATCAATTTCACCTTACCCACCCTGACGGGGGCTCACTTCCCCGTCAGGGACTGTGCGTCGCCGTTTTCCCTTGAAACAGGAGAACTACCATGGCCCACGCCAACCAATCCCAAGAAGCGACCACCTACTTCAACCTGCACACCGTCGGTATCGGTTACCTCAACCGTGTTCGTGAAGTCCAAGTCCGCCGCGGCCAGCCGTTCATGGCCTGCGATATCGCCGCCCTGCACGGTGCCTCCGATGCGGTCGAGTACACCCGTTTCGACTGCAAAGTCGCGGGGGGCGAAGCTGAACGCTTGATTCGTCTCTATACGGACGCCGTCAAGGCCGAGAAAAAGGTCTTGCTGTCGTTCCGTATCGGCGACCTGTGGATCGATCCGTTTCTCTACGAGAAAGGTGATAAACAAGGTCAACCAGGCGCCAGTCTGAAAGGTCGTTTGCTGTTCATCGACTGGATCAAGGTCGACGGCACATTCGAGTACAAAGCGCCCGCCAGGCAGGAAGCACCAGCACCTGCTGAGCAAGCGCCCACCAGTGAGTAATCCCCACCATCGGCTGATGCCGACGCTGAGGAGATCGACAATCCAACAGAGGCTCGGGTTGAACCTGACTCTCCACCCACTCCCCGCACGGCCCGTCGTGATGCCCTCCGTACCGTTCAGTCCGTCTGAACAGTCCACGATGTTCCTCATCAAGGCGCTCCCTCGAGCGCCTTTTCTTCAATCAGCACAGGAGAACCAACATGGATTCCTTCTGGCTTTGCGATGACTGCCTGTTCGCTGTGGCGTACGAGGACTACAGCACGTTATCGCTCTACTACACGATGGATGAAATCGAGAAGCGCATCGCCCGCATCCATCGTGGACTGATTCGGTTAATGCCCATCAGTGCCGACTTCGATCCCGAAGCCGGCTGGGGCATAAAAGCCTTTTCCCCATTGCCCTGCGACAGTTGTGGTTCACACCTACACGGTCAACGCCATCGATTCACTCGCCTGTAAACAGCGCGTCACCTGCTAATGCCCACGACTCCACACCCACCTTGGGGATACCACTCCCCTCGGGCGTGTCCCCCTGATTGTTCCCTTCGGAGGTACCGCCATGAACACCCAACTCACACTGATTGAGACCTCGGATTTCGAGGCTGATCGTATCGTCCAAGAAAACCAGGTGATCGACGAAGCACTGCAGATTCTGGATCGTCGGCTGTTCGCCCGCGGCCCTAACCTGACGTCCCCTGGCGCTGTGGCCTCCTACCTAAAACTGCATCTTGTGCAACAAGAGCATGAAGTCTTCGGTGTGGTATTTCTCGATGCCAAACACCGGGTGATGGCGTTCGAAGTCCTCTTTCACGGCAGTATCGATGGCGCCAGCGTTTACCCCCGCCAAGTCGTCAAGCGCTCCCTCGCGCATAACGCTGCGGCCGCCATTTTTGTTCACAACCACCCTTCAGGTTGTACAGAACCCAGCCAGGCGGATCGCGTCTTGACCGCACGGTTGAAAGAGGCCTTGGCCTTGATCGAAGTGCGCGTACTGGATCACTTCATCGTGGGTGAAGGTCGTCCACTTTCCCTTGCCGAACATGGCTGGCTTTAACCCTCACAGGCGTCTTCGGGCGCCTTGTCCATTATCATTCTGGAGAACCTTCATGAACCCCACACCCCAAGATCCAGCCCTGCCGACAGCCTCCAACCCATTTGCTCACGGCTACGACAACCTTCACATCGAACGACTGCTACTGATCACCTACGAAGACGACTGCCCTCCCTGCTTTCGACCCGTACACGACTCACAGGCCCATCTTCCCGACGATGAACTGCAACTGTTCCCCTGCCTGTTCAATGACGATTTCGCCTTGATCAGCGAAGGCCAATCCATTCCGAATGATTTGGATGAACGCTGCCAGTCCACCGGCCTGGTGCGCCAAGTGATTTACGCCGTGATTGGCGAAGTGCTCAACGAACGGCATCACCTCGGTGATCTGTACTCCCTGGAAGAGGCCCAAGCCATGGTCCATCGCTTGAGCTTCGAAACGGGACACTACAGTCGGGCTTGGGAAATCAGTACCGCGCACCTTCCCGAAGAAGCGATGCTTTATCTGGAGGAGTGGGTCAGTCACTTCGCTCTGCGGCAAACCGGCCTCTTGTTCGAGCTTTTTACGCTGCCAGATTGCTGCGGTATCGGTTGCAAACTGATCGGCACGCCATGGACGGACGAGAACTTGCTGAACATTGAGGGCAATCGTTATTCGAGCTTGAGACAAGAACAACTCGACGCAGGCACACCGAAAGCCTTGGTCAACGTACTGTATTTGGCGGCATTGGCGGATCTGCGATTGTTGATCTTCGACCCCGACGCTGCCGTTTTGGATGGGCTCGCCATTTTTGATGAATAGCAGCGCGTTCGGCTTTAACACGACCCGCCTTGAATCAACTTTCTCACTGAATTGCTCCTTCACCTCATGTCAGGTTCTGCACTGAATCTGACATGAGGTTTTTTCCATGGAGCGTTTTTTCACGCCTGTCTGCCTGCTGGGTTTGCTGAGCGCCTGCACCGCGCAAATCCCCAACCCATTGCCGACCAATCCAGAGATCGACAGCGGCTCCAATCGGGCCCAGCACTCGAGGGGCACAACTGAAGAAAGTCATCCGCCAGAACTTCGCTATGGCCGCTATACGCTGGTCAGCACCGAGCCCGCCACGGAACAACGCGATCTTCTCGCCCAGATCATCGACGTGAGTATCCCGTCCAACCTGAATCCTTCGGTACAGGAGGCGATGCACTACGTGCTGCAGCGCTCGGGCTATTCGCTCTGCCCTGCTGCCGACCCAGTGAAGGTACTTTTTACCCGGTCTCTACCCGCAGCTCATTACCGGCTCGGCCCGATCTCTTTGCGACGCGCGCTACAAGTGCTGGCTGGCCCCGCCTGGCAACTCACGACCGATGAGGTCAGCCGTTCGGTCTGCTTCGAACAGCAGAAACCGGAGGCCGGCATCGTGCGGGTCACACCCGTCTCGTCCCATCAGTCGGAAGCACGTCCATGAAAGCCTCGACGTTTCAAAGCCTCATTGTCGGCTTACTTTGCCTGGCGGCCGCCGGGCTGAGCGGTGGTTTGTATAACCAGTATCAACGCATGGCTGAGCTACAGAGCACGAACACGCAATACCGACAAACCCTGGACACCCTGCAACGTGATGCAAGCGCCCTCAAGGACACACAGGAAAAACTGCAGTACGCGCTGAAGGACCTGAAGCAGGTGGTCGATTCCGGCGAGCAACAGACCAATACCCTCGATCCGATGTTGGATCAATGGGCACAAGAGATACAGGAGCTGCGCGATGGTTTGGCAGCCCGCGCCACCACGGCCGACATGACAGCGCTACGTGCACGCCTTGAGCACGTCGAGCAGCAGTTTCTGGAGCTTAAGAGTCCGCCATCAACCTCACCACCGACGTCTTCCGCAACCAAGCCAAAACAGAGGGCTCACCCCAAGCCCGTCCCGCTCTCGCCACCGTTTTCAGTGTTGAGTGTCGAGTCCCGCGGGGGGGAGCGCTTTCTGGCAGTCGCACCTCATGACAGTCGCTCGCTCATGGAGGTTCGGCTGCTGCACAGCGGCGAGCAGCTCGACACCTGGCACCTAAAAGTGCTGGAACCGAACTCAGCCATCTTCGCAGTGGCCGATCAGCCAGACCAGACCGTGCACCTCCCTTGAGAAGCAATCATGACCAGAGCGTCACTCCTCCCCGTCGTCTGTCTCGTTTCGCTCCTAACCGCGGGCGCTGCGATGGGCAACCCCGTCGCGGCACAATCACGGATCCAGGACACGCAGTCCGCGCCCTTGGGGCGCTCTCACTCTGAACAGGCAGCGAGCTGGGGTCTGACCGAGCAGGAGTGGACGCGTTTCGAACAGATCCAAGCCGGCCCACGCGGTTTCTGGAGCCCGAGCCTCGATCCGTTGACCGCACTTGGGGTCGAGGCCCAGACCGATCAAGAGCGCCAGCGCTATGCCGAATTACAAGTAGCGCTGGAAGCCAAACGCGCCGAGCTCGAGTTGGCCTATCAAAACGCTTACACCGCGGCCTGGGCCAAGCTGTTTCCCGGACTGCTGCCGATCCAGGGCATGGCATCCCCAGCCCCTGCCAACTCGGCGGTCGCGCTGCGCCAAGCTCTGTTTGTGGAGGACCATTGCCCAGCGTGCACCGCCGAAGCGCAGCGTCTGCAAAGCAGTGACACGGCATTCGATATCTACCTGCTGGGCAGCCAAGGCGAGGATGAACGCGTCCGTCGCTGGGCTCGGCAAGCGGACATCGATCCGGTCATGGTTCAACGCCGGAAGATCACACTGAACCATGACCGTGGCCGCTGGTTCAGTCTGGGGGCCCCGGCACCATTGCCCGCCACGTTCCAACAGGTGAATGGACAATGGCAACGCCTCGACTGAGTGGTATTGCGCTCATGCTGACAATGCTCGCCGTCCAGGCTGACGAACTTCCGCCTCCTGCCTACCAACTGGCGGCGCATGACGCCGACATCCCTTCTACGGTGCTGTTCGCGATTGCCCTGCAGGAGAGTGGTACCCGCGTCCGTGGTCGACTGCTGCCCTGGCCTTGGACCCTGAACATCGCCGGAACACCCTACCGCTTCGCCACTCGCCAGGCCGCCTGTCACGCCTTGCTTCAGGCACTCGCCCGACATGACGCCAAGCGGGTCGATGCCGGTCTCGGGCAAACCAACCTGGGTTACCACGGACAACGTTTTTCCAGCCCTTGCGAAGCCCTTGATCCCTACCGAAATCTCGCCGTGACCGCCGCGCTGCTGCAGGAGCATCACGCCGCCACCGGTGATTGGGTCTTAGCTGCCGGGCGCTATCACCGTCCGGCAGGAGGCGCTCCGGCCGCACGCTACCGTGCTGGCTTTTCCCAGAGACTCGAACAGCTGCTGATTTCCTTTGAACAGGGCACACCACCATGAAGCCCATATCTCTTACCTGCTATTTCCTCCTGCTCTTGGCACCTTACGCCCAGCCGGAACTGACCGTTGCCAAGGATCAGCCTAGCGACTTCACCCGACTCCATTTTCAAGTTTCCGGGCCGCCCATAAACAACAAGAGCCAGCCTGATCGGGCCATGCATGCGGACCTGTCCACGTTTGCCGATGAAGCCTGGATATTGCCCGTCCGCAGCTCTCACTTGAGCCCCGGCCAGATCACGTCTTGCGCCCTGAACATGCCGGGCTTGCGGCCATTTTTCCTGGTAGGTGAGGATCCCCAGTCACTGGCTTGGTTGCATCAACGCGCGACTGAACTGCAGGAAATGGGCGCGGCCGGTCTAGCGGTTGAAGTAACCGATACCGGAGCTTTGGCCCGAATTCGAGCAGCCGCTCCGGACATCACCATCCTGCCGGTCAACGGCAACGACATCGCCACCCGCCTGCAGATTGAGCACTACCCCGTCCTGATCACCGCCACCTCATTGGAACAGTGAGTCAGGTCATGGCCGAGCATGCGATGGAGTCCAAGCTCCGGCCAGCAGTGGAACTGTACACCGTAGCGATCTGCATCGCCGCCGGGGTGTTGTGCGTGTACTCGCCCTGGGCTGTGTCCCTCTCACCCGAGATCGGCCTGGCTGCGGCGCTGGCCTATACCCTGTTCGGCCTTATCCGCCTGCGACAAGCCTGGGAGGTCCTGCGCTATCGGCGCAATATCCGCCGGCTGCCCCGCTACGAACTGACCAGCAAGCAGATTCCGGTCAGCCGTAAGCGTTTGTTTATGGGGCGCGGCTTTCGCTGGACCCGCCTGCACACCCAGCGCTTGGTCGAGGCCCAGGATCCGGCGGTCGCCCACTATGTCGATCAATCGACCAGCTATCGCCTGGCCCGTGAACTCGAACGACGCCTGGAACATGCACCGTTTCCGCTCTCGACATTAGCCCAAGTCACGGCTTGGAACAGTGCCTTCAATCCGTTGCGCCCTTTGCCCCCGGTAGGTGGCTCGTCGCTGTTGCATGGGGTCGAGCCCGACGAAATGGAAGTCAGTCTGCCGCTGGGCGAACGGGTCGGGCACACACTGGTGATGGGTACCACTCGTGTAGGCAAGACGCGACTCGCCGAGGTCTACATCACTCAGGACATTCACCGCGTCGACCATGAGGTGGTCATCGTCTTTGATCCAAAGGGCGACGCCGACCTGCTCAAGCGCATGTACGTCGAAGCCAAACGCGCCGGCCGGGAAAAGGAGTTCTATGTTTTCCATCTGGGCTGGCCGGAGATCTCCGCTCGTTACAACGCCGTGGGACGTTTCGGACGCATCTCGGAAGTGGCGTCGCGCATCGCCGGGCAACTCAGTGGCGAAGGTAACTCGGCGGCGTTCCGTGAGTTCGCTTGGCGTTTCGTCAACATCATCGCCCGGGCTCTGATCGAGTTAGGTCGACGTCCGGACTACCTGCAAATCCAACGGCATGTGGTCAACATCGACGCATTGTTCATTGAGTACGCACAGCATTTTTTCGCCAGAACCGATCCGAAAGCGTGGGAAGTGATCGTCCAGCTTGAAGGCAAGCTTACCGAGAAAAATATTCCCCGGCATATGGTGGGACGCGAAAAACGCGTGGTGGCCATCGAGCAGTACCTGGCGGTGAAGCGGGTATTTGATCCAGTAATGGACGGGCTGCGTTCGGCGGTACGCTACGACCGTACTTACTTCGACAAAATCGTTGCCTCGCTACTGCCGCTGCTGGAGAAACTCACCACCGGCAAGACCGCCCAGTTACTGGCCCCCAACTACACCGATTTAGATGACCCGCGGCCAATCTTCGACTGGATGCAGATCATCCGAAAACGCGGCATCGTTTACGTCGGCCTGGATGCACTGACCGACGCTGAAGTCGCCGCAGCTGTGGGCAACTCCATGTTCGCCGATCTGGTCTCGGTGGCCGGACATATTTACAAGCATGGCATCGACCATGGCTTGCCTCAATCGGGTAACAACAGTTACAAGTTGCCGATCAACCTCCACGCCGATGAGTTCAACGAGTTGATGGGCGATGAGTTCATCCCGCTAATCAACAAGGGCGGTGGCGCCGGAATCCAAGTGACGGCCTACACCCAGACCCTCAGTGATATCGAGGCACGCATCGGCAACCGGGCCAAGGCCGGCCAGGTGATCGGCAATTTCAACACCCTGCAGATACTGCGGGTCCGCGAGACCGCCACCGCGGAGCTGCTCACCCAGCAGTTGCCCAAGGTCAACGTGCTAACCAGAACCCTGGTGTCGGGTGCCACCGACACCTCCGATCCTGAAGCCAATACAGACTTCACTTCGTCTTCGCAGGATCGCGTCAGCAGCACCAGCGTGCCGTTGATCGAGCCCGCTCACATCGTCAGCTTGCCCAAGGGGCAAATGTTCTCCTTCCAGGCCGGTGGGCAGCTCTGGAAAGTCCGCATTCCGTTGCCGAAACCCTCCAACGACGATGCCATGCCCAAGGACCTGCAGGATCTTACCCAGCGGATGCGGGCCACTTACAACGAACAGGCGGGCCAATGGTGGAGTGCGAGCGGTGGCGGCCCAACAACCAACTTCGATCTGGATCAGGTGGGGTAGCCCGCCCCGTTACAGGTTTTGATTCAGCAAACACGTATTCGGCAGGCGCCGTGGCAGCATCAACTTAACGGCGCGCAATGGAGTAAAGGATGGTGACTTCCGTACAGAACACGCCGCCACAACCGTTACAGCGTCCGGGATTGATCGTCTCGGTTATTGGCTTGGTCTTACGCATTATCGGTTTGCTGATCGCCTCGTTGCTGTTCTCGATACTCATCGAGTTCGCCGGTTTGCTGCTGTTCTGGGGCGATCAGGGTTGGCGGCACAGCCAAGCCATGTTGGCGAACGAACTGGGCTGGCTGAGTGGGCACTTCAAATCTTCTCCCATCCTCCAACAACCTGGACAGAAGATTGTCCACTGGCTTGATTTTCTCAATCAATGGTTATTGGTCAAGACTGGCTTTGCGGACTTCGCTAGGCAGGCGCGGGTATCGAGCCAGGGCAACGGCTTCTGGAGCTGGATTACCCAGCTCTACTTGAGCATCGAGGACTTCGTAATGGCCGCTGTGTATGTGACCTTGACCTTCGTGGTGCGACTGACCATTCTAATCCTGGCCACGCCACTATTTTTGTTGGCGTCTTTCACCGGTTTTGTCGATGGTTTGATGCACCGTGACCTTCGCAAATTTGGTGCGGGTCGAGAAAGTAGCTTTGTATATCACCGAGCTAAACGAGCAGTGATACCTCTGCTGATCGTGCCGTGGGTTATCTATCTGTCCCTGCCCTTTTCACTCAATCCGATGGCCATTTTTTTGCCTTGCGCGGTGACGCTCGGACTAACAACCAACATCACCGCGGCGACGTTTAAAAAATATCTATAGATAAGGAATTAATCTTTTTCCTACTTGGTGAGTATATCGGCCTGAAGCGCACATGGAGGTAGCCGAGGCCAGCCGTGTACTTTCTTACGGCTACATTCAGCACAATACGGGCGTAGCAAAAGGTAAAGCGCCGTTCGTAAATTAACTTCACAGCCACCTCAAAAATAATCCTCAATCGACGGTCCAGGTTAAATGGAGCGTCGCCCAAGAAGACTTGAAATGGCTACATGTGCATTCGTGAAGTTCTGCAGGACCGTTCACAGGCGTTGCTGGATGTGTTCAGGGTAAAAGGCAGGCAAATTATCGAGAACTAGTATGTCTTGCAACCAGACCTGAAAAATAATCGAACGCTAACAGAACATTCTAAGCTCGAAAGGTAAGCGTTGAGCTTTTCGCTGTTCAGTCAAATCGCTTTAAAACGGTCGATCAGCAAAGCAAATCCTACACTCTTATTTTTAAACAGGCGGGGCCGGTAGCAGGGTTTTTCACTTAAGCCCACCGCCTAACAGCCGTAAGCGTATGGTGATCGCGCCTTGCTACCAGCTACGTCTATGCTTGTGGCAATTTCAATCTAGCTGTCAGAGCTTTTTGCTCATAAAAATACGACTCGCACCTTCTGGGTCACAGGCTATTTCCCCAAAACGTATCCAGCCGTTCTTTTCGTAAAAACCAGGCGCCTGGAAGCTAATGGTGTAGAGCACGGCCGAGAGGCATCCCCGGCTACGCGCCTCATCCTCAAACGCTTTCAGTACTTTCGTACCCAATCCTAATCCACGGAGAGATTATGGCAGATGAAAGAGATCGAGAAACGCCAATCCTAGAGACGATCTTCCGATGATTCCTCCCAAGGCATCGTTCGTATTCGGGTCTCTGACTATCACTGTCAGCGGACTACGATCATTTGAGCCTGTGACTTGATCATTGAATGCATTCAAACCAACACTAATTGCTTCCTCAAGCTCGGGATTTGGCTCATTATCAACCACGGTGAGATTCGTTTTAATGATTTTTCTATCCTTCCTTGTTTTAAGGCATAAGCCTCTGACGAGCTCACCTTGACTGAGTTAGGCACGCTGCCAGTTATGAGGCAACCACTCGGCGATCTCACTCGCCCGCCGCGTTGGCAGACGCATCAAAACGTCTTTGGGGTTAGCTTGGATGCGCCGTGACCTGCGCAAATTTGGCGCGGGGCGAGAAAGCAGCTTTGTCTATCACCGCGCTAAGTGCGCAGTGCTACCACTTTTGATCGAGCCCTGGATCATTTACCTGTCCCTGCCCTTTTCGCTTTAACCCATTGCTGCGCTTTTGCCGTGCGCAGTAGCACTAGGAGCAACAATAGCTATCAAAGGAGAAACATTCAAAAAATATCTCTAAGTTCAATCAGGGATGCAATTCACCGATGATCAATACGGTTCTTTCCCCATGTTAGGCGCGCAATTATGCCCAACTCATTGCTGGATATTCGATTGCTGCTGCAGAACACCAGCGCAAGCAGCACCTTTTTTCGGTGGCGCACCCGTGACTTCGCCCGTATGGGCGTGGTCTGGGAACGCCAGGTCTGCAGCAGCGCCCTGCCGCAGGCTCTACGCGAGGGATTACACCCTTTGGAATGCGAGCGCATTGCATTGAACCTGCAGATGAGCGTGGCGCATTCGCTCTGCCGCCAGGCCAACACCTGCGCGATCAAAATGGCCAGCGCCGAACGACTGCTGCACCAGCTCACAACAGCAGTGAAAGCATCACGATGAGTACTTTTTTCGTCGGCGAAGGCAATATCGGCAGTGCGCCAGAGTTCCAGTAATTCCCATCCGGCAACGAAGAGCCGGTCAATTGAAAGCTCCAGGTAGAATTGCGGTGCCCTAACTCAGCGCTTCAGCAGGAAAGTCACCACCTCGATAACACGCGGACGACACTCCGCTTGCGCGACTCCTTGGAGCGCCATGAGCGGGATCTCGGCGACGGCCGCGAGAGACGACATAACTTTCATGCGCATCGCGTAGTACCTCTTCACTGAATTGACCGTAGATTGTTTTCAATAATGCGCGTGACCGTGCTCTTGAACAGTGATCCAGCGAGTGACACTGAACGCGTCTAGGCCAGCCTGACCGCCAAACCGACCATAGCCAGTGTTCTTGACACCGCCGAACGGCGCCATTGGTTCATCTGCGATGCCCTGTCCATTAACATGGATGATGCCCGTCTGCATACGATCAGCAACTTCAAGCGCTTCCGCAAGATTCTCTGATATCACGCCACCGGTCAGACCGTAGTCGGTGTCGTTCGCCAGTTCGACAGCCGCATCCGCCGATTCCACTACATGCACGACGGTCGCAGGTCCGAATATTTCCCCGTAGAAAATATCCATCTCTTTAGTGATGTCGCACAGCAGAACCGGTTCTAGAAGAGTGCCGTTGTCGCCCTCGATGTCGCCGGTGCCCGCCAATAGTGTCGCGCCCTTGGTAACCGCATCCTTAATCAGCGCCGACACGCGCTGCGCGGCGCGAGCGTTAACCAACGGCCCCACCAAGGTCTTCGGGTCAGATGGATCGCCATAAGGGATCGCTTTGACTGTCTTAGTGAACGCGGCGGTGAAACGATCAGCGATGGCTCGATGCACAATCACGCGGTCTGTCGACATGCAGATCTGTCCGGAATTCATATAGGCTCCGAAGATCGCTGCCTTTACCGCGTAGTCGATGTCGGCATCCTTTAACACGACGAGCGCGTTCTTGCCGCCCAGTTCAAGGACGGCGGGCTTCAGGTTTTTCGCTGCTTCCATGCCTATGACGCGCCCGACATTGGTGGAACCGGTGAAGTTGACCAGCCGAACGCGCGGATCGGCGATCAGCGTGCTGACGATGATCGCTGCATCTTGAAGGTCGTCGGTGATGACGTTCAGCACGCCGGCGGGCAGGCCAGCTTCCTGTAACACTTCGGCGAGATAGAGCCCGCAGCTGATGGGCGCGTCCTCGGATGGTTTCATCACCACAGTGTTTCCTGCAGCGAGTGGAATGGCGATCGAGCGGATACCGAGAATGTAGGGGGCATTCCACGGCGAAATGGCAGCGATGACACCATAGGGCATTCGCTTAGCGTACGAGCGGACACCCGGCATGTCGGTTGCCAGCACCTGGCCGATGGGTTGGGTGATGGCCGCCGCCGTTTCGCGCAGGATCTCGACGCAGAGCTCCACGTTGAATTTCGCCCAAGGCCGGGCTCCCCCGACCTCGCCAGCCATGGTTGCGATGGCATCCTCAATGCGCGCTTCCATCAGGTCGGCGGCGCGCAGGAAGATCTTGCGTCGCTCGAACGGCCGCATGGCCGACCAAGCTGGGAATGCTAACGCGGCGGCATCGACAGCAGCAGTCACGTCAGAGGGAGAAGCCGCAGCAATCTTCGCATAGACCTCCCCCGACCAAGGAGAGATATCTACGGTCAGCCGGTTGTCGGCCGATGGAACTTCCTTACCGCCGATCAAGAGGCCACGTGTCACGATTTTCATAGGATCATATCCGCTGCTAGGTTGGGCTGGCGATAACTGCCCGCCATGGTCATGATGTTTACAATTTGCCGTTGCAGTTATTCCAGTCAGCGCGAGGCGGGATCGTCTCGAGCACGAACTAATGCTCGACGATACGACGTTAGCAAAGTGGAAGAAATCGTTGAGGGCAGTCGGATTGTCGTTAGCGACCAAGACCAAACTGCCTTGGCCGAGTCGGGGGAGCGTCGCCGCCACGCCGTCTCGACATGCGGCTTGTGCGGGAAATACATGACGGGGTCGAAGTAGGACTTCATGCGTTCCATTCGCCACTGAACCAGCGCTTCCTCGCCTTCGAGATGGCCAACTGCGAGGTTCAGCGGCGAATTATTCGCGCGCAGAAGGCTGGTATAAAACATCCGCTTGACGCCCCGCGGCTTCGAAACTGCAATGACATTGACGTGCTGCAACGCGCGCTTACCAATTTCGCAGGTGAGACGCAGCGTAGCAACGCGCCCTAGCGAGGCGCCCAATCTTTCGGAACAGCTGTCATCCGCCGCATGTGTAGCGACACCCGAATCAGCAACCCTCTCCAGCGAACGGACAAGCGCGACTATGTGGGGAATGGCGGGCTTGATCTTTAGTCTATCAACGACGAATCGACCGAGCTGGCCGGTGGCACCCGAAACGGCAATGGTCATATCTACGCTCACTCAGGATAGTGATCATTTGCACTAGCGTCCGATCGTTTAATGCAGCTTCAACAGATTGTCTTGCCAAGAATTGTAGAGCTGATACACCATAGTGATAAGGACCTTGATCGTTGTAACATTTGATACTATGAGTATTAAGTTATGTCAGACCGGCTTGTCGCAATTGAAGTCTTTGTCCAAGCCATAAAATTGGGTGGGCTATCCGCTGCAGCACGATCTATGAATATGTCGCCCGCTATGGCTGCAAGGCACTTGAACGGATTAGAAGCGCGCCTGAGCACCACTCTTGTTAATCGCACGACCCGACGACTATCGCTCACTGAGGCCGGGGCTGATTTCCTAGAAAGGGCTGAGCGATTCCTAGCTGAATTGCGTGAGGCTGAGGCGATGGCATCGGCACGTTCCGTCGAGATCGAAGGCCTGCTGCGGGTGACCGCTCCATCGACTTTCGGGGGGCAGCACCTTCCCGCCCTCGTCGCGGAATTTCATCGACAATACCCAGCAGTCACTTTCGAGCTCGGCCTGACCGACCGCTATGTCGATCTCGTCGAGGAACGGTGGGACATGGCTATCCGCATTGGCGTGCTGGCCGACAGCAACCTCGTAGCGCGCAAATTAGCAAGCGTAAATCTATCGATTTGCGCATCGCCCAATTATCTCAACAAACACGGCACCCCCCGCACAATTGCCGACCTCGCAAATCACGATTGCCTAGGCTTTACGCTCGCATCGCGCACCGGAACGTTATTCTGGGCTTTCGGCACGGACGGTAGTCGGCACGTCCCTGTGAGGGGGTCCCTTCATGCAGACAGCGGCGAGGCGCTGGTCCAGGCCGCAATGGCCGGACAGGGGATCGTCTACGGTCCGCGCTACATGACCGCGAACGGCATCTCGACAGGTGCGCTCGTCAGTGTCGTACTTGATGAGCCTCTGATGGACCTAGGCGCCATTTATGCCATAACCCACCAGACGCGCCGCCCGGCCGCGAAAACGCGTGCGTGGATCGATTTCCTATCTCGGCAGCTCCCGGCTTTGGCGCGGGATTGGTAGATTTGCGAGCGCCTTCAACCCGCATTAACCTGGCGACACTACCGGCAGGACATCTGACGCCGCGATCATCTAAGAGGACAAACAAATGACTCGGCGGCGATGATTGTCCTTGAAATCGATTTGCCAAATACCAGGAATTGCTAGAAAGAAGTCGTCAGTGAGGACCTGGCGCCGACGGTAGCCAGTGTTCTGATTTGTATCGAACCGCACGTAGGGCAGAACCGTCTCCCCGAGCCGCTGCGAACCATCGACACCGCGCGGATTACACTTTTCAATCCCAGCCTTTTGTCGCGGAGCAACCTGCAAAGATGTTGGGCCCCTTAAATCACTTCAAGGCTTTTCGCCAGAAGCTTGATGGGCTTGGCACAAGACACACCAGTCATTTAACGACTTAGAAACCACGAGCGTACAGAATTACACGTCGAACCAGCACGGAGACGAGCGCTCTCAATCAACCACCAGAATCCCACTGGATAGCCTGTAATTTCCGATGAGCTCCATCCAGCACGGCGATCCAATATCCGGAAACTGCGTAACTCGCTGAGCCCTTACGTATCGGGGGACGCAGTCCGTAGAGATTGAGCGACTCTGCGGCATTGCTGACGGCACGAGGCGGCCCCGGACGGCGCCAACAAACGCGGCCTTCTCAGCGATCAGCGAGCGATAAAGCGTCCACGAGCAGGCCAAGTTACTGATCGCTTACTTGACGATTATTAGACAACTACCCTGCTCCGTGATAAGACCATCCTATACAACATCTTTTGGCTACACGCCGACGGGCCAGTCACTGAGTAATACAGAACATAAGCCCAATCGGCATCGGCAAGGCTTCAGAAATGGTAATCATCACGCAGGGCGCTCAATAAGACATATAACCCTTGAAGGTCAAAATTGTAGTGGTCAACTGATCCCGGACACTGCGTTAAGTTTTTCCTCAGCGACCGCAGGCGGTAACCCATCGTTGAACTGATGCGTCCTTTGCCAGTTGTACCGCTGCATCATGAACCGACCGATATCCTGCTGGGCCAGTGACGCGCTCATGTAGCCCACTGTCGGTATCCACTCTGTTTTCAGGCCACGAAACAAACGCTCCATCGGGGCGTTGTCATGGCAGTTTCCGCGCCGGCTCATGCTCTGTTTAAAGCGGTAGCGCCACAGCCGTTGGCGGAAAGCCCGGCTGCCATATTGGCAGCCCTGCTCGCTGTGGAATAAAACATTCTGTGGGCGGCCCCGCTGCTCATATGCCATGTCTAGGGCCTTGATCACCAGGTCGGCATCGGGCTTCGGCGAGAACGCCCAACCCACCACACGGCGTGCATACAGGTCGATCACTGCCGCCACATAGTGCCAGCGACCTTGCGCCCAGATGTACGTGATATCGCCGCACCAGACTTCGTTCGGTGCCGAAACGTTGAACTCCCGATCCAGCACATTTGGGATGTCAGGACGTTCCACCGTCGCCCTTTTATAGGCATGCGAGCCGGGCTGTTTACTGATCAGCTTCAACTCGTCCATCAGCTGGCGCACCTTGAACCGACCGATGTTTGTTCCGTCCGCACGCATCATGAACATGATGCTCCGACTACCAGCTGCGCTGCGGCTCTGGGTGAACAACTCATTCACCCGAGCGCGCAAAGCGAGCCGTTCAACATCCGGCGCTCGTCGTTTGCGACAGTGTGCGTAATAGCAAGATCGGGTGACTTCAAAGACCAAGCACAACAGATCAACTGGCTCTTCGGAACGGAGTTGAGCGACTAACGCGAGCGCTCGTGTTCCTCGGCCATCAAGAGCGCGGTAGCCTTTTTTAGGATCGACTTTTCCCGTTCCAAGCGATTAATTCGGGCTTCCAGTTCCTGGATTTTCTGCTGCTCAGGCGTCATCGCTTTGCTGGTTGGAGTGATACCGCCACGTTCTTGCTGGAGCTGGCTCACCCACCGGCGCAGGGCTGGCTCAACCAACCCAATTGAACGGGCTGCCTCGGCGTGGCTATAGCCTTGGTCGAGCACCAGGATGGCAGCTTCTCGCTTGAACTCGGGCGTAAAGGTACGGCGTTGTTTGGTCATCAGACACCTCTCTATGGCGAGCATTCTCGCCTAAATGGGTGTCCGGTTTCATTAGACCACTACAAAATAGCATGCAAAGGCAATCTAGAAGCTCAGCCGGCCGCGTGGTTCCGGGCGTGCACATCAGCAGCAAAGGCGCTCTGGCTTTCAGCAGCGGGGACTCACAATCTTCGCTCTGGCGATCCAGTTCGCTACAGAATTCCTGATTGCTCAGGTTACGGTCGAAGCGTTTTACAAATGCACACACTCGTCAACAGAAGCCTTCGTGACGCTTGGCATTCAACAAATCAGGTGAGTATCATAAAGTTACCTGGCGCCCAAAATAAACCACTGCCAGGTCACCGAATACGGGACGAAAATGAACATGACCGCTTCCCACGCCCCAACCGGAGACGACGCCCTATGACACGCATATCACCTTGGAATCCTTATGCGTCCGAATGCCCGACACGTTTCATCCTACAACGCATTGCTGACAAGTGGGCAATACTGATACTGGGGCTTCTCCATGAGAAAAAGTGGCGTTTCAATGCTCTTTTGAAGCAAATTGAAGGGCTGTCACGAAAGGTTCTGTCGCAGACACTTAAGCGACTCGAGCGCGATGGCCTAGTCAGCAGACATGCCTACCCAACAGTTCCGATTACCGTTGAATATTCGTTAACGCCTCTCGGCATAACCCTTTCACAAGCAGTGTCTGTCACCCTTCAATGGGCCGAGGAAAATGCTGATGCGGTCTTGGCAGCTCAAAAGGCCTACGATCAAGGGAATGCAGAGATAGAGGCAGAGCTTTGACAAGCGGCTCATCGCAGTACTGTCTTTTCACATAATGATGAACAAACGGGCAAACAACAGCACCATTAACCATTAGCCGTGCAGCCGATCGAAGGGCACTCCACTCGATCGCGTTACTTCGGCCTTGGGTGGGGGAGCCACGTCAGTGACGGAATGCTCCCATATGAGGATTTGGCGCACTTTCTTGAGCTGAGATAAACCTCATCAATTCATACAAACTTCCGAGAGAAACACAGCCGCCGCCTAATCAAGACTAGGAAGTAACAGGGAAGCAGGACAGCATGAATTTCCACCTATCACAACTGCGAACTGCGAACTGCGAACTGCGAACTGCGAACTGCGAACTGCGAACTGCGAACTGCGATGCTAGCAAGTCACCCTCGGGTAACCAAGTGAGCTAGAGGTTACTATCTTGCCTAAGATAAAACATCGAGTTAGAGTCCATTGCCGAAATCTGATAACTACAGTTAGGCCGTCGCTAAAAATCAATCATGTGCCCTTTCAAGGAAATTCGCCATGACAACTGTTGCAATCATATATTTCAGTGGCTACGGTCATACAGCTAAGCAGGCGGAAGCCGTTCATGCAGGCGCGGCAGCCAGTGCCAATGCCAAGATGTTCGTAATCGACGCAGAGGGTAATCTTCCGGAGAATGCCTGGGAGGAAATCAGCCTAGCGGATGCCGTCATTTACGGCAGCCCCACTTACATGGGGGGACCAGCATGGCAATTCAAAAAATTTGCCGACGCGTCGTCAAAGCCCTGGTTTGGACAAGCGTGGAAGAATAAGGTTGCGGCAGGCTTTACCAACTCTGCGTCCTTAAATGGCGATAAATTTTCTACAATTCAATATTTCTGGACTTTGTCTCAACAACATGGGCAGATTTGGGTTGGCACCGGCCTTATGCCTGCCAACACCAAGGCTAATGGCCCAGCGGATATTAACTGGACAGGGGGTTTCGCAGGTGCTTTGGCAGTTTCCCCTTCGGATGCGTCTACTGATGAGGCTCCGCTCTCTGGGGATCTGGAGACTGCAAAACTGCTGGGGCAGCGCGTCGCTGAAATCGCGGCAAAACTTACGTAATACTCGTGCTGATTGGCTCGCTCGCAGGAACGAGCCAATACTGGAATCAAACCACATTAGCCCAACTTAAATCGATTACCACTATCGTAAAGTTTTCGAACAGACAGGAGCACAAACTTGGAGAACCTAATAATCAAAAGACTTAAAAATAGCGATGCGCACCTTTGAGCAAGTCATACCAATCCAACGCCTCCGCGAAAAGTTAGCTGGAAAGTCTTGGCAGTTCTCTAGCCTGAATCGGACCACTACTAATCGAGCCTGCATATGTCCCACATAGAAAATAATCGTATGTTTTGTCGATCATTTGATACCAACTGCTGGATACGCCCACAGTTATTAATGCGAGCGACCATAATAGGTACAAACAAGCTAATTATTGGCACTTACTGAAGTCAACCGAGGAATATTTTCAGCTTTCCGAGGAAATCTGGATCCAAGACTGTTATTGGCAGGCAGTAGCTCAGATACTTTTTGTCACTGCTGAATGAGCGGGTTACCTGCGGGTAATCTCTTTACGTATTCGCTTGAACCTACTAATTTCCAGCACACCGAGAATGTTTCTTCACCCCCAGAGCTATCCGCCGAAATGTGCAGGAGGCTTTGATTCAACTACACGCAGAGAAGAGCCTGCGAAGGGTGTCCCGTTGCTGTCAACGCGCCCGCGCCGGAGAAAAAACGTCCCAACTGAGGAACAGAATATGAGAAAGGTTTTGCTTATGTCAGGTTTTCTAACTCTAGTAGGTATCACTGCTATGGCGCACGCACGAGATTCGTCCCCGATCATTGAGGTAGTGACCGCGACGCTTAAACCAGAGGTTAGCCCTAAACAGTTTTCGGTAATCGACAAACAAGTCGAAGTACAACATGTCGCGAAGCAACCTGGTTTTTTGTCGCGAGAGTCAGCTTCTACCCAAGATGGGCAATGGGTAGTAATCGTGCACTGGAGGTCTGTTCAGGACGCAGATGCATCAATGAAATTGTTCAAGCAAGCTCCAGCAGCCCAGGCATGGATGTCTAGCATCGATCAAAGCAGCATGAGCATGAAACGTTATACGGCGCCGTAAAGCGGACGCCCTAGCCCCCAGAAGATAATCCCCCAAATAGCACGAAAGCCACCTTCCAGCGCAATGGAACAGTACGAGTTCGGTTCTAGAAATGATTGCTTTGGCTGTTTGCTCGGGAGAGGGGACGCTCTTTTATCTGTTCATAAGCCCAAGATAAATCTCATTCTGCCCTCCCCCTATCAAGGCTTTATACCAACATCGCTATTGCACTTGCTCGATGAGATGCGATTTAAGGTTGGAAAACCATGCGGGATCGCCGAACCCTCTCCTCTTATTAGGAATCATACAATGTCTCGCCTCCATCGTTTGTTGCAGAGCGCCTTATTCGGCGCGTGCCTTTTCACCACAGCAGCTTTTGCCGAACCAGGTCGCGATCTGCCCCAAGAGCAGGCCAATACGCGCTTGGTGCTAGATTTTTACGAGAAATTCTTCAATCAACACCACACTGACGATGCCGCCCGCGTTGTCTCGGATAGCTATAAGCAACACAACCCCACCGTGCCGGATGGTAAAGCGCCGTTTGTGAAATTCTTTAGCGAATTCTACAAAACCCATCCTGATGCCCGGTCTACGGTAATACATACCGCGGCTCAGGGCGATCTTGTATACATGCACATACACAGCCAGCCAGACCCCTCCAGCCCAGGTACTGCGATCTTGAATATATTCCGTGTTGAGCATGGCTTGATCACGGAGCATTGGGACATCATTCAGCCTATACTGGCACCCTCGGCCAATCAGAACGGCATGTTCGGTATTACTGAAGCATCAGACACGAAGCCTCGTGACCTGACTGTTGAGGCTTCCAACCGTAAGCTTGTTCTGGACTTCTACGACCAAGTATTCAACAAGCATCAGGTAGCTGAGGCCAGCCGTGTTCTTTCTGAGGGCTACATTCAGCACAACCCGGAAGTCGCAAATGGCAAAACCCCGTTCGTAAATTACTTCAACGGATACTTTAAAAATCACCCTCAATCGAAGGTCAAGGTGGTGCGGAGTGTCGCCCAAGACGACTTGGTATGGCTACATGTGCACTCGCGTGGTTCTGCGCACGATCGCGGACAAGCGGTGCTGGAAGTGTTCCGGGTTAAAGACGGCCGAATAGTCGAGCACTGGGATGTCATTCAAGCCGTCCCTGAAAAATCAATGAACGCTAATGGAATGTTCTAAGTTCGAAAGCCGCTCCGAAGTTTCATTAGCTAGGCTCGTCACGAGATTCTCGACATTTAACATCTGGCTGGTCAGCCAGACACCTCAGATACCGTCAAGGGTCAACAGCTTGCGAATGATTGAGCCGGTGCCTTATTTGAGTGTACTCATGGGGCTCTGGCGCTAGAAAATTGAAAAGTGCTTCCCAGGATGGACCCTACGCCGAGGACTATAGAAAACCTCGGCAGGTCGTATTGCTCACAGGTGCGGATTATCTACGGACAGCGACATCCCGATCTTTTGGAAGCGTCGCCCGATCTCCGGCCACGATGCAACAGACTTTTGCCGTAGAGAGACTCAAACATTCCCTATGGAGGCTGCCTTGCTTTGGGACGGGTATCTGAAGCGCCAAAACACATACCTACTCGCCTGTAATTACTTAGCCAGCTAGCTATCAGAACGCTTTAACTTTCTCCCTATGAGGTCATGGACATGGAGCAAACAAAATTCCGATCTCGCCCCCTCCCAACCGTCATATTGGTCGGGTTAGGCCTCGTTATTATCCTGCTCGACTCCTCCTAGCCTGCGGTGGGGCTCGCCTACTCAGCCTGGAAGGCTCCCAGGTGCTTCCTGATTGGCGAAAAGTGGTAATGGTCCTCTCTGGCGTCCTGATCGCCCAGCGCAAGCCAATCGGGGCGTAGCTCTTTGCGCTGTTCCTGCTGGGTAGCGTCATTTGGGCAGTGGCGGACGCGGGAACGCTGTCGCGGCATGGCCTATTTCAACGCCACCGTGCCGCTACCCAGCCCAACAGCTCACCGATCACCGATCACCGGGGCTAGCGTACCTGCCGGCGCAACTGCCAGCGCCGCCTGCTGACCAACAACATCGATACACATCTGATTGCCGTGGATGGTGACACCGGAAAGTTGTGCCAGGGTTTCGGCACGAATGGTCAGGTTGACCTCAAAGCCGGTTTGGGCGATGTACCTGACTCCTGCTACCAACTATCCTCCACCCCGCTGATGGCCGGCACTACTGTGGTGGTTGGGTGCCGCGTCGCTGACAATGTCCAGACCTATATGCTGGGCGGCGTGATTCGCGATTTGACGTGGTGACTGGCGCCATGCGCTGGGCCTTCGACCCGGGCAAGCCGCGCAAGCAAGCGCCAACTGCCGGCAGCACCTATGTACGCAGCACGCCCAACAGTTGGGCGCCGAGGTCCTATGACCCTGCAATGAACACCAGCTTCCTGCCGATGGGAAGTTCATCAACCGACATCTACGGTATGGAACGTACCGCGTTGAACCACAAATATGGCGCTTCGGTTCTAGCGCTGAACGCAACCACGGGCGAAGAGAAGTGGTATTCCAGACCATGTACAACGACCTGTGGGACTTCGACCTGCCAATTCAGCCAAGCCTGATGGATTTCACCAAGACCGACGGTACGACCGTGCCTGCAGTGGTGACCGGTACCTAGGCCGGGTAGATACATGTGCTCGATCGCGCCACCGGCAAGCCTCTGACCAAAGTCGAAGAAGTACCGGTCAAGGCTACCAATATCCCCAACGAGCCCTACTCGCTGACCCAACCCAAGTCGGTCGGCATGCCGCAGATCGGCGCGCAGACCTTGACCGAGTCGGACATGTGGGGTGTGGGGCGCCACCCCGTATGACCAATTCCTGTGTCGTATCGACTTCAGAAAGATGCGCTACGACGGCCTGTACACCGCGCCGTTTACCGACCTGTCGCTGAGCTTCCCAAGCTCCCTGGGTGGCATGAATTGGGGCAGCATCTCCACCGATCCGGTACATGGCTTCATCTTTGTCAACGATATGCGTCTGGGCCTGTGGATCCAGATGGTGCCGCAGCAGAAAGACGCGAAAGCTTCCTCGGTGGTGAAGCGCTGAACACCGGCATGGGCCCGTATGCCGTGAACAAGAACCGCTTCCTTTCGGTCACCGGCACCCCTTGCCAAGCGCCACCGTTCGGCACCCTGACCGCCATCGACATGAAGACCCAGAAAGTCGCCTGGCATGTCCCAGTCGGCACGATCGAAGACACCGGCCCTCTGGGCATTCGTATGCACTTGCCGATCAAAATCGGCCTGCCGACTCTCGGCGGTACTCTATCGATTCAAGGTAGTTTGATCTTTATCGCAGGCTCGCAGGGACTTTTACCTGCGCGCCTTCAACAGCGGCAACGGCGAGGAAGCCTGGAACGCTCGCCTGCCCGTTGGAAGCCAGGGTGGTCCGATGACCTATGTGTCGCCGAAGACTGGTAAGCAATACATCGTAATCACCGCCGGTGGCGCTCGCCAACCGACGGATCGAGGCGACTACGTGATCGCCTACGCCTTGCCGTAAGCCAATGCGCCTGCCCTGCGGGCGGGCGTTCCGATTTCGCGCGGTGCCCCAAAGTGCCGCGCTTCCCTTTTTATCCGCCGGTCGCGATTCCTGGAAGGTCCCGCATGTCATCCGTTCGTTGCTCTAACCGTCTAACCTCGTTCATTCTCCTGGGCATGACCTGCAACGTCGCGCTGCCTGAGCTGGCCGATACCGACTCGGACCTGCTGACCCGAAACACCCTCACTGGCGACTGCGGTGGCCTGCGCCATCAGTTGGACGAAGACGGTATCAAGTTCACCGGCAACTACAGCGGCGAGACGACCTACAACGCAGATGGGGGTAAGCACCGTTCGGGTCGTTACTCACAGAACATCAAGCTGGGCGTGCAGTTCGATCTGAGCAACCGGTACGGCCTGGGCAATGGCGGCAAGGTACAGTTGACCATCAATGATCGCCGCGGCAACAGCGCCTCGGACGACTTGGTCGGCAACCGCTTGCCGATCCAGGAAAACTTCGGTGGCCTCTATACCCGCCTGACCGAACTGAGCTACGAGCGCACTTGTTCACCCCGGCCCTGAACGTCAAGCTCGGTTACATGGCCATGGGCAACGACGGCGGTGGTTTGGTCTCCGGGATCCTCTGCAACTTCATGAATGCCGGTTTCTGCGGCCACCCGCTGAACATGTCCGACTGCAGCGGCTGGACCAACTATCCGAACGCCCACCTGTGCGTGCGGGTCAAGTATGACTTCTTGCCGTCCTGGCAACTGCGCGTGGCCGCCTTTAACGTCGATCCGGAAAGCAACGGCAACTCCAGCCGCGCCTGGCACCTGGGGCCCAAGCACACCACCGGCCCCGTGGTGCCGATCGAGTTGGTGTACAAGTATCTGGGCGAGCCGCCTGGCGTGTACTAGCTCGGTTATTACTACGACAGCTCCAACGTCAAGCGCATCGGCAGCGGCGCCCGGATGTGCAATACATTATTGAGCCGGAGCCGTTTTCGGGCGAGAAAATTGATAACGCGCTGATGTTTGGGCTGCAAGTAAAAGCGACTTTCTGAGTGGATTGAGTTCGCTGTGGCTCCCGCAATGGTGCACGCCCGATTCGGCGTTTCTATCGCTGGAACCCTGACATCTGGGTAAGGGGTCATTCTAAACCAATAGCCAAAACTCCACGCAGCAGCACTTAGTATTCATCAGACAACGGCCTCTAACTGATTGTAGTTGAGACCAAACGTTTAAGTTGTCCGGTCAGGTCCATTCAGTCTAGTGCCTGGCTAGTGTAGGAAATGTTGTTCTATTCAAATGGCTTATACGGTCCTGCTTCTGTTGATGTTTCTGAGCCTCTCAAAATTTTTGGCCAGGGTGATCCAGATTCCACTGCCATTGTTGCAGAGTGCGGTGGGCGCTATTTTGACCTGGTCCACCTCCGGCTGGCACGTGGAACTGGAGCCGCGCAAATGCGCTTTACGCTTGAGCGACCTGTTTTTCTAAACCTTCACTGATCAATAGCATTCTTTGCGGTGCAGACAGAGGTATGCCCAGCTCTCGCAGATGCTCCAAAACGGTAAACAATAGGTCGCTTCGCGCGCCACTTACCGAGCGTGGGCTATTTACGTAACCGCTCGCGCTGATGATTAAACCGGTGTTGGTCAGGTCCTTGAAGGTCACTGAAGGAGCTGGCGAATCAAGCACTGCTTCGTGCTCAGTGAAGGTTTGTAACAGCAATTCGCGTATCTGCACGACGTCTGTCTCCAAAGGCAATGTCAGGGTGATACCGACCACTCCCAACGCATTGCCCATGGTGACGTTACGTACGTTTTGGGTGATGAATTGCGAGTTCGGCACGATCACCGTCGAGCGGTCGGACATCTGGATTTCCGTCGCACGCACGCTGATCCGGCGAATATCGCCCTCAACCCCGGCCAGACTCACCCAGTCACCCACTTTTACCGGCCGCTCGGTCAGTAGAATCAAACCTGAGATAAAATTCTGTACGATGGCTTGCAGGCCAAAGCCGATCCCCACCGACAGCGCACTGACAACCCAGGTCAAATTGGTAAGGCTGATGTGAAGGGTGGTCATCACCAAGGTCACCACCAGTACAAGTCCGATATAGCCGATCAACGTCACCAAGGATGCCTGCATGCCAGCATCCATGTTGGTTTCGGGCAGCAAGCTTTCTGCAAACCACGCCTTGAGTACCCGCACCGCCAGCATGCCGACGACCAAACAGCCCAAAGCCAGCAGGATGTCGCCGAGACCGATATTCAGGCTGCCTAAAAATGTGTTGGTAACTTCCAGTTGGGCAAAACTTTCGAGCAGTTCGCCCGGGCTTGAGCCCGATGGCAGAAAGGCGAGCAACACAGCAGAAAGCAAAAGCAAAGTCCGGCCGATGCCCGCAAGTATGGTGCTGGCCTGCGCCTGGTGGCGGACGGACAAGCCCAGCGCCGAACCCAGTGCCATGCCACCAGGCTGCTTGGGAGATAAAAGAGTTTCACAAATGTCCCCGAAGCAAGTGATCAGCAAGTAGGCAGTCGATGCCACCACGCTAATCCAGAGAAGCTTCACCGTCAAAAAATAAGCCAGTGTCAGGTAGCCGCTTAACAACGCCAGCAGACTCAGCCCTACCCAGACAGCAACGACAAAAGGAATCAGCCCCGCGAAGCCTCCCACACGTTCTAGCTCAAATCGGCGGCGAGTCCGGCGGTAGCGCAACAGGGCGAAGAAAAACACCAGCGAAACCGCAAGTGCCGTCAGACCATTGACAGCCACCGACAGTGCCAGACTGCTGGCTATCACGCTGTTTATCCGCTCCTGCGTGCCGATGATCAGCAGGGCCAGCGCTAACATGGCCGGGAAGCGGCCCATGACCGTAGCGATCTCGTCCGGGATTTGTAGAAGGCGCCAAGAGGGATGGGGCAACATCAGCAGTGCTCGGCCCAGGCCGAGGATGAACGCGCAGAACGTGATTAGCGTCTGGAGTTGATCGAGCAGATTGACCACGTCGTTACTAAGAACCACATTGCCGACAACGCCCCTATGCAGCAAAGAAGTGGCGGCGCTGATGGTGAGGATTGTCGACACCCCGACGGCCAATGCCAGAGCGCTGCGACGAAGGCGGCCCTTTGGCAGCCAACGGATAATCACCCAGATCAGCAAGCGCTCCAGCAAGCGTCGCACAACGACCCAGATCACAAATGCACTGAACACAGCGCTGATGAGCAGCGTACGTTGATCCGCCGACACCGCGCTTTTGAGCGCGCTATGAATGTCTACTATAAGTTCGTTCATGCGGCCGAAGTCTTCATCGGTAGGCCGGATCAGGGTCGACCAGAACGCCGGACTGAGCGGGCTCGCAGTGCGGGTGCTGATCTGCGAATCGAAGAGACTGCGGCGCAGGGTGAAAATTTGAGTCGCCAGATCCTTGGCTGACTGGCTAAGCGTATTGCTCTGACGTACATCACTAACAAGCGCGTTCTTCTGAGCCACCAGGGTCTGGCGCTGACTGGCAAGACTTTGCACCTCGTCAGGTTGCACCGGTCCGAGGATGTCGAGCTGATCGCTTAGATGTTCGATGTCGACAGCTTGCCGCGCAATCAGATCGTCGGCTTGTTTTTGCACCTGTAAAGCAGCCTGGCGCAAACCCGACAGCAAGTCATCATTGGCGCTGACCGACACTTTTTGCCGAATCTTATCGATCTGTTCGCTGAGGCTATCCAAGCTCGAAGCGTCTACTTCTGGCGATGCGCTGCCGGGGCTACTGACCTGGACAATTGGCAGGGGCTCAGCCCCGGCTGGCAGAGTGACACAAAGCAGCAACAGAGCGAGTAGTCCAGTGTAAAGGCGGTTCAACGTAGCGTGCTGCATTCTCTTTCCTTCGTTGCATTCACCAGTTTTCCGAGACAGGTACAGTTAGTTCGTGTCTTCAACATTGAGCATGACTGCTCCGGCATGGATCGGCACGTAATTAACACCCGCTGTGATGGCATCGCTAATGGCTCATCTACATTCTCTAGCTCGTAGCCAACTAGTCGCTGCCAGCCTATATGCAAGGCTGGCCGCGCTCCCCTGCCAATACAGTGATCTTCAGCGTCCCAGCCAAGCCTTGGCACCTAATTCGGCGCGCGATGCCTTGACTTGTTCAGCTGTCACTTTCGAAGCGCTGTTACCCCAGCTGTTTCGAATGTAGGTCTGCACTGCGGCAATATCTTCGTCTGCCAGTTTCCAGTCGAATCGCGGCATGCCTGCACCTGTCGGATTGCCTGCAGTTATCGGTCCGTCCGCCCCTTTCAACACCACGTTCAATAGACTCGAAGGATCCTTGACGTTGACCTGGGCATTGTTACGCAGTTCAGGGATCATCTGCCGCACGCCGGCACCGCTGGAGGTGTGGCAGGCTTCGCACTGACTCTCGAATACCAGCCGGCCTTGCACCATCTGCGGGTCAGTACTCTGCACCGCCACGGGCACCGCTGCCTTGCTGGCCGGCAGTTGCTGCAGGTAGGCAGTGATGGCGTGCAGATCGTCGTCGGTCAGGTACTGTGTGGAGTTTTCCACGGCTTCGAGCATTGGGCCCGCGGCAGCGGCCTGGCGGCTGGTGCCGGTTTTAAGGTAGCTGACGATGTCTTCGGCTTTCCATTTGCCTAGGCCGGTGTGCGGATTAGGCGTCAGGTCGGGCGCGTGCCAACCTTGCAGAGTGCCGCCCTGGAAGGTTTCGGCAACGTCGCCGCCCAGCAGGTTTTTCGCCGTGTGGCAGGCGGCGCAATGGCCTGGGCCGTTGACCAGGTAGTCGCCGCGGGAAACCAGCGGGCTGACTCCCGGTATGGCGGCGAAGCGCTCATCCTTGAAGAACAGCAGGTTCCAGCCCGCCAGCAGCATGCGCTGGTTGAACGGGAAAGGCAGTTCGTTTTCCACCACCTTTTGCTTAACCGCTGGCACCGTCTTGATATAGGCGTAAAGATCGGCGATGTCCTGGTCGCTCATTTTGGTATAGGCGTTGTACGGCATGGCCGGGTACAGGTAGCCGTGGTTGCCAACACCGTGGCGTACCGCCTTATCGAATTGCTCCAGGCTCCAGCCGCCGATGCCGGTGTCGGCATCCTGAGTTATGTTGGACGCCTTGATGGTGCCAAACGGCGTCTGCAGCGCGTAGCCGCCGGCGTAGGTCTGGCCGCCGGGCACGGTGTGGCAAGCGGCGCAGTCACCGGCTGCAGCCACGTATTGGCCGCGTTGCACCTGGGCCGTATCACCGGTCAACAGGCCGGCTTTGATGGCGGGGAAGCTCTTATGTTCGCCGTACTGGGCGAAGGCGATAAAGCCCACGCCACCGATGATCGCGCAGCCGATGACGGCGGCGGCGACAGTCTTGAACTTGCTCATGGCGATCTCCTTATCGTGTCAGCAAGCCAGGCTGGCGGATGTAGTCGTTAATGATGGCCTTGGCGGTCCAGAGCGTCAGCGCGCTGAGGGTGCCGGTGGGGTTATAGCCGCCGTTGTTGGGGTACGACGAGGCACCGCAGACGAACAGGTTGTGCACGTCCCAGCACTGTTGATAGCGGTTGAGGACCGAGCTCGCCGGGTCGAGGCCGATCACCGCGCCGCCTATGGTGTGGGAGCTGTCGTAGCCGCGCATCGGCGAGTTGGCTTGATCGGGGAAGGACACGGTCTCCCAGGATTTCGCCCCGCTCTGATAGCAGATCTCCTCGATTTTGCCCTTGACGAAGGTCGACATACGTCGGTCGTTGTCGTTGTAGTCGAAGGTCATGCGCAGCAGCGGTTGGCCATTGGCATCCTTGTAGGTCGGGTCCAGCGAGAGGTAGGAATCGACGTGGGAGTACGACGTACCCTGGCCCTGGATCTTGGCGTAGTTCTGGTAACTCTGCTGGAAAGCTTTCTTCCACTGCGAGCCCCACAGCTTGGTGCCGGTGGGTACGCGGTCGGTCATGCTGATCGGCGTGCCCTGGTCGGACAGCGCCTGGATGCCCGCGCCGCCGAGGAAGCCCAGGCCGGTGTGATCGAAGTTGTCACCGTTGTAGTCGTCGATCTGCGTCGAGAGCGCACCGGTGGAGATGAACGGGTTCATCTGCTCGTTCTCGTAGTACAGGAAACCGTACGACATGGTTTGGTAGTTGTAGGCGCGGCCGACGGTGCCGCTGCGTGTGGTCGGATCGTAGGGGGTGCCGATTTCCGACAGCAACAACAGGCGCACATTGTCCAGTTGATAAGCGGAGAACACCACGATGTCGGCAGGCTGGAAGCCAAGGTTTCCGTCGGAGTCCTTGAAGGTCACGCCGGTGACGGTCTTGCCGTCCGGGGCTTTCTCGGCTTTGAGCACGGTGCATTCGGTGAGCAGCGTGAAATTGCGACGCTGCACCAGCGCTGGGATCACGCAGGCGTTGGGCGAGGATTTCGACCAGTTGCCACAGCCATAGAACCCGCAGAAGCCACAGTAAGTGCAGGGTGCAAGGTTCACGCCCAGAGGGTTGGTGTAAGGCGCGCCGATGGTGCCAGCGGGAATCGGAAAGGGGTGCAAGCCCATCTTTTCGGTGGTCTCGCGGAATTTCTCGTTCCAGTGCGAGCGGGCCATGGCCGGGGTTGGATAGTCACCGGAGCGCGAGCCTTCGAACGGGTTGCCGCCGGACTGCTTCTGGCCATTGATCACGCCTGCCTTGCCGGCGATGCCGGCAATCTTTTCCCAGCGGTCGTAGTGCGGCTCAAGGTCGTCGTAGGTTACGCCCCAGTCCTGCACGATCAGACCGTCGGCCAGCTTCATATTGTGGTAACGCTCCTTGTGCCGGGTCGCCATCTCGAAGTCCGAGGGGTTGAAGCGCCAGGCGTTGGCGGCCCAGTGTTTGCCGGCGCCGCCGACGCTGAAGCCCATCTGCCAGATGTTGAAATCACGGCCAGGCAGCGCGGTCTGCCGTGGGTTGTTGCGGAAGGTCAGGGTTTCCACACTAGGTGGCTTGAGCGCTTCGCGACGGGCGCCGTAGCGCAGTTCGTCGGCGGCGATACTGGGTGGGTAGTTCTTGCTGGCTTCTTCCCAGACGCCTCGCTCAATGGCGACTACGTCGAGCCCCGCGCGGGTGAGTTCTTCGGCCATCAATGAGCCGGCCCAACCCAGGCCAACGACGACGACATCGGCTTTCGGTCTTGTGTAGGTCATGTGTATGCTTCCAGATCAGGCTACGCCTTGGCGGCGTTATAGGTGTGTTGCCGGCTTTCACACGCGGCCGATGATGCTCACGGGCTTAATGTGCAGTTTCTGCCCGCGTTGTTCGATGTAGTCGCGGTAGTCATAACGCGAGCCCGGAAACCCGATCATTTTCCAGCCGACCATGTCTTTGTTGCCGCCGTAGAGCGGATCTGCGAAGAAGCCTTCTTGAACGTTGGCCAGCATTTGCTTGAACAGCACATCCGGGCGCACCGAGGCGAATGCCACCTGGCCGGCTTCCATTTGCTCGAGCAGTGCGTCCTGTTGCACCACTGTCAATGCCTCGAACGAGGCATTCAGGTGCTGCTGGCAGTAAACATCCAGCTCGGCGAGTCCCTTGCGGTAAAGGTCGGCGGGGCCGTCGAGAGACTGATCGCCTTGGGCCGCAGTGCCCTTTTGCTCGGGGCCGGCTCGATAGCGCCAAGTCCCCTTGCCGTAATCTCCAGACAGTTGATGGTCGATAAACACCACACAGCCGGCCTCTGAGGCACTGACACTGACCTCGTCGGCAGGAATCAATCGGTCAAAGATGGCCTTGATCTGAGCAAACTCCTTGTCGTTGAGAAACATCCGCTTGCCAGGATCTGCCGGTATGGGTGGCAGCGTTTCCTTGGCATGCCATCGCTGCCCCCCACTAAATACGCGCAACGCGGCGCCAGCCGGACGATAAACCGCCGCCAACGCGCTGGTGGTCACCAGCACCAGGCCCGCTTTGAGGACACTTCGCCTTTTCATTTCAACTCCTTGGTTGGATTAATCGAGCATTTACCCGAAGCGGCGCTGAACAGAGCCATGGAAGCGCTTCCATTCGCATTACAAAAAAAGCTTTCCCAAATGATCGTGTTAGACAGTCAGTTGGGATAGCTGGTGGGGCGGATGGTAAATGCGGCGTTTTGTCACGTCAAATGAATACGTTGGCTGTAAGTCTCGCGGTCAATCGGATTTGAAACTCGGCACAGCGGATGAGCGTCGCAGGATCAGCTCCACCGGCATGACCTGCCGCCCAACCGCATTACTAGGATTGTTGATCAGCATCTTCAGCGACGCCACGGCGGTTCGCGCCTGCTGATCGGTGTCTTGACGCAGTGTGGACAAAGAGAAGATTTCGCTGGCAGCCGCCGGGATATTGTCGAAGCCTATCACGGATACATCCTGAGGCACCGCCAGCCCCATACCCTTGAGCCTGTCGATAACCCCCAATGCGATGAAGTCATTGGAGGCGAATATCGCAGTGGGTGGGGAACCGTCCGCAAACAGCAGGTCGACGCCCCGCCGTCCTGAGGCTGCGTCGTGGCTCCCGCGAAAGAACCGCGGTTTGAGGCCGGCTTCGCGCATACACCTGCAATAAACTTGGGTGCGCTGTCGCGCCGACGCTTCGCTGCCGCCGCCCAAATGAGCGATCTGCCGGTGCCCCAGTGATATCAGATGCGCTATCGCCATTCGTACGCCGGCCTCGTCGTCCACGGCGATTGTCGTCACCCGCGGGTGATCGATGTGTTTGCTGCCAATGTAGACGCAGGGCAGCTTGGCAGCGATTTCCCCGATAGCCTTACTTGTGTGCGGAGTTGCCAGCATGATCACACCAGCCGCTCGCAGCTTCAGCAGACGATCAGACTCATGCAGCGCGGAGGCCTGTTCCACGGCCCGCAGCGATACCACCGGATCGAATCCGGCCGCCGAGAGGTGTTGATCGACCGCTTGGGCCAGTTGGATGTGAAAAGGGTTGTTGGGGTCGCCAATAACCAAACCGACAATTGATGAGCGTGCTGATACTAGGCTACGGGCTGCCAGGTTTGGCTTGTAATCTAACTCGGCCGCAACTGCCTGAATGTGCTGCAACGTTTGCGGGAGCACACCCGGTTTGCCACTCAATGCCCGCGAAATTTGGGCCCGGGACAGTCCAGCGGCTTTGGCTACATCGTCGAGGGTTGCAAATCGCTTTGGAATTGTGGGCTGAGTCATGATCGTGGGCTGTAAGTTCGCATATAGCTCTAAATGGACACGAAAAGGTCGAGCTTTCATTACGTCAAAGGCATTGGACGACCTTGAGGCATTTCATTGTCGCTGTACGATTGCGCTGACACAACAGCCGCGGACGTTTCTGACTTCCGATTGGGTGGAACAGTAATGAGTGGTGAGAGTAATAACGAGGCTATTCGATAGTGGGTTTCTCTAGGTACTCAGCCACTCTTCCCTCCAAACATCGAAAAAACACGTCAGCTGTATGCCCTCCTCAGCCCATCCCAAATAAAGCGATTCATCAGACCTCAGGTTTCTTACGGAATAATTCGACCTCTGACTTGATTCTGCTCCCAGATCCATATGGGCCAGCATCATGCCGACTACCGTCTTTCGCTGCTTACTACTCTCGCTGGCTATCGTCGATGGCAGCAGCTATGCCGCATCTGGTCATGAGCAGGATCAGCTCAGCCTGGTCCAGCAGCAACTCAAAATTATCGAACGCCTAGCGACGCAAGCTGAGACAGCTAGCACGGCTGAACCCAGCGATCGCTATCGATTCGACTACCCCCGACTGACCCAGGACATTCAGCGCATCCGCCACGGTGTACAGAGCTATCTATTCCCTTCCCGTGCGCAACCCCGAGATCCCAGTGAACTGGTCGGTGATTACCGCCTCGACACTCCGCCTGCGGAGCCCTCGCCATGAGCATGACCGACGCTCAAACCGCCGCCTTCCAAAACGCCTCCGGCTTTTCGGCACAGAGCAGTTCGACGCTGTGGCTATCCCTAGTTCTTGTCCTGGCTTTGCTTTGGTGCGCCTGGGTGATGTGGACGGCTTACCGAGGTTGGGCAGTCGGCAGCGTGCGCTTCGGTGCTTTCGGCGGCAGTGCCGCGCGCGTCGTGCTCGCCCTGCTCGTCCTCATGATCTTCACCCTGTCCTAATCCAGGAGATCGCCGTCATGCTCAAGTGCCTTGTCCCCCTGAAAAACAACCTGCGAGATCGTGCGAGCCAACGCCTGATCGGCCTGCTCCTGATACTCGGCCCTGGCCTAGCTTTTGCCGAGCTTCCCACCATGGAGGCTCCTTCACGTGGTGAAGGTTCCGGGTTGATCGAGACGATCAAAAACTACGCCTACGACGGCGGCATCCTGCTCGGCCTGTTGATCGCCCTGCTCGCTTTTCTCGGTGTTGCCTGGCATTCCCTGACCGTCTATGCCGACGTGCAGAACCAGCGCAAGACTTGGAAGGACTTGGGTGCTGTAGTCGGCATCGGAGCCTTGTTGGTGGTGATCATCATCTGGTTCCTGACCAAGGCTGCCGCGATTCTGTGAGGTCGACATGAACGATGCGATCGAACGCCTTGCTGACGGCACCCTGGTCTTTCTCCCAGAGCGACTCAATCGTGATCCCGCCGTATTGCGCGGTTTGACCAATAATGAGATGTGGGTCGCGCTCGGCATCGGCGCCGGCATTGGCCTGCTGTTGGGCGTTCCTCTGGCGATCGCCACCGCCTCCATTGCCGTAGCGCCGACCAGCATTATCGCAGGCATGACGGTGGTGCTATTTGCCGGTGGCACACTACTGCGTCGGGCCAAACGAACCCGCCCTGAGACCTGGTTGTACCGTAAACTCGAATGGGTACTGGCAAGCCGTTGGCGCCTGGGTCGCGGAGTTTTGATCCTCCACTCCGGCGCTTGGACGGTCCGCCGTTCGTATCGACTGCGCCCTGCGCTGTCCCGGTGGCAGTCATGAGCCGATTTCGAAACAAGGTCGATGCCCAACAGGCCCATATCTTCAGCCTGCGTCTGGCGGTAGTGATCCTCGCCCTACTCTGTGCCGGACTCTGGTATGGCTGGCGCTCGGCACCTACCGACCTGACCGTGCATGTTCCCCCGGATCTGCGTTCGGGTAGCACGCGCAAATGGTGGGATATTCCGTCAGAGAATGTCTATGCCTTTGCCCTTTATATCTTTGGTCAGCTCAATCGCTGGCCTTCAGATGGCGAGCAGGACTATCGCCGCGCCATCTATGGCTTGCAGTCCTACCTGACACCCGCGTGCAAGGCCTTCCTCGATGGCGACTACGAGTACCGCAAGGCTGCCGGCGAACTGCGGCAGCGAGTGCGTGGTGTCTACGAAATTCTGGGCCGAGGCTACAGCGAAGATCCGGACCTTAGGGTCAAGCAACTCGACCGTGACAGCTGGCTGGTCAAGCTCGACCTCAACGCCGATGAATATTACGCCGCTGAACCGGTGAAACGGGTGGTGGTGCGCTATCCATTGCGCGTGGTGCGTTTTGACCTGGACCCCGAGCGCAACAAGTGGGGGCTGGCGCTGGACTGCTACCAAGGCACTCCTCAAAAAATCTCCCTGCCTGGAGGTGAACCATGAAGCGGATGTCTACCCTGGGACTTACCGTCGCACTGATGCTATGCGGAGCTGCTGCGCAGGCCGTCGAATTGATGCACTGGGAACGCCTCCCCCTCGCGGTCTCACTGGTGATCAATCAGGAGCGGGTAGTCTTTGTTGATGAGGATGTTCGAGTCGGCGTGCCCTCAACCCTGACGGGCAAGCTGCGCATTCAATCAACCGGCGGCACGCTGTACCTGCGAGCGTCGGAAGCCATTGCACCGACCCGACTGCAACTGCAATCGGTCGCAACGGGCGAGATTATCCTCCTGGATATCGCAGCCACGCCCGGCGATCAACCTCTGGAGCCCGTGCGTATTCTCAAGAATGCTCAGGTGCAATCTACCGAGGCTGAATCTAGCACTGTCCCTGTTCCAGAACGCACGCCGATTCCGGTCGCTTTGACGCGCTATGCCGCACAGAGCCTGTACGCGCCGCTGCGCACCGTGGAGTCCCTGCCCGGCGTACACCGCGTACCGCTCAAGCCGCGCACCGGACTACCGCCCCTGCTGCCGACCGAAAACGTGTCCAGCATCCCTATCGCCGCCTGGCAACTCGATGATTACTGGGTGACGGCGGTGAAGTTGCGCAACCGTGGTTCAGCAACGGTGCAACTCGATCCACGTCGGCTTCAGGCCAAGCTGTTCGCCGCGGCCTTCCAGCATGCGTTCCTCGGGCCTGTCGGCAGTGCTGAAGACACCACGATTGCCTACCTCGTCACCCGCGGTGCCGGCCTCGAGCAAGCCGTGCTGCTCCCTCCCGTTGCGCGAGGGGCTGACGATGAAAGCTAACGCCTTGCTCAAATGGCTGGTACCGGCTGCGCTCCTGGCCGTGGTGTTGATCATCCTGAAAACCTGGGTCGCGGGTGGCAGCACGCGCGCTCCAGAGAGTCCGGTTGATCAGGGCAACCTTCAGTTATCTGCCGAGCAAGCCAAGTCGCTCGGCATTGCGGGCGATACCCCACGCGACACGGTCGCCACTCTGGTCGGCCAGGTGAAAGCCATGCGCAGCGACATGCTCGGTTTGAAAAAAAACAATGATTCGCTGCAGACGGAAAACAATCACCTGCGCGAGCGAGAAAACAGTGTTGATTCGCGCATCCAGACCGCGCTTGGCAGCGTGACCCAGCAGGTCGACGAGGGCCGTCGCCAAGCCAACGAAGCACGGCTCAAAGCGGAACAAGATAGTCGTCAGGCTCGCGGGCTGCTGACGCAATTGCAGGAACAGTTGTCGGGGCTAACCGGCAAAGGCAGGGACATGCCAATCGGATTGGGGCTTGAGCCCGGCGACGGCGCTCAGTTCGACGGGCGGCATTCTGCCAATGATGCGCTGCAGTGGATTGAACCCTCGGATGCTCCGTCCACCGACGCCCGAGGCAAAACCAAGACATCCCCCGCATTGAGTCTGCCTACCGCTTTCAACTCACTGGAGGGCTTGAAAGATAACGCTATTGATCGCAGCCAGAAACAGCTACGTACAGTCACCAAGGGTGAGCGTGACCTGACACGATCCGCTGATCATACCGAAGGCGCGAAGCCGGTCTACACCATTCCCGAAAACGCGACATTGATGGGCTCGATCGCCATGACCGCGCTGATCGGCCGAGTCCCGGTGGACGGCACAGTGAATGATCCCTATCCCTTTAAGGTGCTGGTCGGTCCGGAGAACCTGACTGCCAACGGCATCGACCTGCCGGACGTCGCAGGGGCCGTGATGAGCGGCACAGCCTCCGGTGACTGGACCCTGTCTTGCGTACGCGGACAGGTCGAGTCGATCACCTTTGTGTTTACCGATGGCACCATCCGCACGGTGCCTCAGCCGAAGGCGGTAGCCAACCGCACTGCCTCCACCACCCAGAGTTCGAACACCGACAAGATTCGTGGCGGACTCGGTTACCTGTCCGATCCGTATGGCATTCCGTGCATTGCCGGTGAGCGCCACTCGAACGCCCAGCAGTACCTCGGCAGCCAGAGTCTGATCACTGCGGCCGGTGCCGGTGTCGCTGCTCTGCTTGGGGATGAGCAGAACAACAGCAGCGTGATCAGTTCGGGCGGCAGTGCCTTCGGGGTTACCAACAGCACGGGCAACAGCGCGCTGAATTCAATTCTCAGTGGTGGGGTCAGCGACATCCGCGAGTGGATCAACAAGCTGTATGGCGAAGCCTTTGCTGCCGTGTACGTACCACCGGCCGCGCAGGTTGCGTTGCACCTCGACCATGAGATCACCATCGACTACGAGCCCAAGGGCCGGAGCGTTCGCCATGAAAAAGACCCTGCCTCTCTGCCTGACCTGGATTAGCGTGTTCTGCTGGGTCCTGGCGGGGTGTTCCACCGACAAGGACACGCTGCTGCCCCATGGCGAGCAAACCATGCTGGACATCTGGAACGGCGCCGGTTCGCAAGGCACTCAGCAGCAACTGCTGGAGGCTCGACAGCAGTTACGCCGCCCGCTGGCTCAGGCAGATGTCTCCGCGGCTCTCCAGGAACCGTACACGCGCACAGCGGCGAACGAGATCCGCAACCTGCTCCCGCGCCTGCCCAATCCCGATCTGGTGCTGTACGTGTACCCGCATTTGAGTGGTACCGAGCAGGCACCGGTTCCGGGTTACTCGACCGTCTTTCCATTCTACCAACGGGTGCAGTACGCATTACCCGGTGAACGTCAGGAAGACTTGTAGTGCGTACCAGCGATGCGGGCAACCGCACTTCTGCATGGAAAGCCTGGCGCCACCCATTGCGCCCTCGCGCCACCTTGGCCGATGAAGCTGCACTCTATGCGCATAACCCCAGCTTCACCGATCACCTGCCATGGGTCGAATACCTCGACACCGAGCAGTGTTTTCTACTGGATGACAACCGCTCGGTGGGTGCCGTGTTCGAGTTGCTGCCCATTGGCACTGAAGGTCGCGAACCCGATTGGTTGATGACCGCCCGCGATGCCCTCGAGGATGCCCTGCAGGATAGCTTTGACGAGCTGGACCAAGCGCCGTGGGTGGCGCAGTTTTTCTGTCAGGACGACAACGACTTCACCCCCTACCTGACCCGGCTCACCGATTATATCCAGGACAGCGCACGAGCCACGGTCTTCACCGAGGCGTATTTAGAGCTCAGCCGCCGGCATCTGCAGGCCATCGCCAAGCCCGGTGGTCTGTTTGAGGATAAGGTGGTGACGCGCCTGCCCTGGCGCGGCAATAACCGTCGGGTGCGACTGGTGGTCTATCGCTGGCTTGAGTCTGACGCTGAGGAGACAGGACTCAACCCGGTGCAATCCCTGCATCAGGCTTGCGAACGTATTGCTGCTTCGTTGCAGGCATGCGGGGTGCAAACAACGCGAGTCGATGGCCGAGGTCTGTATGCCTGGTTAGTGCCCTGGTTCAATCCGGCACCCACGCTCACCGATGAGGAGCCCGAGGATTTCTACCGCCGCGTGGCCAATCCGGAGTCGGGCGACGGTGAGTCGCTGGAACTGCCCTTCGACCATGACTTCGCCGAGCGGCTATTTTTCAATGAGCCGCGCTCGGATGTGCAGCGCGGACTCTGGTATTTCGATGATCAGCCCCACCGGGTGATGGTAGTGGACAAGCTGCGCCGAGCGCCCTTGATTGGTCAACTCACTGGCGAAACCCGCAAAGGCGACGCGGTGAATGCCCTGTTCGACCAGTTACCCGAAGGTACGGTGATGAGTCTGACTTTAGTGGTCAAACCACAGGATGTACTCGAGGATCAGTTGAACCGCCTGTCCCGAAAAGCCATCGGTGAAAACCTGGCCTCGACCCAGACTCGTCAGGATGTTGAAGAGGCTCGTGCGATCATCGGTCGCCACCACAAGCTATACCGCGGCACCCTGGCGTTTTACGTACGCGGTCATGATGAACAGCAACTGCACCAGCGCTCCGTCAGCCTGGCCAACGCGCTGCTGGGTGCGGGCCTACAACCGGTACGCGAAGGCGATGAAGTCGCCGCCTGCAACAGTTACCTGCGTTGGTTACCAATGGCTTACAACCCGGCCCGCGACACGCGCAACTGGTACACCCGCCTGATGTTCGCCCAGCACCTAGCGAACCTCGTTCCAGTCTGGGGCCGCAGCACCGGCACCGGCCACCCGGGTATCACCCTGTTCAATCGGGGCGGCTCGCCGTTAAGTTTCGATCCGTTATCACGCCTGGACCGGGCCATGAACGGCCATCTGCTGTTGTTCGGCCCCACCGGTGCCGGCAAGTCGGCCACCCTAGTCACCCTACTGATGCAGGTCATGGCCGTATACCGCCCTCGCCTGTTTATCGTCGAGGCCGGCAACTCATTCGGCTTGCAGGGCGACTACTTCGCGACGCGAGGTCTCTCGGTCAACAAGGTCCAATTGAAACCTGGCGCCTCGGTCAGCCTCGCACCGTTCGCCGACGCTTGGCGCCTGGTCGAGCAGCCGGATCAGGTAGCGAGTCTGTCTATCGATGAGCTGGACGATGAGGTGGTAACCAGTCGCGAAGACCAGCGCGATGTTCTCGGCGAACTGGAAATCACCGCCCGCCTGATGATCACCGGCGGCGAGGCCAAGGAAGAGGCGCGACTGAGTCGAGCCGATCGCAGCTTGATCCGCGAGTGCATTCTCGATGCAGCACAAACCTGCATCGCCGCCGACCGCCAGGTACTGACCTGCGACGTGCGCGACGCCTTGCTGCGCGTCGCCGCCGACCCGCACTTGCCGGAGAAACGCCGCGAGCGCGCCCAGGAAATGGGCGAGTCCATGGACTTGTTCTGCCAAGGCTTCGAGGGCGAACTGTTCGATCGCGAAGGTACGCCCTGGCCCGAAAGCGATGTGACCATTGTCGATCTGGCCACTTACGCTCGCGAAGGCTACGAGGCACAGATGTCCATCAGCTACATCAGCCTGATGAACACCGTGAACAACCTCGCCGAGCGCGATCAGTATTTGGGTCGGCCGATCATCATGGTCACCGACGAGGGTCATATCATCACCAAGAACCCGCTGCTGGCGCCATTCGTGGTCAAGGGCACGAAGATGTGGCGAAAGCTCGGCGCTTGGTTCTGGCTCGCCACACAGAACCTTGCCGACTTCCCCACGGCCGCGCAGACCATGCTCAACATGATCGAATGGTGGATTTGTTTGAACATGCCGCCCGCGGAAATCGAAGAAATCGCTCGCTTCAAGAAACTCACGCCGGCACAGAAAGCCTTGTTGCTCTCCGCCAGTAAGGAGCCGGGCAAATATACCGAGGGGGTCGTGCTGTCGAAGAAGCTCGAAACGCTGTTTCGAGCCGTGCCGCCCAGCCTTTACCTCGCCCTGGCCATGACGGAGCCCGAGGAAAAGGCCGAGCGTTGGACACTGATGCAAGAGAATGGCTGCTCAGAGTTGGAAGCGGCTTATCGCGTAGCTGAACGAATCGATAGAGCGCGAGGAATAGAACCAGCATAGGAGAATATTCAGGCCTCGCGCCCTAAAGCGAGTGACCAGTTATTGCGCTACGCCCCGGAGCCGTTGCTGAATCCTCAACAAGAATCCGGCTTCAAAGGCATCCTGGCAGTCACCGACAGGGAAGGTCTTGCGGGTTTGCGCCAGCTCCCACCACAGTGGAATCTCACCCGGCGTATCAAGCCAAGCTTGGGCACATTGCACGCCACGTTCAATCATTGGGGCAAATTCGTTGCCCCAAGGTGTCAGAAGACTTGGGCAACCATCCGCCGCAGGAATTGAAATGTAGTTTTCGTCCATACCCACCCTAGATTTCTGATTTATTTATTGTTAGACGCAGAGTCCAGCCTCGAAAATCCTAACGACACCAAATGAACGCTCAATAACAGGCATGAACATCAAATGGCCTAAATCAGTACCAATGTAGACTATATCCCGTGGATTGAGAGTCCCTCAAGGCGCAGTTTGCGCGCATGACTCAAGACTACGAACAGATTCGTCTGCAACTGGCGGAAAACATACGCTGGATGCGACGCGTGAAAAACCTGACCCAAGAGCAACTGGCGCTCATGGCCGAGGTGGATCGCACCTACGTCAGTCAAATCGAACGATGCACGGGCAATCCATCGCTGTTGGTCCTGTGCAAGCTTGCCAATATTTTCGAAATTACCGCAGATCAGTTACTTGTGGACCCCGACATCCTGCGCAGCTCCGTTCCCGTCAAATAATAGTCTCACATCTCACAAACCCGATAGATCCGCCTTCATAATTTCCACTGACAGTCTTCAGTCCCTAACCGAACCTGCCCAGGCCATACACCGAGAGCCTGGATCATGCCTGTTGACTGCTCGTATATCCCGCCCACAAAGCTACGGCCTTTGGCGCTGAGCGTCCTGCTGGCGTGCGGCCCAAGCATGGCGCTGGATACCGGCAGCATCACCGCCTCTGTGCTTTCTCAAAATTGCCTCGCATACAAGGTCGTCGGCATTTGTTTCTGGCTGCTCTGCACGCCCTTCGGCTGCACAGTCAAAACCTCGACCAAGGTTCGTCATTTCATTCCTGAGCTGGTGGTCTCGAGCTACGCCACCACCGGCAATAACCCCTGGACCGAGATGACCACCCTCTCCGCTCCCATCAGTGGTGCGGAAGGTGGCGGTAACCTGATCACGCCGAACACTCATCGCGACAATCTACCCCGTTTCAAGAACGTCGATGGCATCGGCCACCCCGGTGGCTGGGCTGCCACGCAACTGGCTTCGCAATCCGGCTATGCCTGCGCCAGCGGTGCTGCTGCGTTCATGCCCTACTACCTGAGCACCCTGGACTCGCTGGCGTGGCGTCATGGCATCCCGGAAAGTCTTTACCCCGAGTCGCTCATGCCGGGGATCCGTGAAATCGGACGTCAGGCTTCGGGAAACATGTGGGGCAACGTTTATCCCCGGCAGGGCTTTCTGGTACAGCCCGACGATTTCAAGGCGGCCGCAGTCATGGCGCAACGGGCCGGCGATGTGATTACCCGCAACTGGCAGCCGCATGTGTACTTACCACTCACACCCGCCAAACGCGACGGCTACTGGCCGCCGGGTCCGATCGTTGAAAACGACGCTTCGACCCACAAATGGCAATTGCTCTACCCCCAGGTGCAGCCCACGTGCGCCATCTTCCCCAGCGATCCGGTACAGAGCGCGGATGGTGGCTACGCCTGGTCGCTGTGGCGTCCCTATAGTTGCTGCAAACGTGAGGGACAGACCTTCCTGTTCAGCATCGACTTTGAAAGAGGTGCGTCATGAGTCGGCTTCTCGCGCGACCCTGGTTGGGCACTATGAGTCTGTTGCTCTGTGGACTGCTCGCCATGGCCACGCATGTCCATGCCGCCGAGGACAATTACCGTCTGGGCACTCAAGGCGAAGTGCTCGACGACCGAGTGATGTACACCATCGGTGGCGGCTCGGCAGTGGGCTCACCGAGCTCGCTCTACCGACCCAGCGGTCTCGGGGTCGGCGGGTCCTGGCGAGCAAACATGATGTGCGGAAACATGAGCCTCACCAATACCCTGCAGAACCAGTTGAACGGCGTCACCGAAGGTTTCCAGCAGATCATGGGCAGCATCGTGCAGAACGCGACCCAAGCGGTGATGTCACTGCCGGCGTTGATCATCCAGCGCGCCAACCCTGGTCTCTATGAGTTGCTCAGTAACGGCGTGATGCAAGGTCGTATCGACTTCGACCGCTCCAAGCTGACCTGCCAGGCCATGGCCGAAAAGATGGCGGACAAGGTCGGTCAAGCCGGTTGGGGCGCGCTGGCCAAGAACCAGGAGATGCAGGGCTATCTGGAGCAAACCGGCGGTGATGCAGTGGCTGCGGTGAAAAACACCGAGGCCCGTAACGGCAACAATGGGGTGTCCTGGGTCGGCGGTTCGAAGGCTGGAGGCAGCGGGCAGACACCCATTCGGGTGACTTCCGACGTTGTGCGCGCGGGCTATAACCTGCTGCATAACCGTTCGGTGGATGACAGTGCCTCGATCAGTAGCAGTGATTGCCTAGGTGGCGCTATTTGCCAGACCTGGACCTCGCCCCAGGAGGAATCCGAATGGGCCATTCGCGTGTTGGGCGAGAGCGAAGTCGCGACCTGCGACAGCTGCGAAACCCTTCGTGCTACCGCTGGCAGCGGATTGACGCCGCTGATCCAGGAGGCCTACAGCGAACGCCTCAAGGCCCTCCAAGGGTTGTTGTCTCGCTCACTGCCGCCTACCCCTGACAATCTGACTAAAGCGTCCAGCTCAATGCTGCCGGTGACCCGGGGTGTGGTTGAAGCTCTGCGCGAAGATCCCGACCAGGATCTGTTGGCACGCCGCCTGGCCAGTGAGACGGCCTTGTCCAGCGTACTCGACAAGGCACTGCTGCTACTGCGCACCCTGCTGGCGGGCAGTCACGAACCGAACATCGCCTCCGCCGAGCCGGCCCAAACTGCCTTGACGAAAAACATCGACGCTCTGGAGCGCGAAATACGCCTGCTGCAGACCGAACTGCAGGTCCGGCAGATGTTGGCCACCAACACCGCCAGCCTGGTGCTCGATCGGCATGCCGGTGGTGCCGATGCTTCGCGTACCGTCGAGCAAGGCGACCCCGAGCCTGGTCGACTCAATGACGCTGACGCCCGGCGTAAGTGAGCCATGAAACGCTCACCACTACTCACTTTGCTTTCGAGTCTGGGAATTGCTGCGGCGATGGTCCTGACCGCCGCACTGGTCGCCTGGATCGGCCGCACTGCGCTGGGTAGCCTAGAGTCCTGGCAGCAGGCATTCGATTCCGTACGGCCCTATCTGCGGTGGTGGCGTGCCCTGCTCTACGGCGCCCTCTTTGCGCTCTGGTGGGATCTGCTTCGGCGCTACCGACATCGTCCACAGGATCGACTGCGCGTGAGGCGCATCGGGGCATTAGGGCTCGTGCTTTTTACCTGCGTCGAACTCACCCGACTGTGAGGTCACCGTCATGCTCATGAGCACCAACAGCTACCTGGAGTTTTACCTCTCCCTGCTGGCCTGGATCATCAACAACGGCCTCTGGGGCGTCCTGTCCGACACTGGACTGTTCGCCGCGCCCTTTGGCGCAATCATTTTGCAAGAATGGTTGTCGGCCCGTCAGCAAGGCGCGGATGAAGGCAACAAGGGCCTGCTCTCGGTACCTCGGATTGAAAACCGGCTGTGGCTGGCCTACATCGTCGTATTGTTCGGCTGCGCGCCGGTCTTTCCGCTGAGTCTCACGTCAATGGCATTCGATGATGTGGCGAGCCAGCGCTGCGGCATTAGTGTGGCTAAGCCAGCAGAAACCGCCTGGGGGACCACCTTCAATACCATCGGAGAACTCTCCGCCAATGTACCGATCTGGTGGTTTCTGGTGCATGCTTTGAGTAAAGGGGTGACCGCTGCGGCCACCGCTGCCATCCCCTGTGCACCGGATATCCGGCAGATGCGCATGGAGATCGACAGTTCGCGCATCGACAGCCAGGTACTGCTGCAAGAAGTCGCCGACTTCACCCGCGACTGCTATGGCTACTCCCGCTCCCGGCTGTTCACCAACCGTCCGCAGTTGGACAGGGCACAAAGTCACGACGCGTCCTGGATCGGCTCAAGCTATTTTCTCGAGACGCCCGGCTACTACGATACGGATCGCTCACGTACACCACGAGTCAGTTGGCCGTATGACGAAAGCCGCGATATTTCCTTACCGCGGCTAGAGAATGGCGCGGGCTATCCCACCTGCAAACAGTGGTGGAGCGATAGCGGTGTCGGGTTGCGCGAGCGCTTGATCGAGCAGGTTGATCCTTCGCTGCTGACTCAGTTGAAAGGTTGGTTGACTGGCCGTTCGAGCAACGAGATCGAGGATGCCACCCTGCGTGAGCTGGTCAGCCCGCGCCAGCAATCGATGTCCATGTCGCCCGGGCAGGTGTACCAGGACTATGGCTCCAGTGCCCGCGGCGGCTCGATCAATCAGCGTCTCAATAACCTGGCCACCAATACCGGATTGGCCCTCGGTTCTTTCAGTAATTTTCCCGCAATGAATGCGCTACGCGCCGCCCTACCGATGGTGCAGGCTTTTCTGATCATGGGCGTCATCATCAGCTTGCCGCTGATTCTGTTGGTCAGTACCTACCAGTTGAAGACCGTCATGACGGTGACGTTCGCACTGTTCACACTGCATATGCTGAGTTTCTGGTGGGAACTGGCCCGCTGGGTCGACTCCAGCATGCTCGATACCTTGTACAACCAGGTTTCGGCGTCCAATCAGCTGCTGTTGTCGCTGCCCACATCCGGACTTATGGATGGCACGGTCACCGCGCAGGTGATCGAGTACGTGATGGGGGCAATGTTCGTCGTGCTTCCGATGTTGTTTTTGGCTGCAATGAGCTGGGCAGGATATAGCGTTGGCTCAATTGCCGACGGCATGCTTAGCAAAGGAGCAGTTCAAGCGCAGGACGCTGGTGCAAGGGGCGCTGGAGCTCTGATATCTGCTGGAAAGGCCTTAAGGAAGCGGTGACGAACTCGACTACAGGTCTTTTAAATCAGGCTGACCGGGTGCTCGACCATACTTATATTCACCATATGGATCACCATATGCTTTGTACCGGCGAGCATCCTTAGGTTTAATAGCCGTTCCATTGGCGATGGCACAACACAAGACAATAAGGATCATCATCGACACTGTGAACCATATGCTAACTAATAAGAGTCCGGTGGCTGTTGCCAGCTTTATAACTAAAAAACTCCCCCGAACAAGTAATTTACCTGCGGGCAGTCCTGCCGTCTCGGCACGCTCAACCACGCGAGATTCAAACGTTTTCAACATACGGTTACCCCGCTTCACCGACAGACCACAGGCATATGCCCAGCGGTGGGCACGTGAAGTCTGAACAACTTGCTGAGTCGGCATGATCTCGCCCTCTTCTGAGCGTTTCATGGTTGAGACAAGAATAATAGCCTACTACTGATTACGGCCCGTGCCTGACCGTTTATCAGTTTGCTCAGACGGCACCGTGGGGTTTGATAGGGGCGCCGCGTTGACCACAGCACCCGTATATCGCATTCCGCCAGGCATAAGATCTGTAAAACGACTAGTAACGTTTTGGTATGCGATAGGTCTTGCCCTTTGTGCGGTCCCCCAAAATGTCCGTCTATTTCGTCCGTGCGTATGCAATCGCGCGTCTGACCGTTCCCAAGAATGCATTTCGACTGTTCAGGGCAAGATGGTGCCTGGTTGGCTGGAGCTTCTATGAGGCGAATTCCCTACCCGCTGTAATGTCGACTCATTATCTACGCAGGGCTCAGTTCAGCCGGCGTGCAGCGACTGGCTCCGACGCCGCCATTGTAAGAAGCAACTGAGTCATCTTGAACTCTCGCATTGCTAGTAAAAACCTTACATGCACCGGCCCGATCAGGAACGCTAACGTATTTTCAGCCGTCTACCCGACCATTAATCAAACGCCGAAAGCCAAGGGGATTTTCGGAACGCAGCGCCTCAGGAACCAACTCGCCAGGTAAATCCTGGTAGCAGACCGGCCGGAGGAACCGGTTGATCGCAGCCGCGCCGACCGAAGTCGAGCGCCCATCCGATGTGGCCGGAAATGGTCCGCCATGTACCATGGCATGAGAAACTTCGACGCCTGTTGGATAACCGTTGCAAAGGATCCGGCCCGCTTTTCGCTCGAGTACCGTAAGAAGCCGGGACGCCTGAGCGTAGTCGCTCCGGTCAAGCTGCAACGTTGCAGTCAATTGCCCCTCGAGACTTTCCGCAACGCGGACGAAGTCCTGTACGTCACGGCAACTAACGACCAGTGCAGCCGCACCAAACACTTCGTCACGCAGTGTGTGATCATTAATAAACGATTGCGCACTCGCGTTGAGGACGGCGGCCCGACACTGGTTGGGGCCAAGCTCGGTCTGACCGAGTGCCAAAGTCTGTGTAGCGGGATGACCTTGTAAAGCCATCAGACTCTGGGTGTAAGCGGCATAAATCCCTGGCGTCAGCATTGTCTGGGCAGCAATGCCATCCAGGGCCTGCGCCGCGACCTGAATGAAGCTGTCGAGATCAGGGCCCTCAATGCCTACAATCAAACCGGGGTTAGTGCAAAACTGCCCTGCACCCATGGTCAGTGAGCCTACCAGATTTCTAGCCATTGAATCGCCGCGAGCGGCCAATGCACCCGGCATCAAAAAAACGGGATTGATTGAACTCATCTCGGCGTACACCGGGATTGGCTCAGGCCGGTTGGCGGCGATCTCCATGAGGGCTGTGCCGCCACTACGAGAACCGGTGAAGCCCACCGCTTTGATCAATGGATGCTTGACCAACTCGGCCCCCACTTCGTTACCCGAGCCGAACAAGAGTGAGAACACGCCTTCCGGCAATTCTGAAGCAGCAACCGCTTTCTGGATCGCTCGCCCCACCAGTGCAGAGGTGCCCGGGTGGGCAGAGTGGGCTTTGACCACGACCGGGCAACCGGCAGCGAAAGCCGAAGCGGTATCTCCACCGGCGACTGAGAATGCCAGCGGGAAGTTACTGGCTCCAAACACCGCCACAGGTCCCAGTGGAATCATCCGGTAGCGCAGATCAGGGCGTGGAAGTGGCTGACGTTCAGGGAGTGCCTGATCGATGCGCAGGTCGAGATAATCGCCGGCCCGTACGACCTCTGCAAAAAGACGTAGTTGTGCGACGGTGCGATTACGCTCACCCTCTATACGCACCAACGGCAGGCCAGACTCCAGCGAGGCCCGTTTGATAAGTGTTTCGCCCAGCGCTAGGATTTGCTCAGCACAGGACTCAAGAAAACGTGCTCGCTTTTCGGGAGCGGTGTTGCGAAAAGTGTCGAACGCCGCCCAAGCCAATTGAGCAGCCTCGGCGACATCGGCCGCGGTTCCACCAGCGAACGTTGGTTCGAGGCGTTCATTGGTTCGCGGATTCACTGCTTGAATCGGCTTGCTGGTGCCAGTCTTGTGACGAGATCCGATCAGCATTTGGCCCAAAATTGACATGGTTACCACTCCAGAGACGTGGAGCTCCCACTTCTGAAAGCTCCATCAAAAGCATGTTACAAACGGACGGTGTCGACGAATGCGACGAGACGAAACTCAGCCGGTTTGGTCAGCGGCCAAGCAGAGGGGGGGCGTGTTGCTCCGCAGTCATGACCGAGCAGTTGCAGCGCCGCCTTGACCACGGTTACGTTGGTCCCGTTGTTCTCTTGCGCACGAAGTTCTTCGAACACCGATATCTTGCGGATCAACTCATTGGCCAGCGCATAATCCCCGGCTTCCAGTGCGTTGTAGACCGCAACGGAATGCGCTGGAAACACGTTGATCAAACCGGAAGTAAAGCCACGCGCGCCGACGGCATAAAACGCCGGCGCCCAGGTTTCTGCCAAGCCGCCGACCCACGCGATGTCCAGATCACGGGTAGTATTAATCGCCTCGCCCAACAGTAATGGTGAAGCAGACGCCCACTTGACCCCGACCACCGAAGGGATGCGGCAAAGCGCTTCAAGAGTTTTCAAGCCTATATTTTCATTGCGCATGTACAGGACCAACGGCAAGCCATCGGCTGCGTCGGCAATGCGCGAAACATATTCCAGCACGCCACGGGGAGAGACAAACGGGTCAGGCGGCTGATGCACCATCAAGCCATCAGCCCCTGCTGATGCGGAGACTTTTGCCAGGCTGCAGGCTTCTTTGATATTTCTCCCTACCCCGCCCAAAAGCGGGACTCGGCCGCCGATCAACTCAGCCGCCTCGGTGACGAATCGCTCGGTTTCAGCCGTGGTCAGCCCGTAGTATTCACCCGTGTTTCCATTGGCAACCAAAACGTGCACTCCAGCGCTGATGGCCTTGTCGATGATGGGCCGCAACAATGCTGGTGCCAGTTCGTCGTTTTGATAAGGCGCGACCAGGATTCCGGAGATGCCGTCCAGGGCCCGGCGCAGTCGGCTCTGTTTTTCTGTCGTGTTCATATACGCAGCTCTTGTTTTGAAGTTTTAGATCACAGCGCCCAGAATCCATGGCGCAAATTCAGATTGGCCAAAGTCCATCTTTTCACTCAGCGTGCGATCTCCAGAGGCCACGCTGAGCATCATTTCGAAAATGCGCTGACCGCATTGCTCGACCGTTTCCTCACCATCGATGATGGTGCCGCAGTTGATGTCCATGTCCTCGGGCATATGCTCGTAAAGCGGTGTGTTCGTCGCAAGCTTGATTGAAGGCACAGGTTTGGCCCCGAAGACGCTACCGCGGCCTGTCGTGAAGGTAATGAGGTTGGCCCCGCCAGCGATTTGCCCGGTGACCTGCACAGGGTCGTAGCCCGGCGCATCCATAAAGACGAAGCCTTTCTCAGTGGCTGCTTCGGCGTATTCAACGACCTGACGCAAATTGGTCGTGCCGGCTTTGGTCATTGCACCCAACGACTTTTCCAGAATGGTTGTCAGCCCACCGGCCTTGTTGCCGGGCGACGGGTTGGCATTGAGGGATACGTTTTCACGCTGGGCGTATGCATCCCACCACTTCATCCGCTGGACGAGTTTCTCGCCCACATCACGGCTCTCGGCACGCCGAGTCAGCAGATGCTCTGCACCGTAGGTTTCCGGTGTTTCAGAGAGAATCACAGTGCCACCGTGGCGCACCAAAAGGTCACTGGCAGCACCAAGAGCTGGATTGGCAGAGATACCAGAGTACCCGTCAGATCCGCCGCAAATCAGCGCGATGGTCAACTCACTGGCAGGTACGGTACTGCGGGTGACTTTGTTCGCCTGTGCTAGCGCAGCGGTGACTTCTCGAATCACGGCCTGAGCTGCTTTGTTGCTACCCCCTTCGCTCTGAATGGTCAGGCCGACGGCCTTAGCGCTCAGATCATGCTTGTCGATAAGACGATTGACCTGATTCACCTCGCAGCCCAAGCCAAGCACGATGACCTTGGCGAAATTCGGATGATTGGCGTAGCCAGCCAGGGTTCGTTGCAGAATGGTCAACGGTTCGCCTGAACTCATGCCGCAACCAGTCTTGTGAACCAGAGCAACGACCCCATCGACATTTGGATACTCCGCTAATGGATCGTGCCCCGTCAGCGGATTGCGCTCAAAAGTCCGGGCCACCATGTTGGCAACGTGAGCACTGCAGTTCACCGTCGTCAGAATGCCGATGTAATTGCGCGTTCCAACCTTGCCATCGTCACGAACGATCCCCTGAAAGGTTGCAGGCAGAGAGACCTGTTCAGTGATTTTGCGTTCCTCACAAAAGGCGTAGTCTTTGGCAAAATCGCCCACCATGAGGTTGTGCTCATGGACATGATCACCAGCACGAATCGGCTGCGCGGCAAAGCCGATGATCTGGCCGTACTTCCTGATCTCGGCGCCCTCGGCAATGTCACGTAAAGCCACTTTGTGGCCGGCAGGAACATCCTGGGTCGCGATGACAATGTCGGAGACCGGCTCCCCCTTCGCCATTGCACTGCGCACCACGGCGACGCTGTCGATAGGATTGAGCAGTATGAGATTAGGACTGAGAGTGGATTCTTGTAATGATGGAACAGTCATGGCAGCTAATCCTTTCGGTTAAGGTGCGGCGCTTGAATGAAGCAGCGACCGTCTTGCCTAGAACCGTAAAAGGCGCTGTGATATATGTCCATTCCATAGACGATATCCGGTAATTCAATAATTAGATGAGCATGCAGATATCCCAAATTCGTTGCTTCGTCGCCGTAGCCACCGAACTGCATTTTGCCAAGGCTGCAGCCTTGCTGAACATGACGCAGCCGCCACTGACGCGACAGATTCAACTGCTTGAACATTCGCTAGGCGTGACATTGTTCGAACGTAATCGTCGGTCGGTACGATTAACCGCCAGTGGGCGTGCTTTTCTACCAGAGGCGCACGATATCTTGCGCAAGATCACCACGGCCGAAATTGCTGCCCGACGAGCATCGTCAGGTGGAGAAGGGACGGTCAATCTGGGTTTTATTCCAGCTGCCAGTTGCTTCCTGCCGATGGTGATCAGCGCAACCAAAGCCAAACTGCCCAATGTCGATCTGGTGCTGAAAGAAATGCAGTCGATCGATCAGCTTGAAGCGTTGAGCGCCAACAAAATCGACCTCGGACTTATCCGTCCTATCAGTCAGCGTCCCGACGTTCAAAGCGACTGTGTATTGACCGAATCTTTTGTATTGGCCATTCCAGCATCACATCCACTGGCTGGACAGGACCTTGTACGGGTTGTGGACCTGGATCAGCAGCCTTTCATTATGTATTCGCCCTCTGAAGGCCGATACTCGTACGAAATGCTCGCCGGGCCGTTCAGGGCAGCCGCCTGTGCGCCACGCTACGTGCAGTACATCAACCGCTCGGACTCAATGCTCTATCTGGTGAGTGCGGCCATGGGTTTGGCGATCGTTCCCATTTCCGCCGTTCGGGAACACTTCCAGGATGTGGTCTACAAACCACTCGACCTGGGCGATGCACACGCGCAGCTGCACCTTGCCAGGCGTACAACGTCGCACAACCCCATTACCGAAGGGCTGCGCGAGGTATTAACCGACGCGTTTCACATGTACCAGCAACGACGCCCCCTTATGTGATTCAACTTCAGCATCACCGATTCGCCATTATGAATTGGATTTTCAAGATCAATCAGTAGATCGTTTGTTCCTGTGATACACGATGGCCCTGGCAGGGAGCACAAGGATCGAAGCCTTCGTTATCTCGAACGTATAAATCTTATAAGAACAACTAGGTGATGCCATGAATGACACATCTTCGAAGGTCGGATCTGATCCCGACTTGGTTTCTGCGACCAAAAAAGTATTCAAACACGTAATTCCCCTTTTCTTGATCATGTACGTCCTCAACTACATCGATCGGGTGAATATCGGATTTGTCAAAACCCACCTTGAAACCGATCTGGGTATTGGTGCTGCCGCTTATGGCGTCGGTGCCGGCATGTTCTTCATTGGCTACTGCGTGTTCGAAGTACCTGCCAACATGTTGCTTCAGCGTCTGGGCGCGCGTATTTGGCTCACACGAATCCTGTTTTCCTGGGGGCTCGTCGCCACACTAATGGCCTTCATCCAGAGTGAAACCCACTTCTATATTCTGCGCTTTTTGCTCGGTGTCTCCGAAGCTGGTTTCTTCCCCGGTGTCATTCTCTATCTCTCGCAATGGTTGCCTGCCAACGAGCGCGGTCGCGCCGTCGTGATCTTCATGAGTGGTTCGGCGATTGCCTCGATCATCGCAGGTCCGGTTTCAGGCGCACTGCTGCGCATTGAAGGATGGGGTCTGCATGGCTGGCAATGGATGTTCATGATCGAGGGCTCTGCTTCGGTATTCCTGGCGTTTTTCATGTGGAACTGGCTCAAGTCCAAGCCCGAAGATGCCGAATGGATGTCAGACGCCGAACGCGCGGCGCTGTACAGAAGTCTTGATCACGAGCAGCTAGAACGCGGTGCTGGCAAGCATGGTCACACATCAGCCTTCAAACTATTGAAGGATCCGAAGATTGCCATGTTCTGCCTAGTTTATTTCGTGATCCAGATGACCATCTATGCAGTCACCTTCTGGCTGCCGAGCATGATTAAAGCTATGGGTGTCAGCAACGATCTGCAGGTGGGTTTCTTTAACTCCATTCCGTGGATCATGGCCGTCATCGGTATGTACCTCATCGCGGTAGGTGCCAAACGCTGGAAACACCAGCATCTCTGGGTAGCGTTGTCATTGCTGATCGCGGCCGCAGGCCTGTTCGCTGCCACATTTAGCGGTCCGGTGTATGCATTCGTTGCGCTGTGCTTTGCGGCAATCGGATTTAAAGCAGCGGCATCGTCTTTCTGGCCAATTCCACAGGGATACCTTGATAGACGAATAGCCGCCGCAGTGATCGGCCTGATCAGCGCGATCGGAAATCTGGGTGGTTTCGTTGCTCCCGTTACATTTGGGCTCATTGAGCAGAATACCGGCTCGGTGAGTGGAGGACTGATGGGGCTTGCCATCATCGCACTGATCGGTGCAGGTGTGACGCTCGCGTTGCGAGTGCGTTCAAGCAATGAGACACCGGCGATTGAAGTGATACCCGCACACTCTGCGCTCGAAAAATCTCGGTAACACATTTCAAATCACCTCCCAACGCAAGAAGCAGTCGAGAGCGCCACCCAACATCTGACAAATGACTGGCAAGTTAGTCGTGGAAAACCCGTGTTCCGACTGGGTGAGAGCCCAGTCCGGCTTTCCCCGATTAACGAATGATGCTACGGAGGGCTCACGTGTGCGCTATCTGAAACAACACCTGAAGCGATACACCATGAGAACGCCCTGGAATTGCTACTGAAAATCGGCCAATTGGCGGCGAACTTAGGAATGTGTGGCTGACCTTCGCCTAGGGGTGAACTGCCAGGATTTTTCTAAGCGATGAGTGAGTAATTGCATGGTCGGCAAATAGTAATAGCGCGTCGATTCAGTGTGCTGGTTTAGGTGGTGATTCAAAAACCACGCAAGATGCTTCCTCTGCTAAGTCCATGGATTTTCGCGTTGCCAGCGCTCAGCGATTGCTGCTTGGATAGTCTTCGCCTGACGCAGGTGGCGGTGGCGGTGGCGTGAGGTATGTGACCCGGTTAGGGCGCCCGCCAAGCACAGCTCCATATCGAATGCTGTGCTCATGCTCTCCCACAAATGTAAGCCGACACCACGTCGATACGACGGTGTCCCAGCTCGTAGCTGATCTGTGCTCAGGCCGCCTGGTCAAGGTGCGCGTCGAGCTAGCAGCAACGGCCACCGTTGATGGGGGCGGGATGATGGGTGATTTGCTCATAGCGCTCGCATGCATGGGCCGCCCCAATTCGTGGAAGCCCATGAGGTCGTGCTTATGGAGGAAGTCCCATACGGGGTGGACGATTCCCTGAAAAAAATAGAAGTAGCGTTCGTCCGGTGCAAGTAGGTTGCGGCTAGTCATTTATGTACTGCAAATGTGCCCCGATCTTAACCGTTTGTCAGTCGATCCGGCCAAAAAAACAAGGCTGGCGTTCAGTAGACTCAGATCGTCTAACGCTGTGGTTTATCTCGTTGCTATTCACGAACAGCTCGGCTAAACCCGAGGTGCGGATCGCTGTCATCGACAGCACTTTCCCAGGTAGCCAGAGCCTTCAAGGCTACGTCACTTCGATGATGGCGCTCCCCAAGTGCGATTAGCGTTCGGTAGCTCGCACGGTGACCGTTTCTACGGTGATGAACGCCTACTGCTCTCCTGAGCGCCTTTCGAGCTCTGCTCGTTAGGAAAACCCTCTTGATTTTCTTCAACCCACTGCGGGGAAATCTTTTCCCGCACGGGACAGGTTTCTTCGCGCTTTCAACGGAGACATACCATGCCCGACTCACTTACACCGGAAACACTGAACACCCTTCGGTTGCCCATCGTGTTCACACCTGGCGCGTGGCAACGCGCAGTACAGCTCGAGCGTTCCGATCTCGCTGGGAAGCTGCAGGTCGATCGGTTGAGCCATGTATTGCGCGCAGCCTTCGAAGCCCATCTGGCCTATCCACAAAAGCCCTATGTGCTGTTCGAGGTAGTCCACATTGAACCAACCGATCACTTCGACCACGACCCGTTGCTGCAATTGAGTCTCAGCCTACTCCAAGAACCGGGTCAGCCTGGCGCCTTACTGATAGCGCTTGCAGGAGAAAACCAGCGCTAAGCGCAATTGGCGGCGCCCACCTCCACATTCGGATGGCATGCAAGACCTGCATCAATCCAACCCATCACCCAACCGGGGAACCCTCCCCCCCACGGGCAAGGCGTTCCTTCGTTTTTCTCTCGAGGAAAATGCCATGCGCGACATCTACCAAGACGTGACTGACAAGATCGTTACTACTTTAGATCAAGGCGTTGCCCCCTGGATCAAACCCTGGTCCTCAAGTGGCTCAGCCCACGTCGGTCATCATCACCCCTCCCCCATTAACGCCATCACGCGGCGTCCCTATTCGGGGATCAATTTACCGCTGCTCTGGGTCGAGGCCAGGTTGCAGGGGTTCACTCAAGATCGTTGGCTGACCTTCAATCAAGCCAAAAAAGCCGGCGGGCACATCCGTAAGGGTGAGCACAGCACCCTAGCGGTGCTCTACAAGCCGATGGAGCGCGAGGAACAGACTGAGTCAGGCCAACCCGTACTCGATGAAAACGGTCAGCCCAAGGTCGCTCACTTTGGCATTCTCAGGACGCATTTTTTGTTCAACATCGAGCAAACGGAAGGGCTCGAAACGTTCAACGAAACCTTGCTCGAAGCGGGCCCGACCGCCCCCTTCCTAGCCGACAGTGCTGCAGAAAATCTGCTGTTAAGTTCAGGTGCACACATCGTTCATCGGCCTGCCGACGAAGCCTTTTACCACCCGATCAGGGATCTCATCCAACTGCCGACAAAAGCACAATTTCACGATGAAGGCGGGTACTACGCCACCGCACTGCACGAGCTGACGTACTGGACCGGGCATCACTCTCGGTGGCAGCGCGAGGGGGTAACGTCAGCCTGTCCGTTCGGCTCGCCAGGCTACGCGTTTGAGGAGTTGATCGCCGAGATGGGCGCTGCGTTTTTATGTGCTTACGCCGGCATTCAGGGAGAGCTGAGGCACGAGGGCTATATCGATTCCTGGCTCGGCCTGCTCAAGGCTGACAAACGCGCGATCTTCCGCGCCAGTGGCCAGGCCCGAAGCGCCTCGGAGTATGTACTCAACCTGGAGCAGCAACTGAAGCAAGCGGTCTTGGATGACTCACTATGCATGAACGATGGAGCTTGATCGTTACCTCACCGCTGCAAACGCTTCACAGGGCCCAACGCGAGTTGAGCCCTTTTTTCTGTTTCCAGAAATCAGACGGAATCATACGGCGGGCCCTCACGCAAAGAACAAGAGAGGGGCGCACACCCGCAGACTGTCATTCCGCATCCAGGTTCTGCGCCAGAAAATTCACCAGTTCAAGCGGACTCCGGCTGTCGATCACCTTGTAGATCAGATCGCGTTTACTGCGCGGTAACTTCTTGACCACGCTCTTCGCCGAGGCCCTGACGGCTTCGTCGGTCCCATGGATACGTGCCGCGAGCAGCAGCACGAGCGTGGCGTCAGTGAGGTTCATGGCAAGACCCAAAAAATAGGCACCGCAGTGTACCGACTCTTTTCTTTTCCGTACTAGCCCCCAAAAAAATGATGCCTAGGAGTATCCATAATCCGATTGCCGCACAAAGGGACACGAGCCAAAAGGACGGGTAACGGTTGGAAAGGAATGGGGAGTCAAGGGTAAGAGCCCTATCCGAAAAGGCTAAAAGGTTACTGACCCAGCCACTTCCCGGAGGTCACGATGCTCAGTCTGTTTCGCCACAAAAGGCAGAAGCCCACTCCGCCACCGACCGTGAGCGTCGCCGAAGGTTACCTGCCCGTCGAGTCGGCCCACAGCTTGTTAGCCGCGGAGCACCGCCGTCAGTTGCTCGATCGGATTTGGCAGTACACCGCCCTCTCCCAAGCGCAATTCACCCAGCTCTATTTAAACCCGATCCATCGCTACGCCGAACAGGTCCAGCAACTTCCAGCCAGCGAGACACACCACCATGCGTATCTCGGCGGCATGCTCGACCATGGCCTAGAGCTGGTCGCTTGCAGTTTGAAACTGCGTCAGTCGTATCTGCTGCCCACCGGCGCCGCGCCCGAAGACCAAGCCGCCCAGACTGACGCCTGGTCGGCAGGTATTGCCTATGGCGCCCTGTTGCATGACATCGGCAAGATCGCCGTGGACCTGCTGGTCGAACGCCAGGATGGCCGTGTTTGGCATCCTTGGCAGGGCTCCCTGGATCAGCCCTACCGTTTTCGTTACATCAAAAGTCGTGACTACCACCTGCACGGCGCCGCCGCAGGCTTGCTCTACACCCAAATTCTCGACCGCCCAATCCTCGATTGGCTCAGTGGATTTCCGCCACTGTGGGCCAGTCTGCTGTATGTCCTGGCGGGCCAGTACGAACGTGCCGGCGTGCTCGGTGAGTTGGTGATGCAGGCCGACCGTGTTTCCACCGCACAGAACATCGGTGGTAACCCGAGCAAGGCGCTGCAAGCGCCGATTCATTCTCTGCAACATCACTTGATCAGCGGACTACGTCATCTGGTTCAGCACGAGCTGAAACTCAACCAGCCGGGTGCCGCGGGATGGCTGACCCAGGACGCCCTCTGGCTGGTCAGCAAGACGGTCACGGACAAGCTGCGAGCCTATCTGCTGTCGCAAGCGATAGAGGGGATTCCGTCGTCCAACCTTGCGGTGTTCGACGAATTGCAATCGCATGGGTTAGTTGAGTCGACGCCGGAAGGCAAAGCCATTTGGACCGCGCTTGTGACACAGGGGAACTGGCAGCAGAGCTTTACCTTTCTGCGTCTTCAACCGGCGTTGATCTGGGGCAGCGAAGACCGTCCCGAAACCTTCAGCGGAACCGTGAGCGTCGTCGAGGACAATTCGTCTGACGTTCCACCCTCGCCAGCAGCGCCCGAGACTGTGAGTGCAGGATCGCACCCGAGCTCGTCACCGAGAGATCCCATGGGAACGGAAGACACCGACTACCTGGGAACTCTGCTCGATATGCTCGAGTTGGATGGACCAGAGACCAGTGACTTGCCGTCAGAAAACCCGCCCGAAACCTCCCCGTTCCCATCTGGCGACCCTGGTCAGGCATTCCTGAATTGGATAAGAGAAGGCATCCAAAGCCACAAGCTGATCATCAACGACAGCAAGGCCAAGGTGCACACGGTGAGTGGCCACGTATTTCTGGTCACGCCTGGCATTTTTCAACGCTATGCTCAGGAGTTTCCGCGCATCTCAATGGGTGCCGATCACGAAGGTGACGAATGGCGATGGGTGCAGAAACAGTTCGAGAGGCTGAAGATCCACAAAAAGCGCGACGATGGTTTGAATATCTGGCTCTGTCAGGTCGAAGGCCCCAGGAAGAAGGCAAAACTCAAAGGCTATCTTCTAGAAAACTCAGCACTATTTTTCGAAGCCGGGTCCATACCTGCCGATAACCTCTTTCTTAAACTCGAAAAATAGTAAATTTCCATATCTCCTATTGAAGTGATTGAGTAGACGCTCCGGCGGCGGAACCAGCTCCGTTTGCGGCACAATGTCCTACCCTGCAACGTATTTCACACCGACAGCAAAAAGCACGGGCATCAAGCGCCATAGACGCGGGATACAATCATGGAGAATAAGGAAAACGAACGGATGACACACTCAAACCCACCATCCTCGCTCATCAAGGAGTATGCCAGCGACGGGATATGCCGTGTGCTAGCGCTTGATGGCGGCGGAGCAAAGGGTTTTTATACTTTAGGCGTTCTCAAAGAAATTGAGGCTATGCTTGGATGCCCGCTCTATAAACGATTCGATCTCGTCTATGGTACGAGCACAGGCGCGATTATTGCCGCGCTCATCGCTCTTGGGTATGAGATAGACCAGATACACACGCTTTACACTGCCCACGTACCCCGCGTTATGTCCAGCCGTTCAGCGACAGCAAGAACAGCGGCACTTCGAGATTTGGCTGCTGAGGTTTTTCAAGACAAGACCTTTGAAGACGTCAAGACAGGTGTCGGTATTGTAGCCACTCGCTGGATGACCGAAAGACCGATGATCTTCAAGGGTAGCGTTACTCAGGCCCATGGCCGCAAAGGCACGTTCAGCTCTGGCTTCGGGGTCAACATCGCTGAAGCAGTGCAGGCGTCCTGCTCCGCCTATCCGTTCTTTGAGAGAAAGGTGGTTGTCACCTCTGCGGGCGATAAGATCGAGCTGATCGACGGCGGCTACTGCGCCAACAACCCCACCCTTTTTGCAATCGCAGACGCGACTGAGGCCTTAAAAATAGAGCGCACAGACATTCGAGTCGTGAACGTCGGCGTCGGCATTTACCCGGAACCGAAGCCGGGACTGCTGATGCGAATAGCCAAAAAATGGCTTGCAGTTCAGCTGCTCCAGAAGACCCTAGAGATCAATACCCAATCCATGGATCAACTGCGCGACGTTTTATTCAAAGACATCCCCACGATTCGTATCAGCGATAGCTTCGAACGACCTGAAATGGCAACAGATCTGCTGGAGCACGACCTTGATAAGCTGAATATACTCCGACAACGTGGTAGCGAATCGTTCGCCACTCGCGAGGCGCAGCTAAGGGACTTTTTGACGTAACGTGAGCGAGGCCCAAAATGGGAATACCTGAATCGCAACTCGAAACCTGGTCGCACCAAGGGTCTATCGCGCAGTCTGCTGCAACCTACCACGCCATAAAAAGCACTCTGGAGAGCCCAGATGCTAACTATCACGGGAAGAACTACAAGGTCTTTCTTCAAGGCTCCTATGGCAACGATACCAACATCTACTCCGAAAGCGACGTGGATGTGGTCATACGACTTGATGACGTCTACTACAGCGACCTAACACTACTATCCCCAGAGGAAAAAGCAGCGTATGACCAAGCAAGGGTTCCGGCGTCCTATCTGTATGAACAGTACAAGGCAGATGTAGTCCAAACTCTCACTAATCGCTTTGGCTCTGATGTTAAAGTGGGAGATAAGGCCATTGCCATAGCATCGAATGGCAGTAGGCGTAAAGCCGATGTCATCGCCGCAATGCAATACCGCCGCTATAGGAAGTTCAATAGCAATTACGACATGCAGTATGACCAAGGCATCTGCCTTTTCAATGCAGCGGCCGAACGCATCGCTAACTACCCAAGACAGCATTCGGAAAACCTTACAAGAAAACACCAGAGCTGTAATCAATGGCTCAAACCAATGATTCGTATTCTGAAGAATCTTCGAAGCAAGCTGGTGGAGGATGGAAAATTAAAATCTGGCATCGCGCCGTCGTACTATCTTGAAGGTTTGCTGTACAACGTACCGTACGAGAGGTTTGGCTCCAGCTACGTGGAATCTTTCGTTGCTGCAATGAACTGGATTCAGCAGGAGGCGGACAAAAGCAAGTTGGTGTGTGCCAATGAGCAGTACTACCTGCTACGAACTGGAACGCCTACCTCATGGGAAAGCATCGACGCGGAGACTTTTATCAACGCCGCTATCAAACTGTGGAATACATGGTGAGATGAACCTGAATTTATCGCCCGCCGCAAGATCAGTGTAATCACCAACCTGGAGTAAGTTCGGAGTGAGCGATCGCACCATCTACCTTTTCATGTGGGGATACCAAGACACCTATAGAATTCACATTCGCTCGCTGGTGCGAAACGTTTTGAAAGAGTTAGGAGCACCGCCTGAGGCAGAGGTACTACTCGTCGGCGCTCGTAGCCCCGATAGCACAAACCCTAATCCAGTGTGTGTCGAGCCAGAAGGCGGACAATGGCCTCTTAAACTATTTGACGGCTTGCTCGATTCGATCGAATCCACTTATCGTGACCATGACTTGCAAACCATGTTTTATAGTGATGCGCCCAGTATGCGAGACAAGCCGGAGTGGATCCGTCGAGACTCCGTGCGCACCTCGGCTCAAGAGGCACTCAAGGTCTTCGATTCCGAGCATGACGTAACATCCTTCTGCGGTGAGGTTAGACGCATCGGTGATTATCATGTCACTCCGATCGTGCAGATTCCTAACGCAACCTTCCGCCTATTCCCACCGCTGCCTAGCAAACCGATTGAAAATCGCGGGCAAGGATATGGCTTTCGTAGCCTGATACACGCTGCAGTATCTGCTGTGCTTCGTGAGGCTACAGAAGAGTTAAATAATCCTGAGCCCGGGCGTTTTACTAGTCGCGGCATTAGAAATGCAGAGGAAGTCGTGCGCATTGCGGCAAAAGATTTTCTGCATACGCCAGGGCTTTCAATCGAGCAGCAGTATTACCATACCGACCTCTTCGACTCATTAAACCTTGTCTCGTCCCTAATTTACGAGGGTGCAAAAGGCGTCGGCCACCTTATAATCGCTGCCCCCAACAACGAAAGTATCGAGTTCCTCGCTCAATTCTCTGAGCCCGTTTCTTTTCGTGAGCCCCGATGGGTTCGTAAAGTTTTACAGATGGCTACGCTAGGAGTCGGAGTCATCGCGGACAGCCGCCACATCTACGGACTTGGGCAACTGAGTTATTCGCACGATCACAGTGCACAAGATGCGTTTACGGTGGCCTTCATCGATCACTATCTATGGGAGTTGCGCTACAAAGACCAGGTACTACTTCGCAGTCACTACGCAGTTCCTACGCTTCCCCAGGAGCCTTTCGACAAGGCAGATTTCCTCGCAAATTATGCTCGACTCTTTCCTCTGTCGTCACCAGCAGATGCGCTCCATCTGTGGAACCTATTGATTACGCAGATTAGTCAAGATCACGGTAGCATGATCGTTGTTGCGGAAGACGCAGCCAGCGAAGCGCAGCGCCTCAGCAAACAAGGGACCAGCATTGTTCCGACTCGCCTTACTGAAGCGCTTCTCAGGAGTTTCAGCGGAATCGACGGGACAATTCTGCTCGATCCCTTAGGGATCTGCTACGCTATCGGGATTATTCTTGATGGCGAGGTTACGGAGCAATGCACTCCCTCAAGGGGATCACGATACAACTCAGGTGTGCGCTACGTACGGGCGCAGTTTCATCGAAGGCTTGCGATCGTTGTTTCAGATGATCGTACTACCGACATTATTCCGCAGATAAGACGGTTGGTTAGCCGTAAGTTATTGGAAAATCATATTGCTGGATTGGAAGCAGCGACGCTAGATAACTACCATGACCATCGTAACTGGTTAAACAACCATCGTTTCTATGTAAATTCCGAGCAGTGCGCACGAATTAACAAAACGGTTGAGAGGTTGGAGGCGCTTCCGAAGGAAGTAGGCCTGATCTACCTTGGAACAGAAAGATTTGAGAAGCATCCTGACATGGAAGAGAGCTATCTCACTGACTGAACGAATGCTGAGATTCTGCCTCTTCGCGCACAGCACTTGTGCCGTCAGAACTGCTCCATCTAGATCGAGCCATCCTGCACTGCCAAGGACACTGGCCTCCGGCTCCTTGTGTTATTGCGAAGGACATCTACCGCCATAATTCTGCTGGTATGGCGATAGAAGGCCTGTTTGACAGTTTGCAAGAGCAGACCTAAGTGGCCAGTCCTTCGATGATTGCCGTAGCGATGTCGAGGCCCTTCAGCAGGTCTCTACGTGGCTTGCATTCCACGTACCCATTGATGACGATCGTTCGAATACGCTTCAGGGCGGAGAGTTGTTCCGGCTCCGTGGGGTATACGCAAGGTTCCCCGCCGTAGTAGGTATTGTCGAAGTCCTGATTGCGGTCACCGTCCCGGTATTCAGCCAATTTCTGGATAGGTGCTGAGAGACAGACCCGACAAGACCGCTTAGGGATCAGGTTCTTGATCTGAAGGTCGATGCCCGCTCTTTCGGAGTGCGTGCAGATCTCGCTTGCGTCCTTCAGTAACCTCTGAGCCATTTTTCCAACGGCACTGCATTGTTACCCTCACCAACTGCTCAATGTACCAATCTAACAGCTAGTGCCCGGCTTCCGAATAGGAGTAACAAATTGCTTAACCGTCCCGATAAAGACGCGCTCCGTGCAATGCTGGAATCGCAGGTTCAAGAAAGGCTGCAGCACGACCCAGACGCGGTAACGACTTATGCAGCCCAGCCTGTACTTGACCGAAAACCGTACACCAGCAAACCCACGGTTCAGGACAAGGCATTTCACAAAGAGCTCGAGCAGATGCGTGCAGACGCTGAGGCTGGAGTGATACATACGTCTAAGCGCGAGCCGGAGGATGGAAGCGCTCCTAGCCTTAAGCTTGACGATTATCCGGATCTGTAAACGTGCCACTGAGAATCTAAAGACGGGAACGGCTTGCTTGCTCATAGCAACGGAGACCAAACGTGAGGAGGTAAAGTGGAGCCGGGCTAAAGCTCGAAAGAGCGATAGCCAAAGTAGCTTTAGCTCCGCACCCGAACACATCGCCTATCGAATCTCACATGAGCCACCCGCGCAATGTATGGCGACCGCAGTCAGTCATGGAGCGAGTGCTGCCTCGATCAAGCGTGCGTGAGGTAAGGCTCGGCGCACGTCTTCTATGGCGCCCTCAATTGCGTCATGTGCAGAGGCTGCTTCACGGACAAATTCCAACGCCAGACGACCTGGCTGTCCGACTCCGGCCACCGCATCATCACAGCCTGCTTCCGCCAAGCGACCCAGAATCGCATCCGTATCGTTGTCGTCAGACAGTAATTGGTACTTCAGGGTGAAAGTACATTCCATCTCTAATCCTTCGTCTCAGCAGGTTCTTGATTGATGTCTATTTGACTGGATACTGAACGAGCACTGGCTCATAAGGTTGGGACAGTTTGAACGATAACAGCACCACATTACCGTCGCTAGTCAGTGCCTTCAAAGTCATTCAACTGGCTCAGCCGGGCCCGTCGGCCCAAAGCAGCGACTTTAAGAAAAATGCATCGACACACCACCTACTGCTGAGCCGCCCTCCCCGCAAAGGCGAGCGCATTGCACTGTCATAAATTGTCTCAGCTAAAACCCGCCCCGTTCTTGAAATCGTCTCGTTTTGCCGGTACTTCTAGGTCACCAATCTCATGCACGGAAAGCAACCATGCAAGCAAGATTTAGAGTGATTGAGACCACCACACTGGACGATGGCAGCACGCGATACAGGGTCGTTGATCTTGTAGAGGGAGGCTCAGCCAGCAAAAATGGTGTGTTCGAGGTTAGGACAGAGGCTGAGACCGTGTGCTCAGCGCTGAACGCTGCAGGCCCTAAATCAGCGGATAAAAACCGTGCTGCATCTGCAGCCTCGCTCTGACCTGGCTGTTAGTTTTGAGCCAGGAGATCACAGAGCTTTCTTTGTGGGAGAGCTAAAGGGAAGACATGGATTCACGCCCTGAGACCATGCTTTGCAGCTGCTCCTGGTTAAGTTCCAGGCAAGCACCCTCAGCTTCAGCACGTGTCTGATAGACAGACTTCAGACGCAGCTTTTCTTCATTGTCGTAGATGTTGAAACCTATCGGAGCGGTTTCGCAGTAGAAGCGCGCTCCGCTGCGCATAGTGTAGTGGTCAACTGATCCCGGACACTGAATTGAGTTTTTCCTCAGCGACCGCAGGCGCTAGCCCTTCGTTGAACTGATGCGGTCTCCGCCAGTTGTATCGCTCCATCAGGAACCGGCCGATATCCTGTTGCGCTAGCGCAGCGCTCATGTAGCCCACCGTCGGTATCCATTCACTTTTTAAGCTGCGAAATAACCGTTCCATGGGCGCATTGTCATGGCAGTTGCCGCGCCGACTCATGCTCTGTGTGAAGCGGTATCGCCATAGTCTTTGGCGGAAACTTCGGCTTCCATATTGGCTGCCTTGGTCGCTGTGAAACAATACGTTTTGCGGCCTGCCACGCTGCTCGTAAGCCATGTCCAATGCCTTGATTACCAGGTCGGCGTCGGGCTTGGATGAGAACGCCCAACCCACAACACGACGGGCACAAAGGTCGATGACAGCCGCCAGATAGTGCCATCGGCCTTCAGCCCAGACGTACGTAATGTCACCGCACCAGACCTTGTTCGGGGATGTAACGTTGAACTCTCGATCAAGCACGTTCGGGATATCAGGCCGCTCCACGGTGGCCTTTTTGTAGGCATGGGAGCCCGGCTGTTTGCTGATCAAGTGCATCTCGCGCATCAACCTACGTACCTTGAATCGCCCGATCTGCATGCCATCCTCTTTCATCATCAGCATGATGCTCCGGCTGCCCGCAGCGCTTCGGCTTTGCGTAAACAGCTCGTTCACGCGGCTGCGCAAAACCACCCGTTCGGCATTCGGATAGCGACGTTTCCGGCAGTACGCGTAGTAGCAAGATCGGGTTACTTCAAATACCGAGCACAACAGATCAATCGGCTCTTGAGCCCGAAGTTGATCGATTAACGCGAACGCTCGTGTTCCTCGGCCATCAAGAGCGCGGTGGCCTTTTTTAAGATCGATTTTTCCCGTTCGAGCCGATTGATACGAGCTTCGAGTTCCTGGATTTTTTGCTGTTCAGGCGTCAGGGCTTTGCTGGTCGGTGTGACGCCGCCACGCTCCTGCTGGAGCTGGTTCACCCAACGACGCAAGGCCGACTCAACTAGCCCGAGCGAACGGGCTGCTTCGGTATGACTGTAGCCTTGGTCGAGCACCAGGCACGCAGCCTCGCGCTTGAACTCAGGGGTAAAGGTACGGCGTTGCTTTGTCATCAGACACCTCTCTGTGGCGAGCATTCTCGCCTAAATGGGTGTCCGGTTTCATTAGACCACTACATAGATCCCGTTTCTGTTGGGATTGCGGGGACAACAACGAACCTCAAAATCATCTTCATATCCTCACCAATCACCCCTTCACTAATAGCGGCTGTTGGCCACCATAGCAAGGGATCAACATCGGTTTCCGATGAGGAACATGGCCGGCCACAGGTGCAGGCTGAAGTCATTTCAGGGTTCGAGAAAAGCACTCTAAAACATCCTCACTGCTACGCTGTCCTCTTCCACGGAGGAATCACGATGTCGAATGCAGACCTACTCCCTTCCCTACTCTACAAAATCAATCAGAACCAGCTAGCCCTTGAAGCCGCGATTATGGAGTTCACCCTCTGGGTGGAGCAGCACGGTTCAGCTGAGGTCGCAGGCAACGTTCGTGGTGCTTTGGACACAATCAGCAAGAACGAAGCGTTCATCAACATGACGCGAGCGGTGCTCATGACTCCCGAATGACTTACTCATGACAGACAGCTATCGGCCAAAAGGTTATTCAAATCTGCCAAGGTGGACGTTGATGATCGACCACCTCGCATCGACAGGAATGATAGACAACCTTGATCTGCGTCAATCCTACTAGATCAGCTGCTTTAAAACCTCCACTGATGTGGCGTCTGCAGTGAGCATGATCAGAGTGTTCTCTCCGTCCCCAAAATGCAGCTGCCGCAGGTGCATCGCCAACTCATGAAGGGGCAGCTGTGAACTGCTTTGGGTCGAATATATGGGTGCGGGGCCCACCGCTGAACGGGTATTCCAGGTTGTAGTTGCGCATGGTGGGATCCTCACAACGGGTGAAGTGCACCTGAACATCCCGGTTTAGCGAATCAATGAGCAGGAAATTTGAGCTCTGTGGAGGTCTGCTACCCATCTCAGAATACCCTCCGTTCCCCACGAAAAGCACGTTCGCCGGCTAAGACCTCCTCCCCCCAATTTCTCTTGACGATCTGAAGAGCTTGGTCATAGACTTCATTGCATGCGTATGCAATATCGCCAATTATAGGTATTGAGCGCAGCCAAAAACGGCCAGGCCGCACGGTTTGTTTACCGACGAGCACTTGCCAGGAAGAAAAATAAAAATAAAAGCAGGTGATGAAGATGCATGCGTCCGCACACCCAAAAAAACCGATCCTGCAGGTGGACGGCCTGCGCAAATCCTACGGGCCGACCAATGCGCTCGGCGGAGTCAGATTCGATATCCTCCCCGGGGAAGTGCATGCGCTGCTTGGTGAGAACGGAGCCGGAAAGTCGACACTGGTCAAAATACTGACTGGCGTCGTGTCCCCCAACGAAGGTTCGATGCAGTTTGCCGGACAGCCCTATTCCCCCCGAACGATTCTACAAGCCCGTGCAGTAGGCGTAACAACAGCTTTCCAAGAGCTGAGTTTGCTCTCCAATTTGTCGGTTGCAGAGAACCTGGCATTACCGAAACTCACTAAAGGTTGGTCGGGACTAAATTCCAGAACAGAAAACTGTGCAGCCGCAGCAGCAACACTATTCAAGTTTGGCCTCTCTGAACTAGATCCAATGACATCGGTAAGTGAGCTTTCACTTGCTGATCGGCAACGACTTGAGATTGTTCGCGCGCTAAGCCATTCACCTTCATTGCTGATCCTGGATGAGCCGACGGCAGTACTACCCTCGACAGATTGGCTGTTTGATCTTATTCGCAAGGAGACAGCTAAGGGCACAGCCGTCTTGTACATCTCTCATCGTTTGAACGAGATTCGCCAACTCTGTGGTCGTGCGACTGTTCTTCGAAGCGGTTGCAGTATCGGAACAACCGATCTTGGTAACACCGATGACTCACAAATATTCGAAATGATGGTCGGCCAGCGAATGGCCGTGACGCCGAAGCAGTCACCGTTGAGCACGCAAAACAATGCCTCTCCCACGCCTCGGCTTCGAGTCGATGGGCTAAATGCGGGGATTGTAAAAGATCTAAGCCTGAGTCTTTACCCAGGTCAGATCGTGGGATTGGCGGGATTGGATGGCCAGGGGCAATGTGATCTGTTCCATGCTCTTTATGGCCTGATTCCCAAACGAACCGGAAGCATCGAGGTAGAAGGAAAAAAGGTCACTATCAATTCACCTTCAGCAGCCCTTGCCGCTGGAATCCAAGTCGCTCTTCTACCCGAGGAGCGTAAAACCCAAGGGATTTTTGGTGATTTGGCTGTGCGCTCGAACATGGCGATTTCGGCATTGAATCGAATAGGACTTTTCGGGCTTACGAACCGCAAAAACGAAAGGAAGCTCGCTAAGGAAGTAGCTGGCCAGGTTGATCTGCAAGACCGATATCTAGATTTTCAAATCAAAGATCTTTCCGGAGGAAATCAACAAAAGGCTCTCCTTGGCCGAGTATTGCTCACTGGTGCTAACACCCTTCTACTCTTCGATCCAACTCGTGGCGTCGATGTAGGTACCAAACAAGCTCTGTATCTCGCCATTGAGGACTTCGCTCGCAAGGGTGGCAGCGTCCTGCTCTACTCCTCTGAGCTTGCCGAACTTGTCCGGTTGAGCGAACGCTGCTTGGTAATCTACGAGGGTCGGATAGCCGCTGAGCTCGAAGGTCAGTCGATTGAAGAAAGGAACCTGGTTGCTGCTGCGACTGGGCACCACCGGCATACGGCGGGGGAGGCAGCATGAAGAAGTCCGCCCTCTCCTTTACATCAATAACCAAGAGTGGCGCTGGCACGGCAGCATTGCTCTACGCATTGCTGTTCCTGACATATGCAAGCGTAGAGCGCAGCGCATTGAGTGTTTCCGCATTCAATGATCTCGTAAACAACGCCTCTCCTTTGGCCATTGCCGCCGCCGGCGGAACACTCATTATTTTGCTGCGAGGTTTCGACCTTTCAGTTGCCGGCGTCATTTCTTTGGTCAACGTGATTCTTGCTAGCTACCCACTAGATGGTGCCTCAGGGGCAGCAGCAAGTCTCTGCATCGCATTAACCATCGGCGGTTTAGTTGGACTACTCAATGGTGTCTTGGTCGCCTACGGAGGTTTTCAATCCATCGCCGTCACTTTGGCGACAATGATCATGACAGGTGGACTTGCTCTGGTAATTCTCGACGCTCCTGGCGGATACGTTGCTGACTGGCTGAGTGAGACATTAACGGACACGGTTGCTGGAATCCCAGTATCTGGCCTGGTGCTTCTAGTGGTCATCGCGTTATGGGCCGTTGTCCGCAAAACGGATTTCGGTATTTCCTTGTATGCGGTTGGTCAAGACGAACATGCAGCCTCTCTTTCAGGCATTAAGGTACAGCGAACCCGCTGCGTTGCGTTCGTCATCGCGGGGGCGCTGTATGGGCTTAGTGGCTACATGCTTTCTGCGCAAACCGCTACCGGTAACCCTACTGCGGGTAATTCTCTTCTCCTTCTCACCTTCGCCGCAATAGCACTTGGCGGGACGTCATTTCGCGGAGGGAAAGGTGGACTCACCGGCAGCATCATTGGCGCCGCCAGTCTCATGCTTCTGCAGAAGCTTCTGTTTTCTATTGGCGTTCAGTCTTTTTACATCGGTCTACTGCAAGGCATCGTCATGATCATTGCCGTAGGGCTCATGAATGCTACCGAATGGTTTGGCGCCAGGAGGGTTTGAGATGACCAGTGCTCGGATTAACTCAACCAAGAATGTGCAGGCCTTACCCGTGAATGAAGTCACTACAGACACTCGCAAATCTTCACGCATTTCGCGGGAGACCTTAAACATTGCCGGCGTCTTCCTGCTCTGTGTGCTGGCGCTCTTCGCTGCGAAATGGATCAATCCAAACGCTGGTGGATTCCAACAGCTGGAGACCATTCTTATCCTTTGCTCCTTCTTGGTGGTGGTCGCTTTCGGACAAGGGCTCGTAGTACTGATTGGCGGATTAGATCTCTCTATTCCATCAGTAATCACGTTAGGAGGAATTCTGACCGCTGTCTGGGTCGGAGCAGACGGCGGATTATGGAAAGGCGTTGAAGTTCTCGCTGTATGCGCTGCGGTCGGCGCAATAAATGGGCTCGGCGTTGCCGTCTTCAAAATCCCTGCGTTCATCATGACCCTAGCGATGGGCATCATCATCTACAGCCTCTGCTTGGGGGCTACTGGCGGCTCACCTAATGGTGTTTCGCCCAAGGCGTTAACCTGGCTGATGAGTGCCCGTGCACTTGGCATTCCGGTGATCGTAATCTTCACAGTGGTAGGGGCGATCATTGCATTCTCTGTGCAGTCACGTACTCGCTTTGGTACTCGGCTTTATGCGTTAGGGTCGAACCCAATGGCCGCTAAATTTGCAGGTCTCCATACAGTCAAACTGACCATCATGACCTACGGTCTCTGCGCACTACTTGCGGGGATCACCGGAATGCTTCTGGTGGGCTATTCGAATGGTGCAACGCTGCGGATGGGTGAGCCCTACTTACTGCCATCGGTAGCCGCCGTTGTGATCGGTGGATCATCCATCAGCGGAGGTCGAGGTAGTTTCATCGGCACGCTCGCAGGCGCACTGCTACTTACCATATTGGACATGATCATCTCGAGTCTGGGTTTCTCCCAAGGGTGGAGAACCGTCATCTCTGGGGCAATCATCCTCTTCGCCATTCTGCTTCAGCATGAGGGAGCGATGGACTACTTACGCTCGTTGAAACGTCGCAAAAACAAAAGCTAACTCGCGTTTTCGATTGAAATTCATAGCTACTTACAACAACAAAAGGCGCATAAAAAATGAATAGAGCATTTGAGTTCAAAGCCTCCCGGTTGCATAAAAAAATGATGGCACTGCTTGCGTGTGTAGTAGCACCTCTGGCGCTGTGCGCATTTCCGAGTGCAGTAAGCGCGACTCCAAAAGATCACTACGTGATCTACTTAAGCCTGAGTTACAGCGGCAACGCGTGGCAATCGGAAGCGGCAAACCTAGTCAAGGCCCTGGCTAAAACGCCTCCATACGACAAGATGGTAGAGCTTCGGGAAGTTATCTCGGGCACTGACGTGCAGGCGCAAATATCGGCATACGAAAGCATGATCGCTGCCGGCGCTGATGGTGTTGTCAGCTTCCCTGTGTCGCCTACCGCGTTAAATCGCACCATCAAAAGAGGGTGTGAGAAAGGCGTGCTGTTCTACATGTACGACTCGACTGTTACCGAACCCTGCGCCTATAACGTCAGCTACATCACTGCTGGTTTTGGTGAGAACACGGCTCAAGCGTTGGTGAATGAACTCCATGGAAAAGGGAAGATCTTCCTGAGTCGCGGAGTTCCAGGTAACTCGGTAGACAAACGCCACTATGACGGCGCCATGAAGGTCTTCAAGGCCTATCCCGGCATTCAGGTTGTCGCCGAATACTATGGCTATTGGGATGATCGAACCACCCAACAGGAGACAGCTAAGGCCTTGGCTGCACACCCCGATGTTGATGGCATCTGGGCCCAGGCTGGCGAGAATGGCGCGTTGAAGGCGTTGATCGCGGCGAACCACAAGCTTGTGCCAATGACTGGCGAAAACTCCAATGGTTTTCGGCTCGGACTTGCAAATCCTGAGTACAAAGCCAAAGGCCTGAGCGGTGTGTCCTCTGGCTCGCCTCCAGCTGCTGCGGGGTTGGCGTTCAAAATGCTGATGGAGCAGTTGCAAGGCAAGCGGGAGATGAAGGTTCACAACATCGAATACGCCTTGCCATGGGTTCCTGCAGATAAGGTCGTCGTCTGCAAAGGTGACAAAGTCACCTCAGACTGCAACGCACTCGCCGAAGGAAAAGTGCCGGACTCGTTCGTCACCGAAGTCTTCAACCAAGTGCTGCTTCCTGAGATTTCGCTCCAGTCAGCAACCGATGGAATTCCAACCCCCGGCGCCAGTATTCAACCGTTACCTGAAGACGCGGCTCGAGCAGCTGCGAACGAACCAGGAATCAACTGCGCCAAATGTGATGCGCCCTCCAATTTATACCAGCTGACCAAAATAGAGTCGTTCGACGCTAAATAGCCGTACTTGAGCCTGAACCCTCGGGTTCAGGCTTAGTGGGAGAACAAAGATGACGTTACTACTGACTTCGACCCGCTTTGGAATTACAGAGCAAGCATTCGACGATGTCGAGCCGACGCCGCCCGATGAAGTAGGCGTCGGCATGCGCACTGATGAGTGGGTGTTCTACTCCTCGCAGATCCGAACCTATTACGACCAAATCAACGGGATCATCGGGCAGCTAGCAGGCTTACTGATCCTGGGACAAGCGAGAAGCTGCTTCGAAGCCTATTACAGCCTCGCGGCGACACCGCTTGATCAAATTGAAGACTGCCGCTGTGCTCTTTCCAAGATCCGTCCCCCTGCAATTGCAGCCAAGCATTTCGCCCATTTGTCTCGCGCAGCAGAGCGTGTTGATGACATTGCTCGCTCACTCCGTCGTTCGGTGGCATCGCCGGAACGGCTCAGGATTGAAATACCAAGAATGGTTGATGGACTTGAGGGTGCGTGCTCAATTCTTCGATGCGCTGCTGATCCCGTGGTGCGCTTACAAACAATCGATTTTGGGCAGGGCTGCGCGTGCTGCACACCCCTTTCAGAATCTGACAAATTGCAGCTCGATTAACTCCTGCCAATAACAACAAAAGGTGACCTATGTCTGGCAACGCTTACTCAATTTGGGTACTCGAATACAGCTATGTGATGGACTACGCGGTAAGTGGCATTGTGTTTGGAGCTCACAACCAAGGTGTTCGCAAACTTCCTTACTGCTACGTCGTAATCAAAGGCAACGGTCGCACAATCATGGTCGACGTTGGCTACAACAACAAAGATTACGGCGGATATCTTGAGAAAAAATTCGGGGTTCAAAACTGGCATTCACCTGCAGATGTGTTGTCCAACTGTGGCATCACTCCCGAAGAAGTCGACACCATCATCCTTACGCATGCTCACTTTGACCACCTAGGTAATACCGACGCTTTCCCGAACGCGACCTTTTATATCCAAGAAAAAGAACTCGCAAAATGGATCTGGGTGATGTCTTTGCCGAAGAGTCAGCAGTGGATGATGATCGCGACCGATCCATCGGATGTCCTACGTGCGGTGAACCTCGCTAAAGATGGTCGCCTGAGATGCATTGACGGCCCTTTGGCTGATCTCCTCCCTGGTATTGACCTCCACGTAGCCTATGACAGCCACACCTACGCATCAATGTGGGTGCATGTGCGCAACGACCTCGCCAGAGAGTCGCAGAACGGATGGGTGCTCGCGGGAGATCTTGTTTACAGCTATGACAACTTCCTTTCCGAGCCTGAAGTGGTCGATGGCGAACTGAGCGGGACTTTGCACACAACCCCCGTTGGACTCGCTGTCGGCAGTCAAACCAATCTGGTGCTGGTGACGGAGGAAATGCTCAAGGTCGTCGATTACGAACCCAAACGTCTTATTCCGATTCATGAGGAGCGTCTAAAGGACGTTTTCCCCTCACGGATAACCACCCAAGGTCTTCGTATCACGGAGATTTGCCTTGGCCAACAACAAATGTCGAAGGTGACTAACAATGCGTGAACTTGAATCCCTGACCAAAGGCCGGCCTATTGCGATTGTAGGAGCGGGCCTTGTGGGTGCCGGATGGGCATTAGTCTTTGCTCGAGCAGGGCTCTCTGTTCGAATCTATGATGCCAATCCTGCCATTTCCCAAGCGTCGATACCGCTGATCGAAAAGCAAATTGCTGACCTAACTGAGTTCGGATTATTGGCTGAATCCGCAGACGCAATACTCGCCCGTCTGACAGTTTGCGACACGCTTGCAGAAGCGGTAGACGGAGCAGCTTATGTTCAAGAATCCATACTTGAGCGCACTGATGTAAAGCGGGAGCTAATGCTTGCGCTTGAGGACGTCGCCGGGCCTGATTTGATTATCGGCAGTTCCAGTTCAGGGATTCCAGCCTCCGCCTTCGCTTCAGGTTTGAATATCTCCTCCAGGGTCATCATTGCTCATCCGGTGAACCCACCTTACCTTGTACCGGTGGTCGAAGTTGTACCATCGCCAGACACCTCCCCATCAGTCACCCAGTTCACTACAGCTCTTATGGAAGCAGTGGGTCAAAGCGTTGTTCATGTGCACAAAGAAGTTGAAGGATTCGTTCTGAATCGTCTCCAAGCTGTACTGCTACGTGAGGCCTGGGCGCTTGTGGAAGATGGTGTCGCCACATGTGAAGACATCGATAAGACAATACGTGACGGCTTGGGGTGGCGCTGGTCGTTCATGGGCCCCTTCGAAACTATCGATTTGAATGCCGTGGGCGGCGTCGCGGACTACGCCCAACGCTTGGGCCCGCTGTATCGCAGCATTGCCGATTCACGCTCGCATCAGGATGACTGGAGTCTAGAGTTAATCAAAGAAGTGGAAGGCCAGCGTCGCCGGTATCTCGGTCACAATGAGCTTGAGTCTCGGCGTGGATGGCGTGATCGAGCGCTGATGGCATTCAGCGCTCAACGTCGTAAATCAGACTTGCGTTAATCAACCAAGAATGCCGAAGGCGGCGGCGCCTTCGGCATCAACATATTTCGTACTTATTTTTACTGGTAGGCAATGTATCTACAAAAGACGATTTACCGCATAAAACGATAGTTCGGAGGGAGTGTCGTGGATAGGCCCTACCGCGATGGATAGCGCCGTGATACGAGATGGTAGGCTAATCGGGGCATTCGCCTATATCCAAGCAACTGCTGGTCAACAGACCAGATAGCCGACCCTCTGGCGAGGGTCGGCTGGAAAACTACTGAGCAGTCCATCCCCCATCGACTTTAAGCGACGTCCCGGTAACCATCCGTGCTGATGGCCCTGCGAGGTAAAGGGCGGCCCCCACAACGTCTTCCATTTTTGCCATATGCCCCATTGGAATTTTCGACACCAGAAAAGCCTCCTTCTCCGGCGTATCTACGATTTTGCGAACCATCGGCGTATCCACAAATGTCGGGCAAAGGGTGTTCACACGTATGCCTCGGTCAGCTAACTCGACGGCCATGGCTTTTGTCAGCCCTTCAATCGCATGCTTGGTCATGCAGTAAACAGTACGGTTCGGTGAGCCCACGTGCCCCATCTGTGATGAGACATTGATGATGACACCAGTGTCCTTTCCAGTGTTTGCCAACATCTTCTCAACCGCTGCTTGCGCCGTGACAAAGCACGCCTTCACGTTGAGATTGAGCATCGCATCTAAATGCTCGTCACTCACTTCCAGGATTGGTTCGGGATAGTTAGTCCCTGCGTTGTTCACCAGAATATCCAGTACCGGAATGCTGCGAATAACCGATCTAATGGCAGCGCTATCAGTGACGTCGCAAACAATCGTCTTGACGTTGCCACTCCGATTGCGGATGGAATTTGCCACTTCATCAAGGTTACTCTGCGTTCTTGCTACTAAAATCAGATCTGCCCCTGCAGCACTAAACGCTAGCGCAACGCCAGCGCCAATTCCGCCACCGGCTCCAGTGATCAGAGCGACTTTTCCATCCAAGCGAAAGGATGGCATTCCTAGGGTTTCGGATTCGCTTATCACGGTCTTCTCCTCACGTATTTTACAGGCCACAGAAGGTCTGAAAGCAGCAAACGAGAGCACTGAACGGCTTTTGAAAACATCATTCATTGTCATCATTCAAAACCTCACACCCACTGGGCAAACCTGGCCGTAGAGGCTTGCATACTACGAGCCGAAAATGCAGCTGATGGCGATCCTTTCTGTCGTACTTACACGATGCCAAACGTGTAAAAGACTGCTATCGCAAAGAAAGAACTCAATGTCTTGAAAATCGTGATACCAAATATGAATTTGTATGCTTCACGGTGCGTTAATCCTGTGACAGCCAGGAGCGTGATTACGGCCCCGTTATGAGGAAGCGTGTCCATCCCGCCAGCGGCCATCGACGCCACGCGATGCAATACTTCTAGGGGAATATGCGCAGCGTTGGCAGCCGCCACAAAGGTTTCGGCCATCGCTCCCAACGCGATACTCAATCCACCGGACGCTGATCCAGTGATACCTGCAAGAATGTTTATCGTGAGGGCTTGGTTTAGCAGAGGATTAGGTATCGCTTTCAACGAACTAGCGACGGAGAGGAAACCTGGCAGGATGGCAATCACTGCGCCAAAACCATACTCCGACGCGGTATTGAGCGTTGCCAACATAGCTCCACCCACCGCCGCGCGACTGCCCTCAGCCAACTTAGCGACCACAGCTTTGAAAGCAAAAATCAACACTGTGATGATGCCTACAAGCAAGGCAGCTTGAACCGCCCAGATCGCGATCATCTTCGAAACCTGAGTTTGGACAGGCGCTTTCAATCCTGGAAGTGTGATGTCGTAGACAGAGCCGTACCAGTGAGGGATCCAGTAGGTGAAAGCCAGGTTCATGACACCGACCAACACTAAAGGAAGTATCGCGATGAGAGGGTGAGGCAGCGGGATATCTTCCGGCGTTTCTGGCTCGTTGCGAAGATCTGTTCCGTAGCCTTCGCCCGTTCTAAGAGCCTTGCGACGATAGTACTCAAGATAAATGAATCCACAACTGAGTACGAACACAGATGTCGCCAACCCTAACCATGGCGCCGCCCAAGAGGTAGTGCCGAAGAAAGTCGTTGGGATAATGTTGAGAATTTGTGGAGAACCGGGCATTGCATCCATCGTGAACGTAAATGCGCCCAGCGCGATGGTGGCTGGCATTAACCGCTTTGGGATATCACTTTGCCGGAACATTTCTGCGGCAAAAGGATAAACCGCAAAGACTACGACGAAGAGCGATACACCACCATAGGTCAACAGACCACAAACCATCACGATGACGGGAATAGCTCTCTCTTTGCCCAATAGCCTGATGAACGCTTGGACAATTGAACGAGAGAAGCCCGACATTTCGATAAGCTTACCGAATACTGCGCCGAGCAAGAAAACAGGAAAGTAGAGTTTTACAAACCCAACCATCTTCTCCATGAAAATATCAGTAAACACCGGAGCCACAGCGCTTGGTTCTGTTAAAAGAACAGCAGCAAGAGCAGCTATTGGTGCGAAAATAATCACACTGTATCCACGGTAGGCGACAAACATTAGGCCGCATAACGCAAGCAACGCAATAATTACACTCATATGAGGATCCACGAAGCCCTGCCGCGCTCGCACTCAAGTTACAAGTGGCGGCGCGGCAAATGATTGTTGTTATTATCGGGCCACTTGAAGTGACCCTAGCCCGCTACTATCACTCTTTATTCAGCGATCCCTGCGTATGGGACATCCTTATGACCATAGCGACGCACGCGGATGTTTGCTTGCTCACCGTGCCCTGCAAAACCTTCCAGCGCACAAAGACGCGAGCAGTACGAACCAACCAAAGCAGAAGCTTCGTCAGTCATCACTTTCTGATAGGTGCAGGTTTTCAGGAACTTACCGACCCACAGACCACCGGTGTAACGGGCAGCTTTTTTGGTTGGCAGAGTGTGGTTAGTACCAATTGCCTTGTCACCGAACGCTACGTTAGTGCGTGGGCCCAGGAACAAAGCACCGTAGTTACGCATATTGGCGAGGAACCAGTCTGGATCCTTAGTCATCACCTGAACGTGCTCAAATGCCAAATCGTTGGCAATCGACAACATTTCTTCGTCGCTATCAGCCACGATTACTTCGCCAAAACTTTCCCAAGCTTGGCGAGCAACACCGGCGGTAGGAAGGATCTGCAGCAGGCGCTCGATTTGAGCCATGGTATCGCGGGCCAGCTTCTCGGAAGTGGTCAGTAGAATTGCTGGGGAGTCAGGGCCATGTTCGGCCTGGCCGAGCAGGTCGGTAGCACAGATTTCGCCGTCGACGCTGTCATCAGCAATAACCAGAGTTTCGGTTGGGCCTGCGAACAGATCGATACCCACACGACCAAACAGCTGGCGTTTGGCTTCGGCTACGAAAGCGTTGCCTGGGCCGACCAAGATGTCTACAGGAGCGATAGTTTTGGTACCAATGGCCATTGCGCCGATAGCCTGGATACCACCGAGGCAATAAATTTCGTCAGCGCCAGCCATATGCTGGGCAGCGACAATCGCGTGTGCAGGCTTACCGTTGAAAGGAGGAGCACAGGTGATGATACGCGGCACACCTGCGACCTTCGCAGTAATGACCGACATATGGGCTGACGCCAGCAGTGGATATTTACCACCTGGAACGTAGCAGCCTGCGGCATTCATTGGCAGGTTTTTGTGGCCGAGGATAACGCCCGGCAAGGTTTCAACTTCGATATCTTGAATGCTGTTGCGTTGATGTTGCGCGAAATTACGCACCTGGGTTTGAGCGAACTCAATATCGGCAATGTCGCGCTTGGTCAGTTGCGAGTAGCAGGCGTCGATCTCGGCAGCAGTAAGTCGATAGCTGTCACGTTCCATTTTATCGAATTTAACGGCGAGGTCGCGGATCGCGGCATCTCCCCGCGCTTCGATATCGGCAAGGATTGTTTCAACAGTGTCGCGAACCTGACGGTCGGCAGATTTTACGACTTCCGCTTCAGCGCCTTTCTTCAGCCACTTAGCCATTTGCAGTCTCCTGGGATTGTTTTTTTCGGATGAGTGCATACGTATGCAGAGCCATCATAGAAGACTCTTCAGTGGTTTGAAAAGGGGTAGATGCGTAGGATGCAATTTTTCTTTTCGTTCAGGGTTAACCGTCCATGGCTGAATCTATTCGCCGCCCCGTCACGGCCCACGACGTAGCTAGGCTCGCTGGGGTCTCTCAGTCTGCGGTATCGCGTACCTACACCAAGGGCGCGAGTGTGGCCCCCAAAACCAGGGAAAAAGTCGAGGCTGCAGCAGCAGAGCTCGGATATCGTCCAAATTTCGTCGCACGCTCATTAATTACCCGCCGATCAAACCTCATCGGTGTAGTCATCCCAAGCATGGCCAATCCTTTCTACTCCGAGGTGCTCGAAGCGCTCTCCAAAGCTTTTGAGTCCATGGAGTATCGAGTGCTGCTTTTCTCGATGGTTACCAATGAGGATTCAGACCCAATCCTCGAAGAGGTGCTGCGGCATCGTGTCGAAGCATTGATTCTGGTATCCGCAACTCTTTCCTCGCACTTTGCTGAGGAATGCAAGCAAACCGGTCTCCCTGTTGTGCTCCTCAACCGAAAAAATGACAGCGAGACAGTCTCGAGCGTGACCAGTGACAACGCTCAAGGCGGGGCTCTTATCGCCGACTTCCTAGTGTCGACACACCATAAAATCTTGGCCTTCATCGCAGGACACGAAGGCTCTTCCACAAGCCGTGACCGAGAACGCAGTTTTTCGCAGAGACTCCAAGAGCATGGATTTCCTGCGCCTTTGCGTGAGGTAGGCAACTACAGCTTTCAAACGGCTATGGAGGCCACCCGTCGATTGATGTCCCTCGCTAATCCCCCAGACGCGATTTTCTGTGCAAACGATTTAATGGCTATTGCGGCGTTGAATGTAGTCACCCGTGAATGCGGCCTGATACCCGGGAAAGACATTTCGATTGTCGGGTTTGACAACATCGAGATGTCAAAATGGCCAATTATTGGGCTAACTACCTACCTGCAGCCAATCGACCAGTTGGTGCAACGAACAGTTGATGTTATTCGCGCCCAGCTCGAAGCCAATACCACTCCATCCATTCAAGAGGTATTAGCCGGCCAGCTCATCATTCGAGGTAGCGCGCGTCTACCTGAAGCAGGACTAAGAGAAATCGATGGCAATACCGTCTGGCAGATGACTCAGTAATTTTCACCCTTCCTTCCGCTGGATTTTGCCCCTGCTCACTACACGGGGGCTTTTATCCTCCCCTTTCACCCGCTTTTTCCCTTTTCACCCAAAAACTCCTGGCACTTCAAGCAGCATGCAAAAGAGTTGATTGTTGCATACGCATGCAATATCTTTTCAGTCGCTGACCAATAGTGCCAGCGATTTAGCGCTCCCCATCATAGGTGTCGACCGTCTGCAGTCATGGGCTCCTCCCTAAAAGGCAGGTAGCAACGTCTTTTACAAGAATAATATTACGGAGGTGGGAAGTGCATATTAGCGTTCCTCTCGAGACACAAATGGGTGAAACACGGGTTGCCGCAACCCCGGAAACCATCAAGAAGCTGATCAGCCAGGGTCATAAGGTCACTGTCCAAAGCGGCGCCGGCATCAATGCCAGCGTTGTCGACAGTGCCTATGCAGCGGCCGGCGCAACCATTGGCAGCGCCAATGACGCGTTTGCTGCAGAGCTGATTTTGAAGGTGGTCGCGCCCAGCGACAGCGAGCTGGCGCTGATTAAAAGCGGCACCGTAGTGGTGGGCATGCTCAACCCGTTCAGCAACGAAACCATCGCCAAGCTGGCCGAGTGCGGCATTACCGCCTTTGCCCTGGAGGCTGCGCCGCGCACCTCCCGCGCCCAAAGCCTGGACGTGCTGTCCTCGCAAGCCAACATCGCCGGCTATAAAGCCGTGTTGCTGGCCGCGCACCACTATCCGCGCTTCATGCCGATGCTGATGACCGCGGCGGGCACCGTGAAAGCGGCGCGCGTGCTGATCCTCGGTGCCGGCGTGGCCGGTTTGCAGGCCATCGCGACCGCGAAACGCCTGGGGGCGGTGATCGAAGCGTCCGACGTGCGCCCTGCGGTGAAAGAGCAGATCGAATCCCTCGGCGCCAAGTTCGTCGACGTGCCTTACGAGACCGACGAAGAACGTGAATGCGCCGTCGGCGTCGGCGGTTATGCCCGCCCGATGCCGGCCAGCTGGATGCAGCGCCAGGCCGCGGCCGTGCACGAACGCGCCAAACAGGCGGACATCGTCATCACCACCGCGCTGATTCCCGGCCGCAAGGCGCCGACCCTGCTGAGTGCCGAAACCGTGGCCCAGATGAAACCGGGCTCGGTGGTCATCGACCTCGCGGCCGCCCAGGGCGGCAACTGCCCGCTGACCGTGGCCGATCAGGTGGTCGTCGAAAACGGCGTGACCATCGTTGGCCCGACCAACCTGGCCAGCGCCGTGGCGGCCGATGCTTCGGCGCTGTACGCCCGCAACCTGCTGGACTTCATGAAGCTGCTGTTCGATAAAGAAGGACAGCTGGTGATCAACCTCGAAGACGATATCGTCGCCGCGTGCCTGATGTGCCGCGACGGCCAGATCGTGCGCAAGAACGGCTGAGGATAAAAACAATGGAAGACATGCTGATCTCTCACGGTATCTACAACCTGATCATCTTCGTGCTGGCCATCTATGTCGGCTACCACGTGGTCTGGAACGTGACACCTGCTCTGCACACTCCGCTGATGGCCGTGACCAACGCCATCTCGGCCATCGTGATCGTCGGCGCCATGCTCGCCGCCGCCCTCACCGTGACCCCGCTGGGCAAGACCATGGGCACCCTGGCCGTGGCCCTGGCCGCCGTCAACGTGTTTGGTGGCTTCCTGGTGACCCGGCGCATGCTGGAAATGTTCAAGAAGAAAGCGGCCAAGGCTCCGGCTGCCAAGGCCGAAGCAGTCAAGGCTGAGGTGCAGCAAGCATGAGCATGAACCTGGTTACTTCCCTGTATTTGATCGCCTCGGTCTGCTTCATCCAGGCGCTCAAGGGCCTTTCGCACCCCACCACGTCGCGTCGCGGCAACCTGTTCGGCATGCTCGGCATGGGCCTGGCGATCCTCACCACGGTCGGCCTGATTTATAAACTAGGTGCCGAGTTGGCCCACGACGGCATCGTCTACGTAATCGTCGGCCTGCTGATCGGCGGCACTGCCGGTTCGATCATGGCCAAACGCGTGGAAATGACCAAGATGCCCGAACTGGTCGCCTTCATGCACAGCATGATCGGCCTAGCCGCGGTGTTCATCGCCGTGGCCGCCGTGGTCGAGCCCCAGTCGCTGGGCATCGTTGCGCAACTCGGTGACGCGATCCCGGCCGGTAACCGTCTGGAACTGTTCCTCGGTGCGGCGATCGGTGCAATCACCTTCTCCGGTTCGGTTATCGCTTTCGGCAAGCTCTCCGGCAAGTACAAGTTCCGCCTGTTCCAGGGCGCACCAGTACAGTTCGGTGGCCAGCACAAGCTGAACCTGCTGCTGGGCCTGGCGACACTGTCACTCGGCGTGAGCTTCATGCTGACCGGCAATCTCAGCGCCTTCGCACTGATGCTGGCGCTGGCCTTCGTGCTGGGCGTGCTGATCATCATCCCGATCGGCGGCGCGGACATGCCCGTCGTGGTGTCGATGCTCAACAGCTACTCCGGCTGGGCAGCGGCCGGTATCGGTTTCTCGCTGAACAACTCGATGCTGATCATTGCGGGCTCCCTGGTGGGCTCGTCCGGTGCGATCCTCTCGTACATCATGTGTAAGGCGATGAACCGCTCCTTCTTTAACGTGCTGCTCGGCGGTTTCGGCAACACCGCGGAGGCGGCCGGCCCGGCGGGTGCGAAAGAAGCCCGTCCGGTGAAATCCGGTTCGGCCGACGACGCGACCTTCCTGCTGACCAACGCCGACACCGTGATCATCGTGCCGGGCTACGGCCTGGCGGTCGCGCGGGCCCAGCATGCGCTGAAGGAACTGACCGAGAAGCTGACCCACCGCGGCGTGACCGTGAAGTACGCGATCCACCCGGTCGCCGGTCGCATGCCCGGGCACATGAACGTGTTGCTGGCCGAGGCCGAAGTGCCTTACGACCAGGTGTTCGAGATGGACGACATCAACTCAGAGTTCGGCCAGGCCGACGTGGTGCTGGTGCTGGGCGCCAACGACGTGGTCAACCCGGCGGCGAAGAACGATCCGAAATCGCCGATTGCCGGCATGCCGATTCTCGAGGCGTTCAAGGCCAAGACCATCATCGTCAACAAGCGCTCGATGGCCAGCGGCTATGCCGGTCTGGACAACGAGCTGTTCTACCTGGACAAGACCATGATGGTGTTCGGCGACGCGAAAAAGGTCATCGAAGACATGGTCAAAGCTGTTGCGTGACCTTTTATCAGGCGGGAAAAGGCTATGACTTACCAACGAGAAATACGCATCTAGCTCTTAGCAACCTCGACCCGTAGCGTGGCGACGTCACTGTTAAAAGTTTCTGCCTGAATGCATAAACTTGAACGACCCGCGATCAGGGCGTGTGGACGTTCACTTGGTTTGGTCACCCTCCGTTATGAATTCAGCAGCTAGCTTTCGGAGAAATCCGAAAGCTTTTTTATTTGTGGTGAGTGCTTGCTAATAAGTAATCCGCCCACAATTGGCAGGGCCCTTTTGTACTCAAACCAGAATCACTTGCTCAGCCAAGACTCAACGGTGTCAGAGCCGTATTCGGCCTTCCACTCTTTCAGAGTCCGGTGATTGCCGCCCTTGGTTTCGACAACCTCACCGGTGTTCGGATTCTTGTAGACCTTCACCAGACGAGGCTTACGGCTGCCGGCTTTGGACTCGGCGGCTGGAGCGCGACGGCCCACATGCGGGTCAAGCAGGTTGATCACGTCTTTCAGGCTGTAACCGTACTCAGCAAGCAAAGCGCGCAGCTTGGTCTCAAATTCGATTTCTTTTTTCAAGCCAGCATCGCCTTTCAAGGCTTCGAGAGCTTGGAGCTGTTCGGCGAGATTCTTTTCGAGTTGGCGGAATTCTGCGAGCTTGGACATGGTGGTTCTCTAGCTAGTTAGTCACCTAACAATACACCAAAAACCACAATTTGAATTTAGACTCAGGGAGCCCCGTGTAGGTGAGTCGAGGTTCGCCGCCCTGATTTATTCGTCTTCCGCTGAGAGCGGTGAATTGAGGTCAACATCTGCCTGACCGACTAGCGCATTGATGCGATCGACCAAACGCGAATCTACGGGCTGAATTAGCTCCGGATGCGCGTCCATATCCGCCGCCAGAAGCCCGAGAGTTCGGGATACGGATAGATGGGCTTCCATCGGTTCATTCGCTGGCGAGGTCTTCTGAATGTGGTGCGCGGACTTGATGTTGAGGATACGAGGGTCATTCATGACTCAACCTTATGCGGTTCGACGTTGCAGCAACTGCGGCAGGTTCCGCCTGTTCTGATGCCGAAGTGGTGCTCCGATTAAAGGGAGCTTTTGGATGTGAAAATTATGGCTCAGTAATAATTATGGCTGAGCCATAATTTGAAATAATCCAGTTTTGTAGCTTCGCCACCGATGGTGGAACTCAAATCACCAGCAGGGCACCGTTCAAAGCTCAGCGACCCACGTCGCGATGTACCTCTATGGTGACAGAACAAAACGAGAAGCCTGTGCCTCGAAAAGCTCTGCAAGCATCCGCGCGTCTAGCAATGCATGGTGGGGCGGATCAGACAGCTCTACCTGTTCAAGAGCTTCCGCATCGACCTCATTAAAAAGGATCGCGAGGTTGTAGTCCGAGAACAGCGGATCGAAGAGAACGCTGTGACGTAGAGCCGACAGGCATAAGCAGGAAGGTCGCGCGAGTTACCCTGGGAGATCTGCACGTTTCCCATTGTGCTACCGAGCGTCGAGAGGCGACGGGATGAGCGTGCAGAAGTCAGCCGAAGCCGTAGTAAGTGGCGAATAACCCCGTCACCAAGGGCCGAACAGGTTATGCCACCAGTAGGCGTCAGAGTCTCGTCGAATGTTGAAGCGCAGAATATTCTCCCAGAGAAAACTGTTACCCCAAGTCCCGGACGGTATCCGAGGATGACGGCTGACAGGGCGCAAGCATCGACGGCGTCTGTGACGTGGACGAACGCGGAGCCGGACACGCTTTAGGTTGGCGGGTGCTTGCACCCGCCAACCTAAAGCGTGCGTATCAACGCGTAGTTAGCAACAAGGGCGCACCGGGTGCCGATGGCATGACGGTCGACCAATTGGCACGCTACGTGAAACAGTATTGGCCGATTCTCAAGAGCCGATTGCTGGCCGGCGAATATCACCCGCAAGGTGTACGCGCCGTCGACACCCCCAAACCCAAGGGCGGGACAAGACAGCCGGGCATTCCCCGCGTCGTGGATCGCTTGATCCAACAGGCGCTGCTGCAACAGCTCACACCGACGTGCAAGTATTGGGCTTTGAAGATGCTTGCCTTCATACCCCGCTGCGCCGCCTCTATCCGCTTCCTGTTCGTCAGGCCAGCAGTTTGCCTCGGGCTTCCTTCAGATTCGCAGTCACCCGCGACACCCTTGCCTCTGGCTAACACTTCCCCTTGCCGGGTGTGTAGAGGACTTTCACCTCCAAGTCACCAGAGAGGCCACCACAGCCAAGCTGGTTGCGCTTACGCGCAACGCGCCATGCCTGGCGCACAAACAAAAAAGCCCCGAAAAATCAGGGCTTTGATGAGAATTGGTGGCGGAGGCGTGGAGATTCGAACTTGCAATCTTCCCTCGCCCCCACTTGATGAATTTCCTCTGTGAGCCGTGTGTTGCGGCTCAAGCAGATCTTGATCGAGCCGAGAAACACCTCAAGCCCCCGCCTCATCATAAGCACTTACCGCTCCGCTGATGCACCGGCTCTGTCCAGGCAAGTACCTCGGCAAACTTGGCTGGCTTACTCTGAGCCCGTTGCGGGATCTTCGTCCCCCTTGCCGTTTTGGTACACTGAAAGCCAGCCAAGACCACCCCGCTTCAAGTCAACAATCGCCAATCGAGATCGCCCGCACACCCGCCGCGACTGGGGGCAAAATTGGGGGCATAGCTTAAATTTAAAGCTCTAAAACTACCGTCCTAGAGCCGAGTCAAAATGTTCTTCGGGGATCCGGATAGCCTGGCTTGAATTGATGGTTGTGCTTTCTGACGCCATCGCTAGCAAGCCAGCTCCTACAGGATTTGCGCAAAACCTGTAGATACTCTGTTCGCGGTCAAGCTTTCAGCAGGTGCTTTTCGCTGAAAAGCTTGGCCGTGTTGAAATCCTCTTCAGTTCGTATACACGCCCACAAGCCTGTCAGGTATTTGCGCATT
>NZ_JAGYGD010000014.1:0-148950 GCF_019947275.1 Pseudomonas sp. GL-RE-29
CGGCATCGGTATTACCAGCCGGATACGGGGCGCTATCTGACGCCGGATCCGGTGAAGTTGGCGGGTGGGTTGAATGCCTATCGGTATACGCCGAACCCGACGGGGTGGGTGGATCCGTTGGGGTTGAGCGGGAATTGTCCGGGGGCCAATAAGCCGGGTTGTTCGGTGCCGGATGGAGTGGATGGGACTAAAGTTAATTCTGGAGAGCCAAAGGTCCCTTTTCCGAGCCAAGTAGATTGGACTCCGCACGGTTACAAGCACATGCCATCAAAAAACATGACTTGGAAGCAAACAATAAACTCAACAAAATCGGGCCCCGCGAAGTACAAATCAGGTACTGACGTTGAAAGCCTAGAGCGTGATGCCTATAACACTGGTCTACCAGTTACTAATGGTAAATCATGGAAAATCAAAGAATATGAATCAGAAATTGGTGCAAGTGAAGGAAAGCTGAGTCGCTGGGTACGCATTGAGTTGAGTGCTCGAACGATCCACGGACATCCAATTTCAGAAAGTGAATTCAGGAAGCTCAAAAAATGATTGATCTGGCGTTCATTACCGGGGAAATTTCTCACGACGATCTGTCTTTGTTGGCAAGCGAGGATCTATCTACTCAAGCCGGTGATCTCAAAGAAGATATGCTGCAGGTGAAGTACCCCTCATCGATTTTGCTAGATGTCGGTTGGTACCCCTCGTTCGATCTTGATGGCCTGTTTCAAATAAGAGTCATAAGGGACTATGACTGGAATGACCCAGTTTTTTTTTCAGAAGCCACCACAATTCCTTTGCTAATAGGGGCACTAGTCCAAGCGCAAAAAAAAATCAACAGTGTTTTCGAAACGGAATGCGGTGGTGACACTGGCAAATAGAGAGAAAGCTTCACCTGAAAATCTGTCTATGTGAGAGTCGATCGAGTGCGAGCCGTGGATCCTCAGCGACTTCGCTTCGGTATGCGCCATTCCGTTGCAGCATGGGTGAATTGATTTGAAGTAAAGTTTGATAAACATGATACGAAGCGTCCCTATACAGCTTTTCCAACGGAGAGAAAGTGATGTTGCTAGACCCGTTCGTAAATGAGCAATTCGAACCTGATCTCATGTGGTTTATTGGAGGGTTCAATGTTTATGATCGCGAAGAAACTCGGGGCGTGGAGTTAGAGATTTACGATCCGAATAATAAGAGTGACAGGGCGGAGCTGATTAAAAAATACAGCTTGAATCTAGGGTGCTTGTCCTACCGGCATAAGCTTGTATTGGTGGAGTCATTAGCGAATAAGTTGGCTGATCTAAGCTACGACTTTCAACGTTTGTTCGAAATCGATGAGGACGAAGCATCGAGTTGGCCTCGTGGCGAATGGTATGAGTTGGAGAACCCTCGGGAGTTTTTTCAGGATGTGCACACATTCGCTCAAGAAGTTTGGAAGGAAGACCTTCTCACAGCAGGCCTTGAAGATCGATCTTTCTGGTGAGTCGTCGATAAATTTCTGGGGAGGATAGCTTCCGGCAATCACCGCTGCCCCATCAACCACGCACCTTGCGGCTCCGCCACCGCCAAACTATCAATCAAATGCACGCTAAACCCCTGCACATTCTTCTTATCGAGACCAGCTGAATGCCATACATCGTGCTCAGCTTATTTTCAGGCGAAATGGGCAAATGGCGTCAAAGGGACCGATGGATATGGGTAAGGTTGTTGGTGAGGGGTACAAAAGAGGGGGAGTAGTTTACGGACAGCAAACACATGCGATAGTAATCCTTGATGGTGTCGCTCGGCCGATAACCTCTTATACGGAATTTATGGAATGAAACGTAAGCCTGAATATTTTGTTCTACGTGGTCTGCTTTTTCTATTTGATATAGAAAATACTCACAACGATGCTCGTGAAAAGATTATTGTTTCTAAGAATGTCAATGACAAGGAAGAGCTTGCTGAATTGTTCGATATTCTTATGAGACCTGAGTTTCTTTATTATAGTTTTCAGGGGCGCGAGTGGTGTATTGACACCCTGAAATACTACTTGGAGATTGGTGACACCTTTGATGCTGTATTCACAAAAATTACAACCTATTTTGATGATGATGTAGAGGATCAACGTCAGTTTATGCAGGTTTTGTTAAGTTGCTTATTGAAGTATCACACCGAAGACCCAAAGGCGGGGTAAAGCCGAAACAGTTAGGCTGATTGAGCTAGTCATTTCGCGGGGGGATTGTGGTGATCGGGAAATTAGCGTTGGCCGATGAGCTGCGTTGAATGAAGGTCAGGGGCAGTGAGGCTATCAATCACATGCACACTATACCCCTGCACATTCTTCGCATGGTGTTTAGCCTGCGAAGCCATCTCCGCCAACTGACTGGCATCCAGTTGTCTACAGGCCTGTGGATGCAAATGCACCACACCAATGGAGAGTGACAACAACGGAAACTCCTGGCGTACACCCTGGCGATTCGGGGCGATGAAGCAGCCGGCTTCGAGGTGTTCGTTTCGGTAGAAGCGGCGGCACTGGCTCTGGAAGTCGTCGAGGAGTTGGTTCAAGCGTTTGCGCCACTCTTCCGGGCCGAGTACCAGCAGGAAGTCGTCGCCGCCGATATGGCCGACGAAGTCGCGGGACGGGTCGACGCGGTCGTTCAGGCATTGCGCCAGGCAGAGCAGGACTTCGTCGCCACGGCCGTAGCCGTAGATGTCGTTGAAGGGTTTGAAGCTGTCGATGTCGACGTAGCAGATCACTGATTCCCGTTGCTGTTGCAACAGCCGCGTGAGGCATTGCTGGATTGGCACGTTGCCCGGCAGCAAGGTCAGTGGGTTGGCGTAGCGGGCTTGTTGGATCTTGAGTTCGGTAATCAGCTTGAGCACGTCGATTACCCGACCCAGGCCCAGGTAGCTGCCGTTGAGGGTGATGATGAAGTCTTCTTCGATGCGTTGCCGGGCGCGGCTGGTGATCAAACGGCTGACCTGTTGCAGCGACTGGCTCATCTCCACGGCCAGGAAGTCATCGTTCATCAATCGGCTGATGGGTTTGCGGGCGAACAGGTCGGTGGCGAACGGCTTGAGCAGGGCATCGGAGAGTGAATGCCGATGGACGATGCCGCAAGGTTGGTCATGCTCATCAAGCACCGCCAGCGAATTCAGGTTGGCCTGGCGGCGGAAGGCTTCGAGCACTGTGGCGGTCGGGGTGTTGCGGGCCACTGCGGGTTGGTCGTTGAGCAGGGCGCTGAGGTCGCTGCCTTCGTCGTTCAGCGTCACGATGGAATTGTCGTGCCTTGGCATCAGGGTGCGAGCGTCACGGGGAGGGTGCTCTTGTGGCCGACAGAGCAAATATCCCTGCACCAGATCTACACCCATCTCGGTCAACACGGCGAGCTCTTCCGGCAACTCGATCCCTTCGGCGATCACTTGCGCCCGAGAAGCTTTGGCGATTTGCAGAATCGAGCCGACGAATTCACGCTTGAGGGCATCCTGATGAATGCCGTCGATAAAGTGCCGATCAATCTTTACATAGTCCGGACGCAGCTCGGACCATAGACGCAAACTCGAATAGCCAGCACCCAAGTCGTCCAGGGCAATGGAAAAACCCATCGCCCGATAGTGATGCAAGGCGGTTTGCAGCAGTTCGAAGTCGTCGGTCGGGGTCTGTTCGGTGAGTTCGATTACCACCTGATTCGGCGGGATGCCGAAATCCTGCAGCAGTTGCAGGGTGCGGCCGGGTTGGTGCGCGGCTTCGAGCAGGGATTCTGGCGAGACGTTGAGGAACAGTTTGCCGGGTAGTTGCTGTTCGTTGAAACGTCGGCAAGCGCTCTGCCGGCAGGCGATTTCCAGTTCACTCAAGCGGCCAGCCTGGCGGGCAACGGCGAACAGGGCGACAGGGGAGTGCAGCGGGCTGTTGGAAGGGCCGCGGCTGAGGGCTTCGTAGCCGAGGATCCGTCGTTCAGAGAGGCAAATGATCGGTTGGAACAGGCTGTGTAAACCGCTTTGAGTCAGGATTGAACTCAAGGCACTCAGCTGCTCGGTTGTGGTCATGGCGATCTCTGGCGATAAAAAAGGGCTGGGAACCTAAGCTCCCAGCCCTCTATTTCACGACAGAATGATGACTGTTTGATGACGCTCCGGGGAGCGTCAGCATTAAATTGCCATCACCTTAGTGTTTCGCTACCGCGGTGTTGAGTTTCAGGTAGTCCAACAGAATGCGCCCGGTCTCGCTCAGGTAGGCGTCGTCTTCTGGTTTGGTCTTGTCCGGCTCGGCCGCGATGGCGTCTTCGTCTTCTTTTTTCAGCTCTTTGAGCGGCTCTTCGCCCTTGGCCTTGCGACGGATGTTTTCCATGGCCAGTTGCTTGGCTTCGATATCCGCGTGTTGGGCGCGACGTTCGGTTTCATTGAGGCTGACGGTTTTTTCGTTCATCAGCTTCTGAGCCAGGGCCAGTTTGTCGCGGATGAACACGAACTCCGCGTCCTTGGCCGTACGCACGTCATGCTCGGACTTGAGTTGGGTGATGTACGGTTTGAACGGGTCGACCGCAGGCTTGATGGCCGCGCGGATGGTGTCCCACGGCATGGCTTCCGGCAGGGCACTTTCGCCGATTTCCTTGGTGTCGATGATCGACGGGTAATCGATATCCGGCAGTACGCCCTGATGCTGAGTGCTCTGGCCGGAAACCCGGTAGAACTTGGCCAGCGTCAGTTTCAGCTCGCCATGGTTCAGCGGCTGAATGGTCTGCACGGTGCCTTTACCGAAGGTCTGGCCACCGATAATCAGGGCACGGTGGTAGTCCTGCATGGCGCCGGCGAAAATCTCCGAAGCCGAGGCGGACAAGCGGTTGACCAGCAACGCCATCGGGCCTTTGTAGAACGCGCCCGGGTTTTCATCTTCCAGGACATCGACGCGGCCATCGGCATTACGCACGAGTACGGTCGGGCCTTTGTCGATGAACAGGCTGGTCAGTTCGGTGGCTTCCTGCAAGGAACCGCCACCATTGTTGCGCAGGTCGATGACCACGCCGTCGACTTTGTCTTTCTGCAATTCGGTCAGCAGTTTCTTGACGTCGCGGGTGGTGCTCTTGTAGTCCGGATCGCCAGCACGGAAGGCCTTGAAGTCCAGGTAGAAGGCCGGGATCTCGATGACGCCGAGTTTGTAGTCCTTGCCGTCCTGTTTCAGATTCAGCACCGATTTTTTCACGGCCTGATCTTCAAGCTTCACCGCTTCACGGGTGATCGGCACGATCTTGCTGGTCTGGTCGTTCGGCGCATTGCTGGCCGGAATCACTTCCAGGCGCACCACGGTGCCTTTCGGACCACGGATCAGCTTGACCACTTCATCCAGACGCCAGCCAACCACGTCGACCATCTCTTTGTTGCCTTGGGCAACGCCAATGATCTTGTCGGCCGGTGCAACCAGCTTGGTCTTGTCGGCCGGGCCTGCCGGTACCAGGCGTACGACTTTTACTTGATCGTTATCGCTCTGCAACACGGCGCCGATGCCCTCGAGGGACAGGCTCATGTTGATGTCGAAGTTTTCCGCGTTATCCGGCGACAGATAATTGGTGTGCGGGTCGTAGGACATCGCGAAGGTGTTGATGTAAGCCTGGAAGATATCTTCCGCGCGGGTCTGGTCCAGACGCGCAAGTTGGTTCTTGTAGCGCTTGGTCAGGGTTTCCTGGATCTGCTTGGAATCCTTGCCGGCGATCTTCTGCCGCAGCACTTCATCCTTGACGCGTTTGCGCCACAGGTCGTCGAGTTCTGCGGTGGATTTGAGCCAAGGAGCGTCCTTGCGGTCGATCAGCAAGGTTTCCTTGGTATTGAAGTCGATCTTGTCGACGCCCTTGTTCAACTCGGCAAGGGCGAAGTCCAGACGCGCTTTGACGCGGTCCAGGTAGCGCTTGTAGATGGTGAACCCGGCGTTGAGGTCGCCGCTTTTGAGGAAGTCGTCGAACTGCGTCTTCCACTTGTCGAATTCGGCGATGTCGCTGGCCATGAAGTAGCTGCGCGACGGATCCAGCAGCTTGAGGTAGCTGTCGTAGATGATCACCGAGCGCGCGTCGTCGAGCGGCGGCTTGCTGTAGTGGTGGCGCTTGAGCAACTCAACGACGTTCAGACTGGCGATGACTTCGTCACGATCGGGTTGGAGCTTGTCCCAGCTATTGGCTGCGAAAGAACTGCTCGACATCGGCAACAGGCCGATACCGATGATTAGGGCGAGGGCGGTGCTGGGGAACAAACGCTTCATGTTGATTCGACGCGGGGACAATTGATAACGCATATTAGGCCGTCTTTGAAGTCGCCGGTTCCACATGGGCCGGTCGCATAATGCAAAAAGCCCGGCGCTACAGCTTCGGGCTCAGTCCAGACTCACTATGGAGGCACTGTGAAAGCATTGCAAGGCGTTGACGGTCAAGTGGAGTGGGTTGAAGAGCCCAGTCCTGCATGTGATGTGGGGCAAGTTCGCATTCGTGTGGCGGCAGCGGGTCTCAATCGCGCCGATTTGTTGCAGAAGGCAGGCCTCTATCCGCCACCGCCGGGGGCCAGCCAGGTGCTGGGTCTTGAGTGTTCCGGGGTGATCAGCGAGGTCGGCGCGGGGTCGTCCTGGCAGGTGGGCGATCGGGTTTGCGCCTTGCTGGCCGGGGGCGGGATGGCTGAAGAGGTGGTTGTCGACGGACGGCACGTGCTGCCGGTTCCCGACGAAATGTCGTTGGCGGAAGCGGCAGCGTTGCCGGAAGTGTACGCAACCGTCTGGTTGAATTTGTTTCAACTGGCGGCGCTCAAACCGGGTGAGAAAGTTCTCCTGCACGCCGGAGCAAGTGGAATCGGTTCAGCTGCCATTCAGCTGTGCAAAGCGTTCGGTAACCCTTGCTGGGTCAGCGTTGGTTCCGCCGAGCGCCTGGCTTATTGCGAAAAGCTGGGTGCCCAGGGTGGCGTGGTGCGCACCGGTGATCTGGAAAGCCTGACCGACCTGGGTCCGTTCGATGTCATTCTCGACCCGGTGGGGGGCAATTACGCGGCGTTGAACCTGAAGTTGATGGCACTCGATGGCCGTTGGGTGCTGATCGGTCTGATGGGTGGTCGCGAAGCGAAGCTGGATCTGGCGCAGGTGCTGGCCAAGCGAGTGCAACTGCTGGGTTCGACCCTGCGCAGTCGTGACGATCAATTCAAGGCCGATCTGTTCAGTGATCTGAGCCAGCATGTCTGGCCGTTGTTTGCCGAAGGGCGCTTGAGCCCGCAGTTGGCCAAGGCTTTCCCGATCAAGGATGCCGAAGCGGCGTTTGCGGAGTTGGCGAGTAACAAGGTGGCGGGGAAGTTGGTGTTGGTGATTGACGAGAGCCTGAACTGATCTCTGCTCTGTAGGAGCTGGCTTGCTAGCGATTGAGGCGACGCGGTTTGTCTGGCTGACCGCGTTATCGTTCATCGCTGGCAAGCCAGCTCCTACAGGTTCTCGGTTACTTCCAGATGTGGATCGGCCAGCCGGCCTTTTCGGCATGCTCCAGTAGCACCGGATCGGGATTCACCACGTGCGGGTAATCCACTTTCAGCAACAACGGCAAATCATTGCGTGAGTCCGAGTAGAAACTCGCCCCCTCGAGGTTCTCCTCCTCCGCATCCAGCCATTCCAGCAACCGAGTGATTTTGCCCTCGCGATAAGTCAGGGTGCCCACGGTGTGGCCGGTATAAACCCCGTGTGCCACTTCCAGTTCGATCCCGAGAATCTCGTCGATGCCCAGGCGTTCTGCGATCGGTCCGACCAAGTGCGTGCCCGAAGCGGAGATCACCAGGATGCGGTCGCCGGCCTTGCGGTGGGCGGCGATGGTTTTGGTCGCGTCGCTGAAGATAATCGGTTCGATGAAGTCTTCCACCCACGGGCCGACCAGATGCTCGACCTCTTGCGGCGTGCGGCCGATCATCGGTTCCAGGCTGAACTCCATGTACTCTTCCATGCGCAACTTGCCGTGGCTGTAGGCATCCATCAGCTCGTTGTTCTTGCGCATGAACGACTCGGGATCGACCCAGCCCAGGCGGCCCATTTGCTCGCTCCAGAGGGTGGCGCAGTCGCCGTGGATCAGGGTTTCGTCCAGATCAAAAATTGCCAGGGCCATCAGTGCAGTTCTCTCTTCAACATCAGCAAAGTCATCAGGCTACCTCACACAGGGCCGTCGGATCGATGGAAAGCGCCAGGCGCTGACCATCGGGATGCAGATCGGTCGCCGAGCGATTGAGCACGTCCACCACCAATTCCACGCCCCGGGCTTCGACCCGATAGCGAATCACGTTGCCCAGCAGGCTGTGGCTGCGCACTTGCGCGTCCAGTTCGCCGTTGAGGCTCAGTTCGATGGCCTCCGGGCGAATGGCGATGCGGTGGTTGATTGGGCGTTGCAGCAGTTTCGTCGCGCTGTCGGCGTCCAGCAGATTGTAATTGCCGATGAAACCCGCCGCGAACACATCCACAGGCGCGGTGTACAAGGTTTCGGCGTCGCCGCTTTGTACGATTTTTCCCTGATTCATCAGGAAAATCCGGTCAGACATGGTCAGGGCTTCTTCCTGATCGTGTGTGACGAAGATCGTAGTCAAGCCCAGTTCGCGCTGGATCTGACGGATCTGTTCGCGCAAGTGCTTGCGAATCCGCGCATCGAGGGCCGACAGCGGTTCATCCAGCAGCAACAAACGCGGCCGGGTCACCAGCGAGCGGGCGAGGGCGACACGCTGGCATTGGCCACCGGACAGTTGATGCGGATAACGGGCGGCAAACTCATTGAGTTCCACCAGTTTCAGCACTTCGGCAACGCGCTTTTGGCTGTCGTCGGCGTTGACCTTCTGCATGCGCAGGCCGAAGGCGACGTTCTGCTCGACGGTCATGTTGGGGAACAACGCGTAACTCTGGAACACCATGCCGATCCCGCGTTTTTGCGGGCTCAGTGGCACGATGTCCTGATTGTCGAGAAGGATCTTGCCGCCATCCACCGACGTCAGCCCGGCGATGCAACGCAGCAGTGTCGATTTGCCGCAACCTGACGGGCCAAGCAGGGTGACGAATTCGCCTTTCTGGATCTCGCAATTGATGTCGCTGAACACCGTGGTGCCTGCGTAATTCTTTTGAAGATGTTGGACGCTGACATAGCTCATTCGCTTTTGTCCCTGTTCAAGATATTGGCGATCCAGGTCAAGACCAGCACAAAGAAGAAGTAGGAAATCACCAGCGCACTGGTGAAGTGACCGCTGCTGTTGCGCATGTTGTTTAGGTAGACCTGCAGGGTTTCGTAACGGGTGCCGACGAGGATGTTGGCGAACACGAACTCACCGAACAGGAACGAGAACGACAGCAGCAACGCCACCATCAGGCCCTTGCGCAGGTTCGGCAGCACCACCAGGAACGCAGCCTGAAAAGTGCTGGCGCCAAGCAATTGGGCGGAGTCCATCAAGTCGCGCAGGTTGATCGCTTGCAGGTTGTTGGTGATCGCCCGGTACATGAAGGGCAGCGCCACGGTGAAGTAACAACCGATCAGAATCCACGGCGTCCCGACCATCGCAAACGGCCCGGAACCATAGAGCTGCAGCAACCCTACCGACGACACTACGGGCGGCACGGCGAAGGGCAGCAGGATCAGGATGTTCATCAGCGCATCGAGTTTCGGGAAGTGGTAATGCACCACGAACAGCAGCGGCAGAATCAACACCACCGACAGGATCAGCGCGCCGATACAGACCAGCAACGATTGCCCGAAAGCATTGAGAAAACGCGGATCGCTCCACAGTTGCGCATACCACTTGATACTGAAACCACTGGGCAGAATGGTTGCCGACCAACTGCTGGAAATCGAGTAGATGAAGGTGCCGAGCAGCGGCAACAACAGAATGGCAAACAGCAGGTAAACCACCACGCGATGGTAGATGCCGGCAGGCCCCAGTTCAGCGCGAGACATGGTAGCTCCTCTTCAACAACAGTTGATGCACGATGGTCACCAGGGTCATCAACGCCACCAGGACTACGGCCAGGGCACTGGCCAGGTTCGGGTCCAGGGAAATGTCGCCCGACACCATTGCTGCGATGCGAATCGGCAACACGTTGAAGTTGCCGGTGGTCAAGGCGTACACCGTGGCATAGGCGCCGAGGGCGTTGGCCAGCAGGATCACGAAGGTGCCGAGCAGCGCCGGGGTCAGCACCGGCAGGCCGATGTGGCGCCAGAACTGCCAGCCGTTCGCGCCGAGCAGCGCCGCGGACTCGCGCCAGTCTTCACGCAGCGCGTCGAAGGCCGGATAGAGCAGCAGCACGCCCAGTGGAATCTGGAAGTAGGTGTAGAGAATGATCAGCCCGGTTTTCGAGTACAGGTTGAAGTCCTGAATGATCCCGGCTTGCTTGAGCATGATGGTGAAGCTGCCGTTGAAGCCCAGCAAAATGATAAAGGCGAAGGCCAAAGGCACGCCGGCGAAGTTGCTGGTCATGTTGGCGAAGGCGTTGACGAAGTTGCGCAGTTTCGAGTCGACCCGGCGCAGGGAGTAGGCGCCGAGCACCGCAATGATGATTCCGAATACGCTGGACCAGAAACTGATTTCGAGGCTGTACTGGATCGCTTGCAGGTAAAACTTCGAGCTGAAGATCTTGGTGAAGTTGGCCAGGCCCCAGCCGAACTCTTCCGATTCCAGGCTGTTGATCATGACCCACACCAACGGGGCAATTTCAAACACGATAAAGAACAGTGCGAAGGGCACCAGGCACAAGGCCGCCAGCCATTTGCCACGGGTGATGGAGCTCACTTGAGCAACTCCCGGCACACAGGTTTGTCGTGGGGCACGCCCAGCAGTTCGCAAACGGTGCCGCAGATTTCAGTCTGTTTCGGTGTGGCATTGGTGTTGAAACTGAAGGCATCGCCGAGGACGAACAGCGGCACTTCGCGTTCTTCGGGCAGCAAGCCGTTATGGGAGCGGTCGTTGTTCATGCCGTGATCGGCGGTCACGAGTACCTGGTAACCGGCGTCGAGCCAGCCTTGTAGATAGTCGGCGAGGAAAATGTCGGCGAAACGTGCGCTGTTGCGGTATTGCGGAGTATCGAGACCGTGCTTGTGCCCGGCGTCGTCGATGTTCATCGGGTGAACAAGCAGGAAATTCGGCGAATGGCGCAGGCGCAGGTTTTCGGCGTCGGCGAACAGGTGCGAGTCGGGGTAGTGATCGCTCCAGTAGAAATGCCCGTACTGGATCGGCAGGTCGGGGTTGTCGGTGTGACGGTCCCGGGCCTCGACGAAGGGCGAACGGTTATACAACTCACTGACCCAGTGATACGCCGCCGCTGCGGTTTTCAGCCCGGCATCCTTGGCGTAGTGGTAGATGCTGCGCTGGTTCGACAGGCGCGAAACATTGTTGTGAACGATGCCACTGACGATCGGCGTGACGCCGGTCAGGATGCATTCGTAAAGAGGACGGGACAGGGCCGGCAACTCGCATTCCAGCTTATAGAGCGCTGCGCGTCCTGCGCCGACGTAAGCCTGCAGGTGTCCCATGGCGTGGCGGGCGACTTCGTAGTTGAGGCCGTCGAGCACGACAAGGATGACGTTGTGTTTCATAGGGGAGGAACTCCGTGGGTTCTCTCAAACCTGTAGGAGCCGGTTTGCTGGCGATTGGATCACCATGGTGCCCAGTGGGACCGAGGTGTCGGGGATCGCCAGCAAGCCGGCTCCTACAGATGAAGCATTACTTCATTTCGACGATGACTTCTTCGTTCCACTTCTGCGGCAAAGCCTTGGAGGTTTTCTCCCACGCGTCCGCGTCCTTGATCGGCGTAACCTTTTTGTACTGCTCGTTAGGCAGCAGCTTGGCCTTTACGTCTTCCGGCAGGGTGATGTGCTCGGCACGGATCGGACGGGCGTTGCCTTTTGCCAGGTTGATCTGGCCGGCGTCGCTGAAGATGTACTCGCGGGTCAGCTTGGCGGCGTTCGGGTTCTTCGCGTATTTGTTGATGATGGTGGTGTAGCCGGAAATCACCGAGCCGTCGGACGGGATCAACACCACGTAGTCATCCGGGTTGGCCATTTTGGCTTTGTAGCTCAGGCCGTTGAAGTCCCAGACCACGCCGACTTCGATTTCGCCTTTTTCCATGGTGGCGATGGTCGGGTTGGCCATCGACAGGCGACCTTGCTTGGCGATGTCGGCAAACATCAGCAACGCAGGTTGCAGGTTTTTCTCGTCACCACCGTTGGCCAAGGCTGCAGCCAGTACACCGTTGGCGGCTTGGGCAGCGGTGCTCACGTCACCGATGGACACCTTGTATTTGCCAGACTTGAGGTCAGCCCATTTGGTCGGTACATCGGAGCCGTGCAGCAGCTTTTTATTGACGATAAAGGCGATGGTGCCGGTGTAGGCCAGTGCCCAGTTGCCGTCCTTGTCCTTGGCCCAATCCGGAACCTGCGCCCAGGTGGTCGGTTTGTACGGTTGCACCACGCCTTGTTTGACCGCGATCGGGCCGAAAGCGGCACCGACGTCGCCGATGTCGGCGCTGGCGTTGTCTTTTTCAGCGGCGAACTTGGCGATTTCCTGGGCCGAGCTCATGTCGGTGTCGATGTGTTTCAGGCCGTAGTTCTTGGCCAGGTCGTCCCAGGTGCCTTTCCAGTTGGCCCAGTCATCGGGCATGCCGACGCTGTTGACTGCGCCTTCCGCTTTCGCAGCGGCTTCCAGGGTTTTCAAATCATCAGCCGCCATGGCGGCGGTGCACATGGCAATGGTCGAGCCTAACAGTGATGCCAGGAAAAGCTGTTTCATTCCGAAGCTCCTATGGGCGTTTTCAACGCTGCGATTGCGGTTGTGTTGGTCTAGGTCAGCAATACCTGAGCCAATCTAAGGGGGCTCGATGACACTTTGATGTCGCTCGTCGCCCGGCAGGACTTTTGTTAGCCCGGAATTGGCGGGGTCTCGGTAAGCGTAGACCATGGGCAATAGCCCGCTATACCTGGCTTATGGCCGATGTATTTGCAGGTTTTTAAATCAGTGCTGAAATGACCGTTCGGTGGTTTGTCATCTATCAGTCATCTGCACTGCCTACGCTTGCAGGATGCTGAAAGAACCGATTTGGTGTGCGGTTCCGCCCTGAAACAGTGCTGGTCTAGTCCAGATAGGTAACGTTGATGCGTGATGAGGCAACAAAAGCGGTGACAGCCATCGGCCAGGTGCTTCAGGAGCAGCTCGATCACGGGTTGCTGACGGCCGGCAGCAAGTTACCGGCCGAGCGCAAGCTCAGTGAGTTGTTCGGAACAACGCGGATCACGGTGCGTGAGGCGTTGTTGCAGTTGGAGGCCCAAGGGCAGATTTATCGCGAGGAGCGTCGCGGCTGGTTCGTTTCGCCCCCGCGCCTGGCTTACAACTTGATGCAGCGCAGTCACTTCCACGCGATGGTCAGCGCCCAGGGGCGGGTGCCGTCAACCGAAGTGATCTCTGCGCGATTGCAGCCGGCGTCGGCGGCGGTCTGTGCGTGGTTGCAGCTGCCGGCACTGTCGAGCGTGATTCAGATCTGCCGTTCTCGGCGGATCGATGGGCGGTTGGTGTTGTACGTGGAGCACTATTTGAATCCGCAGTATTTCCCGGGGATTCTCGATTTCGATCTGAATCAGTCGATCACCGAGTTGTATGCGCGGCACTACGATTTGCACTACGGCCGCGTGCGTTTCGAGATCGTACCGACGGCATTGTCGGTGGATGCGGCGGCGGCTTTGCGGGTGTCGGTGGGGAGCCCGGGCTTGCGCATTGCCCGGGTCAACTACGACCAGCATGAACGGTTGATCGACTGCGATCTGGAGTTTTGGCGACATGATGCGATTCATGTCGGAGTGGACGTAGTCTGACGATGTTCTGTAGGAGCTGCCGCAGGCTGCTCCTATAAAGGTTGGTCCTGTTGCGGCCCGCCGCCAGCTGTGACGACTTGTACGCTCATGCGCGGCGTCGCCAAGTCCAGTCCCGCTTCATCCAGATGCCGTTTGAGTGACAGGTTGAACGCCCGCGAAACTTCCCACTGCTTGATCGGCGCTGTCTTAAAACGGGCGCGAAGAATCGCATTGCCCGACTCGAAACTTTCCACACCCTGAATCTCCAGCGGCGACCAGATATTGCGTCGTTGCAGCGGGTCGGTGCGCATTTTCTGGCCGACTTCGCGCATCAGTTTGATTGCGTTGTCGATGTCCATGCTGGCCGGCACCGCGACCCGGAAGATCGCGTAGCCGAATTCCCGGGAGTAGTTCTTGATGCTTTTGATTTCACTGAACGGAATGGTGTGGACGATGCCATCGATGTCCCGCAGACGCACGGTGCGAATGGTCAGGCCTTCGACCGTGCCCAGGTGCCCGCCGACGTCCACATAGTCGTCGATGGCCAGGGAGTCTTCGATGATGATGAACAGCCCGGTGATCAGGTCGGCCACCAGCGATTGCGCACCGAAACCGATGGCCAGGCCGATCACACCGGCACCGGCCAGCAGCGGCGTGACGTTCATGCCCATGTTCGCCAGGGCAACGATCAGCGCGATGATGAAGATGGCCACGAACAGCACGTTGCGGATCAGCGGCATCATCGTCTGCGCACGGGCGTTGGCCAAGCCTTTGCGCGAGCGAGTGAGGGCGTGGTGCACGGCGGTGTCGCTGAGAATCCAGATCAGCCAGGCAAAGATCAGCGTGCCGGCAAGGCTGAACAGTTTGACGCTGATTTCATGGCCCTCACCTTCGGTGAACGTGATCAGCGACATGCCCCAGACCCGCAGACCGAGCTCGATGAAGGCCAGCCATACCAACAGGTGGGCGAGGGTATAGAAGAAGTTTTTCAGACGTTCCGAATACAGCGCGTGCCGCTTTACGCCGCGTTGCGGTTTCAGGGCGTGGCGGCGCACCAGCCCGTTGATGACCATGCACAACACCAGCAGCACGGTGCAGATCAGCGATTGACGCAGTGCTGTACTGGTATCGCCGGCCGAAACGAACGTGGCGAACAGTGAAATCCCCACCAGTACCAGCGCCGGAACGTACCAGAAGGTGCCGAGAATATCGATGGTGTCGCTGAGGGCGCGGCGGGTCAGGCGCCGGGACAATGGCTGGTTGCGGATCAAGTGGGCAATCGGCCGGCGGAAACGCAGGATGAACAATCCGGTGGATAGCGCCGCCAACACGTTGGCCACCGTCGCGGCGGTATGCGCCAGATGCACGCCAAGGCTGTCGATCAAACGCGGATCGTTCAGGGCTTCGCCAAACGCGGCGAAACTGCCGATCAGCCACAATGGCCGAAAGGCTTGATGCCGCAAAATGTACAAGGCGCGGTGGCGGTGCGGACCGTCGAGCAAGGAAAAAGCAATCACGCAGATCGCTGAAAAACAGGTGCCGACCACTAGCGCATAAGCCAGCACCATCGCCAGACTTTTGCCCAAGGACGAAGGCAATGCGTAGCTCATGTAAACGGTGATAACCAAGGCAATCAGCCATGGCCCCAGTTTGCGCAGGGCGAAGCGCAACATGTCCAGGGCCCTTGGGTGTTGCGGCAGTTCTTCGGTCAGGCCGAAGCGCATCCGCACCCGATGGCTGACCCAGATCAGCGCCGCAGCCAGCAGGCTCCAGACCATCAGGATCATGGCGAAAGCGAAGATGATCGGCAGCCATTCATTGGCCGGCAATACCAGCGCCGTCAGTTCATCTTTGGCCAGGTCGAACTCATTGGACCAGCGAGTGAGCGGGCTGTCGGCTCCGGTAAATTGCTTTTCGAAACTGGCCAGCGTCCCGCCAATCAAACCCAACACGCCCTCTTCGGCGGCCGGTTGGGCTTTTTTGGTGGCGTCGCGCAGCTTCTTCAAATCCGCCAGCAGCTTGGTGCGCTGCTGATCGTTCTCCAACGACTTGATCACTTCGTCGAGGGATTGCCCGAGGGGTTCCTGCGCCTCAGGCTGGGGCTTCGCCGAGCTGTTGAGCAAGCCTGGCAAACCGACCGCCTGGGCAGGCGCCATCGGCAGCAGCGTCATGAGGCAGACAAGGAAAAAGCAGGGCAGGGCGAAAAGACGAGCGAACACTAGGCGGTCAACCTCGGAGTGAGCGGGTCGACCGAGTGTACGAGCCCCGCAAAACCAATGCGAGTCGGCGGGAGGATTTATTCGTTGAGTTTGGCGAGGATCTTGATTACTACAGTGGCGAAGATGGTCAGCATGCCGATCCACATGGCGAGCACGCCAGCATTCTTGTCACGAAAATTGAAGCCGATTGCCAGCAGGAGCATCCCGGAAAGAATCGGGATCAGCATGCCGTGGAAGGAGGAGAGCGAGATCATGGTGACTGCCTTGTCGGAAAAGGATAGTTAAAGTTTAGGTGGCTTTTCTGCGGCAGCTCCTACAGGTCTATTACGGCAGCTCGCGGCTGGCGTAGAACGCGCTCAGCACTTTGACCAGGTGCGCCAGGTCATGGCTGCCGCACAGTTCACGGATCGAGTGCATGGCGAAGGTCGGCAAGCCGATGTCCACGGTGCGCACGCCCAAATGACTGGCGGTGATCGGGCCGATGGTCGAGCCGCAACCCATGTCGCTGCGCACCACGAAGCTTTGCACCGGCACTTCTTCGGCCATGCACAGGTGGCGGAAGAACCCGGCGGTTTCGCTGTTGGTGGCGTAGCGCTGGTTGCTGTTGACCTTGATCACCGGGCCGGCGTTGAGTTTCGGGCCATGGTTGGCGTCATGCTTGTCGGCGTAGTTCGGGTGTACGCCGTGGGCATTGTCGGCCGAGACCAGCAAGGATTTCTGAATGGTGCGCACGAATTCATCACCTTCGGGCAGCAGGCGACGCAACGTCTGCTCCAGCATCGGGCCATCGGCGCCACACGCCGAGCATGAACCGACTTCTTCATGATCGTTGCAGACCAGCACGCAGGTTTCGTCGGTGTCAGCGGTCAGCAATGCTTGCAGGCCGGCGTAGCACGACAGCAGGTTGTCCAGGCGCGCGCCGGCGATGAAGTCGCCATGCAGGCCAATGACGGCAGCGCTTTGGGTGTCGTAGAAACTCAGTTCGTAATCCAGCACGACGTCGGCGTTCAGGCCGTGTTCGCGGGCAAGTTGGTCAGTGAGCACGGCGCGGAAGTCCACGCGCTCGTCGCCGGCAAATTGCGCGAGCACCGGCGGCAATTCGGTCTGGGCGTTGATCGCCCAGCCCATGTTGGCTTCACGGTTGAGGTGAATGGCCAGGTTCGGGATGATTGCGATCGGTGCCTTGAAGTCGATCAATTGGCTTTCGACTTTACCGTCGCGGCGGAAGGTCACGCGGCCAGCCAGCGACAGGTCGCGGTCGAACCACGGGGCCAGCAGGGCGCCGCCGTAGACTTCGACGCCCAACTGCCAGAAACCCTGACGTTGCAGTTCCGGTTGCGGCTTGACCCGCAGGCACGGACTGTCAGTGTGGGCGCCGACCAGGCGAATGCCGCCGTGCAGCGGCGAATGGCGGCCCATTTTGACGGCGACGATCGAAGAGTCGTTACGGGTGACGTAGTAACGACCATTGGCTTCGGTGTGCCATGGTTCACGCTCGTCGAGGCGTTGATAGCCCGCCGCTTCCAGACGCTGAACGAGGCTGGCGGTGGCATGAAACGGGGTAGGGGAGGCCTTGAGAAAGTCGATCAGGCCTTGGTTCAACTCTTCGCGCATAAGAAACTCCAGACAGCAATGGCGCCAGTTTAACGTATTGGCCCGGCGCATTGGGCAAGTGCTTTCATCGCCGGGAAACGGACTGGTGCCTGGCCGTTAATGCGCCATCCGTTCGCGCAGATATTTGATGATGGTCTGTTCGTCAGTGGACTTTGCAGGCTTGGGCAGATGTTTTGGCCAATGGCCTTTCTGCGGGCCGAAGAAGCTTTTCTGCTTGGCTTCGTCCCAACGCAAAATCTCGCGGGAGGCCGATTCCCACCATTCATGACGGCACACTTCGTAATAGGGGTGGTCGGGCACCGCGCTTCCGTACAACAGGTCGCGGGCGACCTTTTTCATGTGCTTGCCTTTATTGCGTAACTTCCACTTGATACGCAGGCGCTGCCAGGGGGAAGGGACGGGTTTGCAGCGCGGCACTTCGGTGCAGAGGGTCGGCAGCTCGGAGCGAAACCTTTCACCATGACGGGTGAAAAAGTGCTTCTGCATGGCATGAAAGAAGCGTTTTTCAGCGAAGTAGTGATAGATGAATTTTTTCGCTTGCTGAACAGGCTTGTCACGCATCGCGAAAGACAGGGCGATTTGCTCGATGGTATGGATGTCGAACGAGTCTTGCGTCCACTCGTCGATCAGCCGGATCGATTCTTCAAGCAACGGGGTGTCGCTGGCGGTGACGCCGCATAGGCCACTGTTGTAAAGCTTGAAACTGTTTTCGGACGAGATGCCATAGGGTTGCAGGCAGCGTCCGAGTTTGACGTAGTCCGGTCGCTCGCAGACGTAACTCCAGTCGTACTCGAAGCGGTCCATCACATAGCGCCCAGGCTCGAAGAGTTCGAAAACGCGATGGGGCGATTCGAGAAACAGCGTATCGGTGTCGACGAACAGGGTTTTATCAGCCAGCTTCAGCCCTTGCGCAATGGCGCAGGCTTTGCGTCGGTGGTGGTAGCGGTTTTCGCCCATCCATTGGGTCATGGTCTCATCGCTCAAGGCGATCGGATCAACCGGCCAGCCCGCGTAATCCTGCGGGCGATCCGTCATGACCCGGATGCACAGCGACTCGCCCCGTTTGAGCTGGGCCAGGGCGGTGAGCATGCTGAATTTGGCTTCGCGCCGGTAAACATCCTGGTTGCCGTAGATGAGGTAGAGCAACTGGTGCGGTGCTTTCTCGAGTGGGTTCAACGTTTCTCGCTTAAGTAGTTCCAGACTGCAGAGGCGAAAGTTTAACGTATTGCCCTGCGGTGTTGCGGGTGCACTGCTGTGCGGTGTTTTTGCAAATGTAAGTAGCCACTTCAGCCGGTAATCAATCTGCCGCTGAGAAAAACCTCCCGCCGTTGCTTGCGACCGACATATTCATGTTTGCTCGCGTGGTACACCTCATCGAATTTTTGCCGCGAGATGCCAGGGAGTCCCCGGATGTAGTCATCAACCAGGCGATCGTAGTCGGCTTCGGTGATGAGTTTGTAGATGTCGCGGCGATAGAAGAATCCAAGCTGGAAACCCAGGGTTTCACTCATGTGAGCGGTTTTGCTGGCGAAGCAGTTTTCAAAGTCGATGGCTTGAAGCGGTTTACGCGAAGTTTCCGGAATCATGATGTTGCCCACCCAGAAATCCATGTGCGTAATGTTCTTGCGGGACAGGGAATCGAGCAGCTCGAAGGCGTCTAGAATGAAGTCTTTGACTTTGTCCGGATTGCGTTTAAGCCATTGCACACCGTCAATATGATCATCGAGCAGGCGCGTGAGAATGAAGTACTCCTGGGTCAGTCCCAAGCGGTCCTTGGAATAGCCAAAGCCTTGCAGCGATGGCATCCGCACGCCACGACGTTGTGCTTCGAAGGTGTTCGCCAGCTCTTCCAGTGGCCAGTCGAATCGGCCGTTGCGCTGTGGTTTGCCCAAGGTCACCCGGACTTTCGCCTTGAACGTATCCAGCGGTTGGACCTTGGCAAACAAAGGTGTTTTACCAGCAGCCAATGGCGCGCTCGCGCGGGTGAGTTTTTGCGCGTTGCGTTTCGTTATGAGTTTCTCGAGAGCTTGTCGCGCTTCGCCGCTAGGCTGTTCGTTCAGATGCAGAGTGGTGTTGCCGAAGGTAAAGGTGACGGGGTAGTCGATTTGGAGCGTTTTACTGCTGAGCACGAGTGGGCTTCCTGCCTGATACTGAAGTGCCACAATTTTACGTTTCTTTACAAATATATGACAATTTTTTCACGCCATTTTTATGCCGGGGCATTTGTAACAACAAATGAAAACGCCCTTCACTGGAAGGGCGTTTTCAGGTGAGCCGTGAGTCATTCAAAACGGCGCAGGGCACTCGAAGCGTAAACGTTCACCACTTTGTGGATGAGTGAAACTCAGCATGCTGGCGTGCAGGCACAGTCGTGGCCAGGCGGCCAGTGCTTGTTCATGGGCATAAAGTCCGTCACCCAATAGTGGATGACCAATCGACAGCATGTGCACGCGCAACTGGTGCGAGCGGCCGGTGATCGGCGTCAGTTCCACGCGGCACCAGTCACCGCAACGTTCCAGCACGCGCCAGAAGGTCAGGGCATGTTTGCCGAATTCGTGGTCGACCACATGGCGAGGCTTGGTCGGCGGGTCGTAGCGCAGCGGCAAATCGATGCTGCCGCTGTCGAGTTCCGGCTGACCCCAACACAGAGCGGTGTAGGCTTTTTCGGTTTCGCGGTCGTGAAATTGCCGGGACAGTTCGCGGTGCGTATCGGGATCGCGGGCCAACAGGATAATGCCGGAGGTTTCCCAATCCAGTCGGTGGACGATTCGCGCTTCCGGGTAGCCGTTTTCTTGCAGGCGGGTAATCAGGCAGTCCTTGTTGTCATCGGCCCTGCCAGGGACGGAGAGCAACAGGGTCGGTTTGTTCACCACCAGTACGGCGGCGTCCTGATGGATGATGTGGACGTTGGACAACGGCATTAAAACAGCCTCGTAACAAACGCCAACGGCGGCTCGATCACTTGATTCCCTACCTGTAGGAGCCGGCTTGCTGGCGATGCAGGCGACGCGTTGTATCTGATACAACGCGCTGATGCCATCGCCAGCAAGCCGGCTCCTACACAAATAGGGCGCTCAAGTGATCGAGCCGCCGTGGCTCCAGCCGGATCGACTAGCGATCTGGCAGGGTGATATTGAGTTCCAGAATCGAGCAGCTGCCCTGGCTTTCCAGTGCGACATGCACGTCATCGGACCCGATATTGACGTACTTGCGAATCACCTCGACCAGTTCCTTCTGCAAGGCTGGCAGGTAGTCCGGGGTGCTGCGTTGGCCGCGTTCGTGCGCCACGATGATCTGTAGACGCTCTTTCGCTACCGACGCGGTGCTTTGCTTTTTGTTGGCACGAAAGAAGTCAAAAAGGTTCATTGCTTAGTTGCCTCCAAACAGGCGCTCGAAGAATCCCTTCTTCTGTACATCGAGGAAACGATGTTCCACGGTTTTGCCCAACAGGCGGTCTACGGTATCGCTGTAGGCCTGGCCGGCATCGCTCTGGTCGTCGAGAATCACCGGAACGCCCTGGTTGGATGCCTTGAGCACCGCCTGGGATTCAGGGATCACGCCGAGCAGGGCCACCGAGAGGATTTCCTTGACGTCTTCCACGCCGAGCATTTCGCCTTTGCTCACACGTTCAGGGTGGTAACGGGTAATCAGCAGGTGTTCCTTGATCGGGTCTTCGCCGCGTTCGGCGCGACGGGACTTGCTGGCCAGCAGGCCGAGCATGCGGTCCGAGTCACGTACCGAGGAGACTTCCGGATTGGTCACGACGATCGCTTCGTCAGCGAAGTACATGGCCAGGTGGGCGCCTTTCTCGATGCCGGCCGGGGAGTCGCAGACCACGAACTCAAAGTCTTCCTTGAGTTGCATGAGGACTTTTTCCACGCCTTCGACGGTCAGCGCGTCTTTGTCGCGGGTCTGGCTGGCGGCCAGTACGTAAAGGTTTTCCAGGCGTTTGTCTTTGATCAGGGCCTGTTGCAGGTTGGCTTCGCCGTTCACCACGTTGACGAAGTCATACACCACGCGGCGCTCGCAACCCATGATCAGGTCGAGGTTACGCAAACCGACGTCGAAGTCGACGATAACTGTTTTGTGGCCGCGCAGAGCGAGGCCGGTACCGATAGCGGCGCTGGTGGTGGTCTTACCCACACCACCCTTGCCGGATGTAACCACGAGAATCTTGGCCAAGGTGTTTCACCCCTAAGGAAAAAGGACTTTTAGCCCCTGAAAAACATCTCTTGAAAACTACTGCAGTTGGACAGCCTTGGCTGGAATTTGGCCGCAGACGGCGTTTACCCCCGGTAAACACTGTTTGTAGCCTTTTTCCTACTTCGTTTGAGCCGTTTTCGCTACGTTTTAGAGATGCTTGGAAAATGCGGCAGTATCCGTTAAAGCCGAATGATGTTCAACACATCGCCCGACAGGCTGACCTGCACGCCCGAACCCCACAAAGGATCGCGGCGCAGATCTTCGGATACCTTGTAATGCCCGGCGATGGAGACCAGTTCAGCGCTCATTTGCTGACAGAAAATCCTGGCTTTCGTGTCGCCTTTGACCCCGGCCAACACACGACCACGCATCGGGCCGTATACATGGATGTTGCCATCGGCGAGAAGTTCCGCCCCCGGGCTGACCGAGGAGATCACCACCAGATCGCTGCCTTGGGCATAAATCTGCTGGCCACCCCGTACTGGCGAAGTGATGATTTTCGTCGGTTTGATCGTTGGCTCCGGTGGTTTTTCCGGTTTTTTCGCCACGACCCCTTCGTTCAGGTCCAGCGGGCGTTCACGGGCGCCGGACGGTGGCAGCACCGGCAGGTCGACCGCGATGGCAGCAGCAATGTCTTCGATGCGGCTGGCACGGATCGCCAGGGTGCGCAGGCCATGCTGGCGGCACACACGCATCAGGCCCGGCAAATCGACGGCACCTTCATTGGCTGGAAGTTTATCCAGGGCCAGTACCAGCGGCGCATTGCTGAAAAAGCCAGGCGCCTGGGCGACCTTGGCGGCCAGTTGCCGATCGAGACCCTCGAGGTCGTTACGGGCCAGTTCCAGCACCGTAATGGCGAGCATACTGCCCTTCAACTGGAACACGGGATCTTGGTCTAGCGGTTCGGTTTGGCTCATGGTCGGCATACAACGACTTGTCACTAAAAGTGCCGAGACTTATAACGAGAACGCCCGCGAGCCGCAAGCCGGGTCGAACGATGTAGAATGCGCGGCCATTGTCTTTACGGAACTGTTAATGGATCGCCCGCGTTTTCGAACAGCATTTCTCTCTCCACGTTTCTGGCCGCTGTGGTGTGGCCTGGGGCTGTTGTGGCTGATTGTGCAGTTGCCATACCCGGCATTGCTGTGGATCGGTCGTGTTCTGGGCGCCTTGATGTATCGAGCGGCCGGCGACCGACGGCGCATTGCCAAGCGCAATCTGGAACTGTGTTTCCCGGAAAAGTCCGCTGCCGAGCGCAAGCGCCTGCTCAAGGAAAACTTTGCCTCTACCGGCATTGCCTTCTTCGAAATGGCAATGAGCTGGTGGTGGTCCCGCGAACGTCTGGCGAAGCTGGCCCATATTGAAGGGCTGGAGTATTTGCAGCAGGCCCAGCGCGAAGGCAAAGGCGTGATCCTGATGGCGGTGCATTTCACCACGCTGGAAATCGGCGCGGCGTTGCTGGGTCAACAGCACACCATCGACGGCATGTACCGCGAACACAAAAATCCGTTGTTCGATTACGTCCAGCGCCAGGGGCGCGAGCGCCATAACCTCGACTCGCTGGCGGTGGAGCGTGAAGACGTACGCGGCATGCTCAAATTGCTGCGCGCAGGCCGGGCGATCTGGTACGCACCGGATCAGGACTACGGCGCCAAGCAAAGTATCTTCGTGCCGCTGTTCGGCATTCAGGCCGCGACCGTCACCGCCACCAGCAAGTTTGCACGGCTGGGCAAGGCGCTGGTGGTGCCGTTCACGCAAGAGCGCCTGGCTGACGGCAGTGGCTATCGCCTGGTGATCCATGCGCCGCTAGAAGGCTTTCCCGGTGAAACCGAAGAAGCCGACTGCCTGCGCATCAACCAGTGGATCGAGGGCGTCCTGCGCGACTGCCCGGAGCAATACCTCTGGGCGCATCGCCGCTTCAAGAGCCGTCCACCCGGCGAGCCCAAGCTGTACGCAAAACGCGGTTGATCCACTATCCCTGTAGGAGCGAGCCTGCTCGCGAAAAAACTGAGAGCGCCGTGGGGTGTCAGACTCCCGCCGTTCCGGAGCCGGCTCGCTTCTACAGTTGATATCCCACCAAGCACCATGGAGCGTTGCGCATGAGTCCAGGCGAACCGGTTACAGGGTTGATTCTTTCCGGCGGCGGGGCTCGGGCGGCTTATCAAGTCGGTGTGCTGGCGGCGATTGCCGAGTTGCTGCCGTTGGGCGCGGACAACCCTTTTCCGGTGATTGTCGGCACTTCCGCCGGGGCGATCAATGCGGTCAGCCTGGCCAGCGGGGCGATGGATTTTCGCGCGGCGATCGAGCGGCTGACCGCATTCTGGCAAGGCTTTCGCAGTCATCTGGTGTTGCGCAGCGACTGGCCGGGCGTGATCAGCCAGGCCACTCGGTTTGTCAGTCACAGTTTGCTGGGCCTTGGCGCGCAGGTCCCGGTGGCGCTGCTCAACAGCTCACCCCTGCGCGATCTGCTCGACGACAAATTACAGATGAACGGTATCGCCGAGGCCATCGCGCATAGGCAGTTGCACGCAGTAGCCGTGACGGCCTTCGGCTATGAGTCCGGTCAGGCCGTCACCTTTTATCAGGGTGGCGGCACCATCGACGCCTGGCTGCGCCATCGCCGAATTGGCATTCCCACACAATTGTCTGTCGACCATTTGCTCGCCAGTTCGGCGATTCCATTACTGTTCGCGCCGGTGAAAATCGGCGAAGAGTATTTCGGCGACGGCGCGGTGCGCCAATCGGCACCGATCAGCCCAGCGTTGCACTTGGGCGCCAGTCGAGTGCTGGTGGTAGGCGTCAGCGGCAACCCTCGCGGCGTTGATCCCGAGCAGCCGCTGCAACGCGCTTACACCGGGCAACAACCGACCCTGGCGCAGATTGGCGGGCACATGCTCAACAGTACGTTCATTGACAGTCTGGAAAGCGATATCGAGTTGCTGCAGCGGTTGAATCAGTTCAGTCAGCTTATGCCCGACGGTACACCGACCCGCGCGCTGGGCGTGGCGCCTGTGGAGGTTTTGGTGATTTCGCCGAGTCAGCCAATCGACGAGATTGCCGCGCGTCATCGCCAGGAGTTGCCGGCAGCGCTGCGTCTGTTTTTGCGTGGGCCGGGGGCGACCAAGACCAGCGGGGCGGGGGTGTTGAGTTACTTGCTGTTTGAGGCGGGGTATTGCAGCGAACTGATTGATTTGGGGCGGCGGGATGCGTTGGCCAAGAAGGAAGAGTTGAGTCGGTTTTTGGGGTTGCCATAAATCAAAAGATCGCAGCCTTCGGCAGCTCCTACAGAGGGAACGCATTCCAATGTAGGAGCTGGCGAAGCCTGCGATCTTTTGTCTTTAAATCAGAAGTGAACCTTGACCAGGAAGCTGGTCACGCTCTGATCGGTCTTGAAGCCCTGGCTGTCTTCGATACCGTATTTGTTTTTCCAGTAGTCATACTCGACACCGACGTACAGCTGTTTGGCACCCAGATTCAACGCCTTGCCGAGGTCGTATTTGACCTGTGGGTTGAAGTGCAGGTTGGCGTGGTATTCGCCTTTGTCGTTGACGTCGTTGTCGACCACCCAGTCCATGAAACCGTCGATCAGCACGTCCGAGTCGCCCACCGGAATGGTGTAGGACCAGACCGGCGTGACCTGCCAGATGTTGTCGCCCGGACGGTCGCCTTCGGTGTGGCGGTTGTAGAAGTTCAGCTGGAAGTAGTCGAAGCCCGGGATGGCCAGGTCAAAGCCCGGACCGATCAGGTAGGACTCGGTATCGTTTTCACCGAACTCGTACGTCATGGCCAGCAAGACGTCCTTGATCGGGCCGAATTCCAGCTTCTGATCGAAGATCTTGTTGAACGACAGGCGCGGGCTGAGCTCGCCGTAGTGGGTGTTCTCACCCGCGGAGGCGTCTTCCTTGCCGTTGTAGTAGATCTTGTCGATGAAGAAGAAGTTGTCGCCGTATTTCCAGCCGTCGGCGTGTTCGAAGGTCACCGTTTGCTGAATGCGCGGGTTGACCTGGAAGTCCTTGCCATAGAGGTAGGTCAGGCTGTTGTTCTGCCATTGCAGCAAGTCGCCGGCCATGGCCTGACCCCCCGCCAGCATTGATCCCGCCAGCATCAGGCTAGTGCACGTACGTTTCATTCGGTTGCTCCCAAAAAGTAGTGGTTTCACGTTATTTTTTTAAGGTCGACGCTCTGGTGTGGCGCCTTTTTCTGTATCTGTAAAAAATCCATCCAATCGGTCAGCTTTCATGCTGTTAGCAAAAGCTGCGCCAAGGCATTCGAAAAACACAAAAACTCCCGCTCGGCTGCTCAAAAACAGTCGATTGAGAGTGGGTTGGGGATGCCTTGGTACCGTCCAGAGCCGGGATAAGTTGGCTTTCTGGTCAGGAATTAAATCCGGGCTTTTTTTTAAAGCGGATTCAGGCGGCCGCGGAGAATACTGACTCCTCGGCCAGGTCTCAAGTGCCCCGCAACAGCGCACCGACGACAGGTTTGGGGCACGGTTGCGGGTCATCTTAGAAATGCACCTTTACCAGCAGGCTGGTGGTGTTTTCATTGGTGTCGAGGTTGCCGTTGTTTTCGATGCCGTATTTGTCTTTCCAGTAGCTGTACTCGGCGCCGACATACACCTGTTTTTCGCGCCAGCCGAGGGCTTTGCCCAGGTCGTACTTGATCTGCGGGTTGAAGTGCAGGTTGGCGTGATAGGTGCCGTGGGAATTCTGGTCGTTGTCCACGACCCAGTCGATGTAGCCGTCGATCAACAGGCTCGAATTGCCCAGTGGCACGGTGTAGGACCAGGCCGGCGTGATCTGCCAGACATCGTCGCCGGGACGTGAGCCTTCGGTCTGGCGGTTATAGAAGTTCAAGGTGAAATAGTTGAAACCCGGCACCGCGAGGTCGAAGCCGGGGCCGATGAGGTAGGCCTCGGTGTCGTCTTCGCCATTCTCGTAGGTCATGGCCAGCAACACGTCTTTGATCGGGCCGAATTCGAAACGGCGGTCGAGGATCTTGCCCAGGGAGAGGCGCGGACTGAACTCGCCGTAGTAGGCGTGAACGCCTTTATTGCGGTCTTTCTCGCCGTTGTAGTAAGTGCTGTCGATGAACATGAAGTTGTCACCGTACTTCCAGCGGTCGGCGTGCTCGAAGGTCACCGTCTGCTGGATCGACGGGTTGACCGCGAAATCCTTGCCATACAGATAGCTCAGGCTGTTGGTCTGCCACAGCAGTAAATCGCCGGCCATGGCTTGAGTAGCCGCCAGAAGTCCACCGCCCAACAGCATGCTGGTTTGTTTCCGAATCATCTGTTGCTCCCTCTGTTTTTTATTTTTTCAAGGCGCAGGCAACCCCACCCGTGTAGGAGCCGGCTTGCTGGCGAAGAGGCCAGAACATCCAACATGGACGTTGTCTGGCACACCGCCTTCGCCAGCCGGCTCCTACAAGGGTTTCGTTCTGTCTTAGTGCGAGTGGACTTGGCAGTCGTTGATGGCCGCGCGTTCGGCGCCACCGAGGATGTTGAACAGCAGGTTCAAGGTCAGCGCACTGAGCGTGGCCATGGCGATGCCGCTGTGGGTGATCGGGCTCATCCACAAGGGCAGGTGGGCGAAAAATTCCGGGCGTACCACCGGGATCAGGCCCATGCCGATGCTCACCGCCACCAGCAACTGGTTGCGACGGTCACCGATATCGGCTTCCTGCAGAATCTTGATCCCGGTGGCGGCGACCATGCCGAACATCGCAATGGCTGCGCCGCCGAGTACCGCTGGCGGAATCGAAGCCACCAGGAACGCGGCTTTCGGCAGCAGGCTCAGGACGATCAGCAACCCGCCGGCAACGATGGTCACCGAGCGGCAGCGAACGCCGGTCATCTGTACCAGGCCGATGTTCTGCGCGAAGGAGGAGTGGGTGAAGGTGTTGAAGAACCCGGCGAAGAACGAAGCGCCGGCATCACACAGCAAGCCGCGACGCAGCATCCGTGGGCAGACTTCCTGGCCGGTGATTTTGCCCAGCGCCAGGAACATCCCGGTGGACTCGACGAAGATGATCACCACCACCAGGCACATCGACAGAATCGGCGCGAGTTCGAATTTCGGCATGCCGAAATGCAGCGGCGTGACGAATTGCAGCCATGGCGCCTGGGCCATGCCGCTGAGGTCGACCATGCCCAGCACGCCGCAGAGCACATAGCCCAGGCACATGCCGATCAGCACGGAAATGTTGACCCAGAAACCGCGCATGAAGCGATGCACCAGCAAGATGGTGCCCAGCACCAGCGCGGCGATGGTCAGGTAAATCGGTGAGCCGAATTGAGTGGCATCTGCTCCTCCGCCAGCCCAGTTCACGGCTACGGGGAACAACGACAAACCGATCGAGGTGATGACCGTACCGGTCACCAGAGGCGGGAAGAAGCGCACGACTTTGGACATGAACGGCGCGATGAGCATGCCGAAGAACCCGGCGGCTATCGTTGCGCCGAAGATCCCTTGCAGACCGATACCCGGCATGCCGGCCATGGCGACCATGCTGCCGACGGCGGCGAAACTGGCGCCCATCATCACCGGCATGCGGATGCCCATGGGGCCGATACCGAGGGATTGGACGATGGTGGCGATGCCGGCGACCAGTAGGTCGGCGTTGATCAGGAAGGCGATTTCTTCACGACTCAGGCCAGCGGCCTGTCCGATGATCAGCGGCACCGCGATGGCACCACCGTACATCAGCAGAACATGTTGCAAACCGACCAGGATCAGTTGCAAAAGGGGCAAACGCTGAATGGCGGGTGCGTCGGGGATGCGTGCTGGGGAGAGCTCGGACATGCAACACCTCGGATCTTTTTTATTCTTGTGATTTACAGCTGCATTGCTGCTGGCAGCTGTATTCGAAACAGGTGGATCTGTGGCGAGGGAGCTTGCTCCCGCTGGGGCGCGAAGCGGCCCTGCTCTTTACTTGAAGAGCAAGGGCCTGCTGCGCAGTCCAGCGGGAGCAAGCTCCCTCGCCACAAAAGCCCATGGGCTTTTGTGTTGCTTAGTTGGTCGGTGCACCTTGAACAATCCAGGCGCCGATCAGATCACGTTCCTGCTGGGTCATCTGGGTGATGTTGCCCAGTGGCATGATCTGGCTGGCGACGGCTTGAGCCTGGATCCGCGCGGCGTTCTGGCGGATTTGCTCGGGGGTGTCGAGCATCACACCGGCCGGCGCTGCGCTGAACAGTGGGCTGGTCGGTTTGGCCGAATGGCACACTGCGCAACGTTCCTGAATCACGCTGTGGACCTTGTCGAAACCAGGGCCGGCGTTGGACGCCTGCGCTGGTGCAGCAGCGGGAGCTTCTGCCGGTTTGGCTTCAGCCGGTTTCAAACCACCACCCTGTGCCGTTTCCGGCAGCGGTTGGTACTCGATCGCCGCTGGTGCCTTGGCCACTTCCGGGGCGCTGGACATCGGCTTCGGACCGGACACATACGCCAGGCAAATCATGCCCACCGCTGCCACTGGCAGGGTCCAGGCAAATTTGTGGCTGTCGTGACGGGTGTTGAAGTAGTGACGCACCAACACCGCCAGCACCGCGATCCCGGCCAGGATCAGCCAGTTGTACTGGCTGCCGTAGGTGCTCGGGAAGTGGTTGCTGATCATGATGAACAGCACTGGCAAGGTGAAGTAGTTGTTGTGACGCGAACGCAGCAGGCCTTTGGCCGGCAGCGCCGGATCCGGCGTGCGGTTCTCGGCAATCGCCGCCACCAGTGCACGTTGCGCCGGCATGATGATGCGGAACACGTTGCCGACCATGATGGTGCCGATGATCGCGCCGACGTGCAGGTAAGCACCGCGACCGCTGAACACTTTGCTGAAGCCGTAGGCGGCGCCGATGATCAGCACGAACAGGATGAAGCCGAGCAGGGCAGGGCGTTTGCCCAAGGCCGAGTCACAGAGGAAGGAGTAGACGAACCAGCCGACGAACAGCGAGCCGATACCCAGCAAAACGCCTTCAGGGCCAGTCAGGCTGCTGCCCGGAGCCAGCAGGTAGAGCGTCGGGTTGGAGTAGAACACCACGCACAGCAGCGCGATACCCGACATCCAGGTGAAGTAGGCTTCCCATTTGAACCAGTGCAGGTTGTCCGGCATGGTCGGTGGAGCCAGTTTGTATTTTTCCAGGTGGTAGATACCGCCGCCGTGGATCGCCCACAAATCACCGGCCAGCCCGCTTTTCGGGTTGACCCGATTGAGGTTGTTTTCCAGCCAGACGAAGTAGAACGATGCGCCGATCCAGGCCACGCCAGTAATCATGTGAACCCAGCGCACGCTCAGGTTCAGCCATTCCAACAGATGTGCTTCCACAGTCTTTACCTCTCGCCCGTCACTCTTGTTGTCGAGTGATCGGACCTTCTCTTATTGGTGGGGGGCGAGGATCAAACGCTCATCCTCTTTGAAAAAATGCTCATCGCAGTTATTGCCTGTGCCACTGCGATCAACCACCAGGAAGTCATCCCGCTTTTCGATCGTCAGCACCGGATGGTGCCAAACGCCGCGATGGTAATTAATGCCCTGCCTGCCGTTGGTGACGAAGGCGCGGACCAAGCCTGATACAGGTTCATCGCCAAGTGGCGCGACCACGATCAGAAAGGGATTGCCGAGCAGCGGAATGAAAGCCTGGCTGCCCAGCGGATGACGCTCCAGCATGCTCACGGTCAGCGGCATGTCCTGCGCGTCGGCGCGGAAAATGCTGATGATCGCGTTGTCTTCAGGCGTAGCGGTTTCCACCGTCGCCAGTTTATGGAAGCGCATGGTCGAACCGTTGTTGATCATGAAGTGATCGCTGCCGTCGGTTTCGATCACGTCACCGAAAGGGGCAAAGGCTTCTTTGGTCAGCGGTTCAATCGTCAGTGTGCGCATGCTGTTCTTATCCGAATTCTGTGTTGTTAGAACTATCGCCATCGCGGGCAAGCCCGCTCCCACAGTGAACTGTGGCGTTCACAAAACCTGTGGGAGCTGGCTTGCCAGCGATGGGGTTCAACCTTATTTAGCGACCTTGCCCAAAACCCGCAGGCGGCTCACACCACCGTCCGGGAACACGTTCAGGCGGATGTGGGTGATCGGGCCCAAGGCCTTGATCTGCTCGGCGAAGGTGTGTTCGGCGTGCATTTCCAGTTTCTGGCTTGGCAACAGTTCGCGCCAGAACAGCGATTGGGTTTCGATCTGGCTGTCGGTGCCGCCCTTCACGAAAGCGCCCTGGATCGAGCACGTGTCCGGGTAGTTGCCCTTGAAGTGCAGGGTGTCGACGATGATTTTCTCGATCTCGCCCGGGTGGCCCAGCGCGACGATCACCCAGTCATTGCCCGGCGTACGACGACGTGCGGTTTCCCAGCCGTCGCCCATGTTGATGCCACGGCCAGGGTTGAGGATGTTGCTCATGCGACCGAAGTGTTCGTCGGAGCAGGCGAGGGCGCGGCCACCGTTGAGGGCTGAGGCCAGGTCGACTTGCTCGTTGTCGCCAACAGCCGACCAGTCGCGGTGCGGAATGCCGTACACGCGCAGACGGGCAACACCGCCGTCCGGGTAGATGTTGAAGCGCAGGTGGCTGAACGCCTGGTCGTTGTTGATTTCGTGGTAGTGGTGGCTGTTGCCTTGCAGCTCGACGGCGGACAGCACTTCAGTCCACTGGGTGTTTTCGTTCGGCTCGCCTTCGGCCAGGAAGCAGGCTTCCAGGGAGGCCGACGGCGGGAAGTTGCCGGTGAAGAATGAAGTGTCGATGTCGACGCCCTTGATCGAACCCGGTACGCCCAGGCGGATCACAGCGCTGTCGTAGCCTTCGAAGCGCTTGCGGCGCGACTCCCAGCCGTCCATCCACTTGCCGTTGTCATCGAACACGCCCTCCTTCCACACGGCCGGGGTCGGTTGGAACAGACGGTTGGCGTCTGCAAACCAGTCATCGGTGACCGAGATGATTTTGGTGCCCAGGCGGGCGTCGGCCAGGTTGACGAACTTCTCGAAAGGTACGGCGTAAGCTTTCATTCTTCTTGTCTGCCTTTAAATAAGTGGCTTGGGATGCTTGCAGTGCCCTGGGTGCTATCGCGTTGTGAACACTCGGGCAAGGCTCGCTATAGGGTCAGTAAACGGAACAGGGCGATCTTGTTGATCTCTGCCAGCGCGCATTTGAATTCGGTGTCTGCCGAGTTGTGAATACGCGTTTCGAACGCTGCGAGGATCTGATGCCGGTTGCTGCCTTTTACCGCCATGATGAAGGGAAACTTGAACTTGGCTTTGTAGGCGTCGTTCAGCTCGGTGAAGCGCTGGAACTCTTCGGCCGTGCATTGGTGAATACCGGCGCCAGCCTGTTCATTGGTGCTGGCTTCGGTCAGTTGGCCCTGGACGGCAGCTTTGCCGGCCAGGTCCGGGTGAGCATTGATCAGGGCCAGTTGGCTTTCATGATCGGCGCTCAACAGGATGTCGCTCATGCGCTGGTGCAGGGTTTCGATCTCGTCGATCGAAGCGTCCTGACCCAGGTCGAAGGCCTTCTCGGCAACCCATGGCGAATGTTCGTAGATGTCGGCGAAGGCTTTGACGAAGGCGTCGCGGCTCAATGTCGATGGTTTAACGGTTTGAAAGGTGCTCATTTGGCAGCCCCTTGGTACGGGTGGGTTTCCTGCCAGTGGCGCGCGATGTCGACGCGACGGCTGAACCACACCTGTTCATGGCTTTTAGCGTATTCGATAAAGCGCTTGAGCGAGGCCAGACGCGCCGGACGGCCGATCAGGCGGCAGTGCAGGCCGATCGACAGCATTTTCGGGGCTTCGGCGCCTTCAGCGTAAAGCACGTCGAATGCGTCTTTCAGGTATTCGAAGAAATCGTCGCCCTTGTTGAAACCCTGGACCTGGGTGAAGCGCATGTCGTTGGTGTCCAGGGTGTACGGGATCACCAAGTGCGGCTTGCCGGTCGGGTTGTTCGGTTCCCAGTAGGGCAGGTCGTCGTCGTAAGTGTCGCTGTCGTAGAGGAAACCGCCTTCTTCCATCACCAGGCGACGGGTGTTCGGACCGGTGCGACCGGTGTACCAGCCCAGCGGACGTTCACCGGTAATTTCGGTGAGGATGCGGATCGCTTCGAGCATGTGCTCGCGTTCCTGGGCTTCGTCCATGTACTGGTAGTCGATCCAGCGATAGCCGTGGCTGCAGATCTCGTGGCCGGCATCGACCATGGCGCGGATCACGTCCGGGTGACGCTGGGCGGCCATGGCCACGGCGAAGATGGTCAGCGGAATGTCGAATTCCTTGAACAGTTTCAAAATCCGCCAGACGCCGGTACGGCTGCCATACTCGTAGAGAGATTCCATGCTCATGTTGCGCGCGCCTTGAAGCGGCTGCGCCGAGACCATTTCGGAGAGGAAGGCTTCGGATTCTTTATCGCCGTGCAGGATGTTGCGCTCGCCGCCTTCCTCGTAATTGAGTACGAAGGACAAGGCGATGCGGGCATTGCCCGGCCAGTGTGGGTGCGGAGGGTTACTGCCGTAACCGATCAGGTCGCGAGGGTAGTCAGCGCTCACTGCAGTCTTCCTTCTTATTCGTGATGACAGTTTGTGTGATTTGCCTTGGCTGGCGTCACAGCGATGGGCTGATTGTATACAACTTTATATTCACTTTGTAAGCCTGATTTTTTGCATTTTTCATCAGCGGTCATCTTCACCTTCTCTTTGCAAAACCTTGCAAGAAATCTGCCTGACTAGTCAGCTACTGGTTGCGGGGTTCAGTCTGGACGGGCTTCGGCTGAAAATCGCCGAGAAAACCCCGGATGGCGGGGATGGCGGGAAAAATGTCGTTTTTATTGTGTACAATTTTTTTGAAAAGTGTCTTAATCAATCGCTCGCCGCAGCTTTTCGTGCTCCGAATCGGTGCGGTCTCCTTTTTACCTGACTTCGGGAGGCGCGAAGTCTGACTGCTCCTCGCAGGCAGGCGCGCAGAATCAATGGGACGTTTGACTACACACGTTTTGGACGCTGCACACGGTTGCCCGGGCAGCTCGATCAAGGTCGAGTTGTACCGCGTTGAAGGTTCGCAGCTGGAATTGGTCGCCAGCGCGATAACCAACAGCGATGGCCGGGTCGATGCACCGCTGCTGCAAGGCGATGACTATCGCACCGGGGTTTATCAGGTTCAGTTTCATGCGGGCGACTACTACCGCGCCCGAGGTGTTCAGCTGCCGGAGCCGGCGTTCCTGGATGTGGTGGTGCTGCGCTTTGGCATCTCTGCGGAACAGGATCACTACCACGTTCCCTTGCTGATTTCGCCGTACAGCTATTCCACGTATCGCGGCAGCTGATCCCCCAAGCAGCTGCCTCACCCTGGAAGCGACTGCGCATATAGCTTCTTTGGTTTTTCGCCCGCTCACACTGCGGGCTTTTTTTCGTCTGTAGATAAGTGGTGCCTGTGTTGACGCCATCGCTGGCAAGCCAGCTCCCACAGGTTCAGGGGTGTTCACATGTTCTGTGTACGACCCGGACACTGTGGGCGCTGGCTTGCCAGCGATGCCTTTGCTCTTAGCGGCTCAGCAAGGAAGCGGCACCCGCCCCACTGAACAACCCGGCACTGATCCGGTTAAACCAACTCTGCCCCTTGCCACTGCGCAAATACCGCGCCGCACCATGGGCACCCAGCCCGTAGGCCAATTTGCAGAGCAGGTCCAGCACGGTCCAGGTCACGATCATCACCAGCAACTGCGGCAGGAACGGCTGCTCGGCGCTCAAGAACTGCGGCAGAAACGCCGCAAAAAACAGGATGTCTTTCGGGTTGCTGGCGCCAAGCATGAATGCGCGCCCGAACAGTGCGCGAAAACGTGGCACCGGCGCAGCTTGAGGCACTTCGGCGCCGTGGGAAGGCTGGCGCGATTGCTGCCAGCTTTGCCAGGCGAGATAGAACAGGTACAACGCGCCAACAATTTTCAATGCGCTGAACAATTGTTCCGATGCCAGCAGCAGGGCGCCCAGACCCAGCGCCGAAGCACTCAGTAAACAAATCGAGGCAATCACACCGCCGAGAAACGCCGGATAGGAACGGACCAAACCGTAATTCAGACTGTTGCTGATCATCAGCAAAGACAGTGGCCCCGGGATCAGGATTACCACCAGCGCAGCGCCGCTGAACAGCAGCCAGGTTTCCAGACTCATCACTTTCCTCCATTTGCACAAAAGCCCCACCCGACGGGGTGAGGCTGGTTTCAAGCGCGTACCGCGTAAGGCTTACAAGAAGATGAACTTGGCGATGAAGATCGCGCAGAGCACCCACAGGCTCACGGAGATTTCCTTGTACTTGCCGGTACCGGCCTTCAGCGCCACATACGTGATGAAGCCCAGCGCAATACCGTCGGCGACCGAGAAGGTCAGAGGCATCATGATGGCGGTGACGATCGCCGGAATGCTGTCGGTCGCTTCGTCCCACTCAATGTGCGCCATGCCGCCCATCATCAACATCGCTACGTAAATCAGCGCACCCGCAGTGGCATAGGCAGGAATCATCCCGGCCAGCGGTGCGAAGAACATGGCTGCAATAAATAGCACACCTACGGTCACGGCGGTAAGACCAGTCCGACCACCAGCGGCTACGCCCGCGGCACTTTCCACATAGCTGGTGACCGGTGGCACGCCGACCACTGCACCAAATACGCTGGAAGCACTGTCGGCTTTCATGGCGCGGGAGAGATTTTCGATCTTGCCATCAGCGTTCACCAGGTTGGCGCGCTGGGCCACGCCCATCAAGGTGCCAGCGGTGTCGAACATGTGCACGAAAAGGAACGCCAGGACCACGCTGATCATGCTGACGTTGAACACGCCGGCAACGTTCATGGCCATCCAGGTCGGGGCCAGGCTTGGCGGTGCCGACATGATCCCTTCGTAATGCACAAGGCCCAGGCCCCATCCAGCGAGGGTCACGGTGATGATGCTGATGAGGATCGCGCCGAATACACGGTGGTAGCTGAGGATGGCGATCATCAGGAAGCACACGGCGGCTAGCAGCGGGCCAGGTTCGCGCAGGGAGCCGAGTTTGATCAGGGTCGCCGGGCTATCAACGACGATGCCGGCAGTTTTCAAACCGATCAGCCCCAGGAACAGGCCCACGCCGGCACCCATCGCGAAACGCAAGCTGACGGGGATGCTGTTGAGTAGCCATTCGCGGATGCGCGAGAAGGTCAGGATCATGAACAACACACCGGACACGAACACCGCGCCCAGCGCGGTTTCCCAGTTGTAGCCCATGGTGCCGACCACGGTGTAGGTGAAGAAAGCGTTCAGGCCCATGCCCGGTGCCAGGCCCACCGGCCAGTTGGCGTACAAGCCCATCAACAGGCAACCCAGTGCGGCGGCGATGCAAGTGGCGACGAACGCGGCACCGTGATCGATCCCGGCGTCGGCCATGATGTTCGGGTTAACGAAAATGATGTAAGCCATCGTGATGAAGGTTGTCAGACCGGCAATCAGCTCGGTCTTCACCGTGGTGCCATGCAAGCTGAGTTTAAAGATGCGCTCCAGCCAGCCATTGCGTAAAGGCGGCGAGAGATCCAGCGTCGATGCTTCGGATTTGCGGCTTTCCACAGCGAGTACTCCTCAAGAGTTTTATTGTTATTTCCAGGGCCGGACCTGAGAGGGTGGCAGCGGCCCTTTGAGGCACTTGCGAATTTGTTGACTGCTTGGTCAGGAACTCGCACGAAGTGGATTATGCTTTTGTATACAAAGAAAGCAAATAATGTTTTTGATTTTGTTTACGGTTTTTCTGGCGATAGGAATATATCGCCACGCAGGACGCCATCGCGGGCAAGCCCGCTCCCACAGGTTTTGTGCCGCTCGCCTATCTTGTGCACGACAGAGATCCTGTGGGAGCGCGGCTTGCCCGCGATAACTGACTAAAGGGCACGCAGACTTTTACCGGCTTTCCCCCAACGCCAGATTCACCGCCAGCCACCCATTCACCGCCGCCTCCCCAGCCTCGGCGAACACCCGCTCCAGCAATTTCACCTGTTCACGGCGCAACGACTGTTCGAAACGCGCACCGTCCTCAGTCAGTTCCAGCAGCCGTTTACGCTTGTCAGTCTCGGACGCAACGCTGTTCACCAAATGCATTTCCATCAACTGACGCAGCGGGATGTTCAGCGCTTGCTTGCTCACATCGAGCAATGCCAACAACTCCTTCACACTCAGGTTCGGATAACGGGCGATGAAAAACACGATGCGTTGGTGCACCCGGCTCAAGCCGCGTCGCTCAAGCATTTCATCGGCTTTGGCGGTGAAAGCCTGGTAACCGAAGAAAAACGCTTCCATGGCCTGTTGCTGGGAAATCGGGTTTTTAAGGTCAAGCATATTGACGTATCCGCTCGGGCTATCGTAATTTCGGTCAACAAGTTTGACTCATTTTCCTCTGGCCTCGCTACCGGTGACCCCATGGCTTTTTCCGAACGTGTCTCGCGCCTTAAAAGTTCTTTGATCCGTGAAATCCTCGCCGCGGCCCAGCGTCCTCAGGTGATGTCGTTCGCCGGGGGCTTGCCGGCCGAAGCCATGCTGCCCAAGGTCGAATGGACCGATATGCCGGTGTCCATGGGCCAATACGGCATGAGCGAAGGTGAGCCGGCTCTACGCGAAGCGCTGGCCGCTGAAGCCCGGGCGTTGGGAGTGCCTTGCGAGGCGAGTCAGGTGTTGGTGGTCAGCGGTTCCCAGCAAACCCTCGATCTGGCCGCCAAGCTGTACATCGACAAGGGCACCGAGATTCTGCTAGAAGCGCCAACGTACCTGGCGGCGCTGCAAATCTTCCAGTTGTTCGGTGCCGACTGCATCACCGTGCCGCTGGAGTCCGATGGGCCAGACTTGGCACAACTGCGCAGTCGCTTGGAAAAACATCGTCCGGCATTCATCTACCTGATTCCGACGTTCCAGAATCCATCGGCCGTGCGGTACAGCGAAGCCAAGCGCGACGCGGTGGCAGCGTTGCTGGATGAATTTGGCGTGACGCTGATTGAGGATGAGCCTTACCGCGAGCTGACCTTCGACGGTGGCAGTGCGACGCCGATCGTCAGTCGCTTGAAAAAATCCAGCTGGATCTACACCGGCACTGTGTCGAAAACCCTGTTGCCGGGTTTGCGCGTTGGTTATCTGATCGCCAGTCCGGACCTGTTCCCGCACCTATTGAAACTCAAGCAATCCGCGGATCTGCACACCAATCGGGTCGGCCAGTGGCAGGCGCTGCAATGGATCGGCACTGAGAAATACCAGCAGCATCTGAGCGAATTGCGTGACTTCTACCGGGTGCGTCGCGACGCGTTTCAGTCGGCGCTGGAAACGCATTTCTCCGATCTGGCGGATTGGAATGTGCCGCAGGGCGGGTTGTTTTTCTGGCTGACGCTGAAGCAGCCGATGGATACTCGAACGCTGCTCAACACGGCGCTGGCCAGTGATGTGGCGTTCATGCCTGGGGAACCGTTCTTCCCGGATCCGGATAACAATCCCGGACACCTGAGATTGAATTTCAGCCACATCGACCCGGCGCGACTGGATGAAGGATTGAAACGGTTGGCGGCGGTGGTGCGGCAGGCGCAGGCTGCGCGAGCGGCATAGATAAAAAAACCGGCTCAAGGGCCGGTTTATTTATGTCTGAGATTGGTAGCGTTTGTATCGGCCACATCGCTGGCAAGCCAGCGCCCACAGGTTTTGTGAGCACCACAGATCACTGTGGGAGCTGGCTTGCCAGCGATGAGGCCATTAATCACACCACCAAAACCTCAGGCTGCCGCGAAGCGCTTATCCAGATAATCAATAATTACCTTGGATTCATACATCCAGGTGGTCTGGCCATTCTCTTCGATGCGCAGGCACGGCACTTTGATCTTGCCGCCTTGCTCCAGCAGCGTCTGGCGATCCTGCTCGTTGTTCTTCGCATCACGCAACGCCACCGGTACATTCAAGCGGCGCAGGGTGCGACGGGTTTTCACGCAGAATGGGCAGGCGTGAAATTGATACAGGGTCAGGTCCTTGGCAGCGGCTTCGACCTGGGCCTGGGCAGCGGCGGGGCGCTTTTGCTTGCCTGGGCGAGTGAGGAAGTCGATGAAGATGATCAGTTGGCCAAGGCCGACACGAAGCGCTTTTACGAACACGGTACAAGCCTCACGGTGCGAATAAAGAAAGGCGCGCAGCTTACCTGATTTTTCGCGGACGAAAAAAAACCGGCGATGAATGCCGGTTTTCTTCGTGTGGCGAATTACTTGATGAGGCTGAGGAATTCGCTGCGGGTGGCGGCGTTTTCACGGAACTCACCGAGCATCACCGAGGTGATCATCGACGAATTCTGCTTTTCCACACCGCGCATCATCATGCACATGTGCTTGGCCTCGATCACCACCGCAACGCCCAGGGCGCCGGTGACTTGCTGGACCGCGTCGGCGATCTGGCGGCTGAGGTTTTCCTGGATCTGCAGGCGGCGGGCGTACATATCGACGATCCGCGCGACTTTCGACAAGCCCAGAACCTTGCCGCTCGGGATGTAGGCGACGTGGGCCTTGCCGATGAACGGCAGCAGGTGGTGTTCGCACAACGAGTACAACTCGATGTCCTTGACCAGCACCATTTCGCTGTTGTCGGAACTGAACAAGGCACCGTTGGTGACTTCTTCCAGTGTCTGTTCATAGCCGCGGCAGAGGTACTGCATGGCTTTGGCGGCACGTTTTGGCGTGTCGAGCAGGCCCTCGCGGGAGACGTCCTCGCCAAGTTGACCAAGGATGGCCGTGTAATTCTGTTCCAGGGACATGAAACTACCTGTGGGATTTTTACGCAAAGGGCAAGGGTACGGTGGCAAACACGACGCTGCAAGCGTGACGCATCAGCTTTACTCGTCGCGGCCTTCCATCATGGTTCGTTTGAGCATCACATAAACAGCGCCGGCGCCGCCGTGTCTGGCCTGGCAGGAGGTGAAGCCAAGGACCTGCGAATGCTGACGCAGCCAGGTGTTGACGTGGCTTTTGATCATCGGTCGCTTGCCATCAAGACGCACGGCTTTACCGTGGGTGACACGTACGCAGCGAATTTCGAATTTGGTGGCTTCAGCGAGGAAAGCCCAGAGGGTTTCCCGGGCCTTTTCCACGCTCATGCCATGCAGGTCGAGGCTGCCCTCGAACGGAATCTGCCCGATCTTGAGCTTGCGCATCTGGCTTTCCTGCACACCGTCGCGTGCCCACATCAGCTCGTCTTCCGGGCCGACGTCGATCACGAACTGATCGGACAGCCCATCAACGGTGGTGGCATCGGTGCGAACGGTGGCGGCTTGACGCAGCTTGGCGATCTGCGCGCGGTCAGCCTTGGGTTTGCCGGTTTCGGCGCGATCGTGCTTGATCGGCTTGACGCCTTGGATCGCGCTTTTGAACAGGGAAAAATCGTCGTCTTGCATGTCAGCCTCCGCGAAGGGCGGCCAGTTTACCCAACTCGACGCGAATGGGCGCGCGACAAAATGCGCGGCGTCCGGATCAGTCGTGTTTTTTCATCAGATGCGGGGACATGTTCAACTCCCGCGACTGCCGCGAACGACGGCGGCAGCGACGCCACAGCCACACGCCGATGTACAGCACGAACAGGCCAATCGCCAGAATCACCGCTGCACCGCCCCGGTTGGTATTCAACTCGCCCAGGGCAGGCACATGGCCGAACAGGGCGGCGGCACCGGCCATGGCGAGCAACACACCGGACATCGCCAGCAGCGCCGCAATGGTTGCGCCGATTCGAAAACGCCAATTGCTTTGGCCTTTGGGCCGCAAGCGGCGAGCGTCAAAACCATCGGATAACTTCATTCCGACCTTCCTCTATGGGTATCGGCCCTTCGACCGGGAGTTGACCGGGATGTTCCTGAGGCTAAGACAATTACGGCTGTTGAGCGGCTTTTGCGGATGAGCGGTGGTTTCGACCGCTCATGAGGTGTTGATCAAACCAGATCGTTGGTCAGGGCGAGGGCGGCAAAGTTGTCGGCCATGATCGCCATTTCGGTCTGCTGCACATGCTCGGCGCTCAGCACACCGCCTTTGTACGGCAGATCGCGGGTGGCGCAGGCGTCTTCAACGAGGGTGCAACGAAAACCCAGGTTTTTCGCCGCTCGCACGGTGGTGCTGACACTGGAATGACTCATGAAACCGCACACCACCAGGTCCACAGAGCCCAGGTCTTCCAGGCGTTTTTTCAGATCCGTGCCATGGAAAGCGCTTGGCAGGATTTTTTCAATCTTGATTTCGCCCTCAAGCGGCTCCAGCCCGGGGATGAATTGCCCGCGTTCGCCACGTGGGTCAAACAGCCCGCCAACGGTGCCGAGATGGCTGACATGCACAATCGGCCGGCCGGCGGCGCGGGCGGCAGTGACCAATTGTTTGATGTTCGCGACGGCAGCATCCATGCCGCTCAGGGCCAGGGGACCACTGAGATATTCTTTCTGGGCATCGATGATGATGAGGGTCGCGTGGCTCAGTTTGGCTGCTGCGTAACCGCGGCCGCTGAGTTGAAACATCGTTTGTGGAACGGACATTCTGGGGCTCCTTGGAGTGGGGCTTTTGCGCCATTGTCCTCTGGCTGAGCGGTTCTGTGAATCGCTACCATCGTAGGCACCGTCGTTATTGGCGTACAGCGTTGTCAAGTGGCCCGTTTTGTTCAATGCCGAGCTGAAAAAAGAGAATAGTCCTACATTTGCTCCGGCGTTTTCCCGCGTCGTCGTCGCGACGTTTGGCTGTTAGAATCGCCCGTCGATTTTTCTGGAGTTTGCCGTCGTGATCACTTCCCGCCTTCGTACCCTGCGTGACCATATCCGTTGGGCGGTCAGCCGCTTCCATGGGGAGGATCTTTTTTTCGGCCATGGCACCGACAACGCCTGGGACGAAGCCCGTCAACTGGTGTTGGGAGCGCTGCACCTGCCATGGGAAATCGCCGACAGCTACCTCGACTGCAATCTGGAAGAAGACGAACTGGTCCACTTGCAGCTATTGCTCAAACGCCGCATCGAAGAGCGCGTGCCGACCGCTTACCTGCTGGGTGAAGCCTGGTTCTGTGGCATGTCGTTCATCGTCGACGAGCGCGTGTTGATCCCGCGTTCGCCGATTGGCGAGTTGATCGAAAACCGTTTCACCCCATGGCTGGGCACCGAGCCTGCAAGGATTCTTGACCTGTGCACCGGTTCCGGCTGCATCGGCATTGCCTGCGCCTACGAGTTCCAGAACGCCGAGGTGGTGCTGGCCGACCTGTCGTTCGAAGCGCTGGAAGTGGCCAACCAGAACATCGAGCGCCATGGCGTCGATGAGCGGGTCTACACCGTCCAGGGCGATGGTTTCGATGGCTTGCCGGGGCAGCGTTTCGACTTGATCGTGTCGAATCCGCCGTATGTCGATGCGGAAGATTTCGCCGACATGCCGGACGAATACCAGCACGAACCGGAACTGGGTCTGGCGTGCGGCGATGACGGCTTGAACCTGGTGCGGCGCATGCTCGCCGAAGCGGCGGATCATCTGACCGAGAAGGGCTTGCTGATTGTCGAAGTGGGCAACAGCCAGGTTCACGTCGAGGCGTTGTACCCCGAAGTCGACTTCGCCTGGCTGGAGTTCGAGCGGGGCGGGCATGGCGTGTTCATGTTGACCGCCGAACAGTGCCGCGATCATCAGGCGTTGTTTGCTTCCCGCGTTTGATTCGTTGAAACCCTATCGCTGGCAAGCCAGCTCCCACAGGTTATGTGTCGTGCCAATACATGAGGCAAACACAAAACTTGTGGGAGCTGGCTTGCCAGCGATGGCAGCGCCGCCGATTACCGGTGTGTCGCAATCCAGATCAACAACCCCGCCTGAAACACCGCAAACGCCACCAGGCAGGTAATGGTGAAACGCAACCCGGCGTCTTCGCGTTTGTACTTGCTGACCTTCTCTTCGTGTTTCTTCAGTTTGACTTCTTGCTCCAGCAGATTCTGTTCGGCTTGCTGAAGCATCGCCGCCGCCTCAAGAATCTCCACGATCTGCAGTTTTTCCGTGTTCCAGTCGCCCACCAGCTCGCTGACCTGCACGGCTTTGACGCTGCCCTTCAGATGCTGGGCGTCGGCGTAAACCACATCGAAACCGTGCACTCGCAAAAAATGATCACGACGCAGGCGCGTGTCTTCGTTCAACGCATCCTTGTTGTTCAGGTCTGTGCCGTCGACGGTGTAACCGGGCCAGCGTTTTTTCGCCCAGGTAATGCCTTGCGCAGCCATGAAACGGCCGATACCACGGTTCAGCGGTTCAATCTGCAGGCCGCTGTCTGGCCCGAAATGCACGCGTTTCTCGACGTGATCGACCCACACGTCCAGATGATTCTGTTCCTTGCGTACGCGCTGGCCGGGCAGGGTGATGCTCATGCGCATCAGGCTGCGCTGCTTGTCGTTGCGTTCGGCGTAACCGAATTCGACAAAACGCAGGGGACGCCCACCTGTGTGGCGGTCAGTCTGCAACGGCGCCAGACGGAGCATCTTGTGGTGCTCGACGTGGACGTCCGCCCAGGGCAGCTCGACCGCTGGCGGTGCGTCTTTTTCAGCGGTGGTGTCGGATGAAGTCTGGGTATCAGTCATAACGGCGAGATCCTGTCCAAGCTCTGCTTGTCGCCAGCCAGTGCGCTGGCGACAAAGGCTTATCGGCCGTTTTTTTCAGGACTGGAGGGCTAACTGCTGCGAAGTCCGTCAATAAACCCAATGATTCTCGTGCCCAGTTCAGCCGCCAAGGGCAATTGTGGATCTTTATAAGAGGCCAGTTGCCGTTTCACGTCGTTGGGCACGATGCGCATGACGTGGTTCATGCCTTCGATCAGCGCCAGTTCGGCGTCGGGTTTGGCGGCCTTGAGCAGTTTGGCGTCATTGATGCCGACCTGAATGTCGTTGCTGCCCTGGATGATCAACGCCGGCATTTTCAACTTGGCGAAAGCCGCCGCAGGGTCCTGGCGGAACAGTGAAATCAAGTAAGGCTGCACACTCGGACGGAAAATTACCTGTAATTGCGGCGGTACGTTGTCGTCGGTTTTTCCGGCCTTGAGGCTGTCGAGCAATTCATTGCTACGCAGCATCAGCGGCGGCGGCAGGCGATTGCTCAGTTGTTCGCGCAAGACTTGATCGATCGGCCGGGCGCTGCCGGACATGGAAATGACTGCCGCCGCATCGACGCTCGGCGCCGCGAGGCTGGCAATCAACGCACCTTCGCTGTGGCCCAGCAGAATCAGCTGGTTGAAGCGCGGGTCGGTTTTAAGTTTTCGGCCCCAGGCTTCGGTGTCAGCCACGTAAGCTTCCACCGACAGGTTGCGCTCGTCGGGGGTGGCTGCCAGGCTCGCCGCCACGCCGCGCTTGTCGTAGCGCACACTGGCGATGTTGTGCTTGGCCAGCACCCAGGCCAAACGCTTGAGACTGTCATTGCGCCCGCCGTCGGGGTTATTTCCGTCGCGATCCGTAGGACCGGAGCCGGAAATGATCAGGACAACAGGAACCGGCGTGTCGGATTTAGGCAACAACAATGAGCCGAAAAGCTCACCGGTGCCGGTGTCCAACGTGATCGGCCTTTGCAGGACAGTGGCCTGGGCGAAGCCGGATATCAGGGTAAGGCTCAAGGCTAGAACTCGCAGCATCATCACGCCATCATTAACAAGATGCCGGTTGGACTCACAGGCACCCATAAGGTTCGAGGATGAACTACTTGGGTAGCCTGCGTATACTGGCGCGCATTACGAATTGGGTTCGATTTCACGGAGCGTCCTGCATGTCCGGCAATACCTACGGCAAGCTGTTCACTGTCACCACCGCGGGCGAAAGCCATGGTCCGGCGTTGGTCGCCATTGTCGATGGCTGCCCGCCGGGCCTGGAGATCTCCCTTGAAGATCTGCAGCGCGACCTGGACCGCCGCAAGCCCGGCACCAGCCGCCACACCACCCAGCGCCAGGAAGCCGACGAAGTCGAAATCCTCTCCGGCGTGTTCGAAGGTCGCACCACCGGTTGCGCCATCGGCCTGTTGATCCGCAACACCGACCAGAAGTCCAAGGACTACTCGGCGATCAAGGATCTGTTCCGCCCGGCCCACGCCGACTACACCTACCACCACAAATACGGCGAGCGCGATTATCGCGGCGGTGGCCGCAGTTCGGCCCGTGAAACCGCGATGCGTGTGGCGGCTGGCGCGATTGCGAAAAAGTACCTGGCCAGCCAGGGCATCGTCATTCGCGGCTACATGAGCCAGCTCGGCCCGATCGAAATCCCGTTCAAGACCTGGGATTCGGTCGAACAAAACGCCTTCTTCAGCCCGGACCCGGACAAAGTGCCGGAACTGGAAGCCTATATGGACCAGTTGCGTCGCGATCAGGATTCGGTCGGCGCGAAGATCACCGTAGTCGCTGAAGGCGTGATGCCGGGTCTGGGCGAGCCGATCTTCGACCGCCTCGACGCGGAACTGGCCCACGCGCTGATGAGCATCAACGCAGTGAAGGGCGTGGAAATCGGCGCCGGTTTCGCCAGCGTCGCCCAGCGCGGCACCGAGCATCGCGATGAAATGACCCCGGAAGGTTTCCTCAGCAATAACGCCGGCGGCATCCTCGGCGGTATTTCCTCCGGTCAGCCGATCGTCGCGCACCTGGCGTTGAAACCGACGTCGAGCATCACCACGCCGGGTCGTTCCATCGACATCAATGGCAATCCGGTGGAGGTCATCACCAAGGGCCGTCACGACCCATGCGTCGGCATCCGTGCCACGCCGATTGCCGAAGCGATGATGGCCATCGTGCTGATGGATCACCTGTTGCGTCACCGCGGGCAGAACGCCGATGTGCGCGTGAGCACGCCGGTGCTGGGTCAGCTTTAATGGCTCATCTGACAGCCGCTGCAGTCTGATGGCTGTGGCGGCGCTCCCGTACTGGCGGCTCTCCAGTTTCTACCTGTTCTATTTCGCCTTGCTCGGTTCGACAGCGCCGTTTCTGGCGCTGTACTTCGATCACCTCGGGTTTTCCGCAGCGCGCATCGGCGAACTGGTGGCGATCCCGATGCTGATGCGCTGCGTGGCGCCAAACATCTGGGGCTGGCTCGGTGACTACACCGGTCGGCGGCTGGCCATCGTGCGCTTTGGCGCTGTGTGCACACTTCTGACGTTCTCACTGATTTTCGTCAGCAAGACCTACGCCTGGCTGGCGATGGTCATGGCCTTGCACGCGTTCTTCTGGCACGCCGTGTTACCGCAATTCGAAGTCATCACCCTGGCGCACTTGAATGGGCAGACGTCGCGCTACAGCCAGATTCGCTTGTGGGGCTCCATCGGTTTCATCATCACCGTCGTCGCGCTCGGGCGCCTGTTCGAATGGCTCAGCCTCGACATTTATCCGGCGGCGCTGGTGCTGATCCTGGTCGGAATCGTGCTCAGCAGTCTGTGGGTGCCGAACGCCCAACCGATCCAGAGTGAACGCTTGCCGGGGGACGGATTTCTCGCGCAATTGCGCAGCCCCGGTGTGTTGGCGTTCTATGGTTGCGTGGCGCTGATGCAGATGAGTCACGGGCCGTATTACACGTTTTTGACCCTTCACCTTGAACGACTGGGTTATAGCCGTGGGGTGATCGGCATGCTCTGGGCCGTCGGCGTCGTGGCCGAGGTCTTGATGTTCATGTTCATGAGCAAGATCCTTGCGCGCTTCTCGATACGCCAGGTGCTGCTGGCGAGTTTTCTGTTGGCAGCGCTTCGCTGGGTATTGCTCGGCTCATTGGCTGAGTTTCTCTGGGTATTGTTGTTTGCCCAGGTGTTGCACGCGGCGACGTTCGGCAGCTTTCACGCCGCTGCCATTTCATTCGTGCAACGTAGCTTCGGCGCGCGTCAGCAAGGGCAGGGCCAAGCGTTGTATGCCGCATTGGCCGGCACCGGTGGCGCATTGGGTGCGTTGTATTCCGGCTACAGCTGGAACGCCCTCGGCGCGGCATGGACCTTTAGTATTGCCAGTCTCGCAGCCCTCGCGGCTGCCGTTATCATTGCCACACGTATGCAAGAGGACAGGCCATGAGCCTTACCCGTGAACACCTCGCCCAGGAAATCATCGACGCCGGGCGCTTTCTCTATGGCCGCGGCTGGTCGCCGGCCACCAGCAGCAACTATTCGACCCGTTTGTCGGCGACCGAAGCCTTGCTGACGGTGTCCGGCAAGCACAAAGGTCAGTTGGGCCTCGACGATGTGCTGGCCACTGATCTGTCGGGCAACAGCCTGGAACCGGGCAAGAAACCGTCCGCCGAAACCCTGCTGCACACGCAGCTCTACAACTGGCGCGCGGAAATCGGCGCGGTACTGCACACCCATTCGGTGAACGCCACGGTGCTGTCGCGCCTGACGGCAGAAGATTTCATCGACTTCGAAGACTACGAACTGCAAAAAGCCTTCAGCGGCGTGTCGACTCACGAATCCCGGGTGCGGGTGCCGATCTTCGACAACGATCAGGACATTGCGCGCCTCGCCGCCAAGGTGCAGCCTTGGCTAGAAGCCCATCCCGATTGCGTGGGTTACCTGATCCGCGGCCACGGCCTCTACACCTGGGGCGCGCGCATGAGCGACGCCCTGCGGCAGATCGAGGCCTTTGAATTTTTGTTCGAGTGCGAGTTGAAAACCCGCTCGCTGTTGAACCGTTAAGCATGAATCGTTAAGGAGTTGCCCTGATGAGCAGCCTGTCCGTTTACCACGTCTCAAGCCCTGACATTCCGAACAAGGTGCTGACTCACTTCGAAGACATTGCCTCGACTTTGGCCGAGCAGGGCGTGCGTTTCGACCGTTGGCAAGCCGCGGCGAAGATCCAGCCCGGCGCCAGCCAGGAAGAAGTGATCGCCGCCTACCAGGAGCAGATCGACAAGCTGATGACCGAACGCGGTTACATCACCGTCGATGTCATCAGCCTCAACAGCGATCACCCGCAAAAAGCCGAGCTGCGCGCCAAGTTCCTCGACGAACACCGTCATGGCGAAGACGAAGTACGATTTTTCGTCGCCGGTCGTGGCTTGTTTACCCTGCACATCGATGATTACGTCTACGCCGTGCTTTGCGAGAAGAACGACCTGATCTCGGTGCCGGCCGGCACCCCGCACTGGTTTGACATGGGCGAGCATCCGCATTTCGTCGCGATTCGCCTGTTCAACAACCCGGAAGGCTGGGTGGCCAATTTCACCGGCGAAGACATCGCCAGCCGTTTCCCGCGTCTTGAGGACTGAGTCAATGCCGATCAAAGCGATTCTCACCGACATCGAAGGCACCACCAGCGCGGTGAGTTTTGTGTTCGACGTGCTGTTTCCTTACGCCGCCAAACACCTGCCGGAATTCGTCCGCCAGAACGCCGAGCGCTCAGATGTGGCCGAACAACTGGCCGCTGTACGCAGCGACAGCAATGAGCCGAATGCCGACGTCGAGCGGGTCATCGAGATTTTGCTGGGCTGGATCGCTGAAGACCGCAAGGCCACGCCGCTCAAGGCTTTGCAAGGAATGGTCTGGGAGCAGGGCTACCAGGCCGGGCAACTGAAAGGTCACGTGTATCCGGATGCGGTCGAAGCGCTCAAGCGCTGGCATCAGGCTGGTTATCAACTGTTCGTCTATTCCTCGGGCTCGATCCAGGCTCAGCGCCTGATTTTCGGCTGTTCGGAGGCGGGGGATTTGACGCCGTTGTTCAGCGGCTATTTCGACACGACGTCGGGGGCCAAGCGAGAAGCGCAGTCCTACGCCAACATCACCCAGGCTATTGGCCTGGAGGCCTCGCAGATTTTGTTTCTGTCGGACATCGTCGAAGAGCTCGACGCGGCGCGTGTAGCGGGGATGGCGACTTGCGGCTTGGCCCGTGAGGGCGGCGAACTGGCGGGGCATCTGACCGTGGACAGTTTTGCGCGGATCGATCCTTTGACGTTTTAAGGTAAAAACGCCAAATCAAGAGATCGCAGCCTTCGGCAGCTCCTACAGGGATTAATGTAGGAGCTACATGAGGCTGCGATCTCTTGATCTTTTAGAGCGAGTGATAAGTCGGCAGGGCAAACCGTTGCTGGCTCTGCAGCATGGAGATTTGCGGCAGTTCACTTGCTTGTTCAGCCAGATCACGGCGAATCGCGCTGATGACCCACGACAGTTGGTCGCCGTTGTGCAATTGCTGATAGGAAATCGAGCGTTTGAACACTCTGTCTTCGGCGCCACCGCAAAGCGTCAGAAGAATCCCGCCGTCAGGTCGTGCCTGGGTGGAGACTTCGAAGTTGGAGAACAAGGATGCAAATTTTTCCTGGATCAGGCTCATGTCTTTCAGCTCCGTAAGTACTTGAATGGCAAGCATGCGGAGAGAGTTGCAGCGATTGTGCCAGTATTCGAATGATTAAAAACTCCTTATAAATCAATAGATTATATTTTTTGAGGATTTTTGCTTTCGTGCAATCTGCATGAAGGGCCATCGTGCATCCTGCATTTTGCGAGATCGTCAGCGATTGGATGGAACCATTTGGCAGAGCGGTGCTCGCGATTTTTGGCATTGCTTCGCGGATACAAAACATTTCAAAAACCGCGTGTACAGCGCCAGAACCGTTGACGTATTTTCGGGCTCAATCTACGCCGCCCGACAATAAGAAGATCGAACGGGAGCAACCATGAGCCGCACGCCAAGCGCCACGATTACCTGGGGCATGATGCTCCGCAAGCTGCCTTCCATTGCCAGAGCCATTCCACGGGTGGTCAAGGGAATGAAGGTCGCCAACGTCAAGGACCCGACCCAACCGTGTGGCCTGGGATGGTGTTTCGAGCAAGCGACCTTGCGCAATCCCGATGGCCCGGCGTTGCTGCACGGCGAGGTGGTGCTGAGTTATGCACAGGTCAACGAATGGGCCAATCGCATCGCCCATCACCTGATCGCCCAAGGCATCGGCAAGGGCGATGGGGTGGCGGTCTTCATCGAAAATCGCCCGGAACTGTTGGTGACGATTCTGGCGGTGGCCAAGGTCGGCGCCATCAGTGCGTTGCTCAATACTTCGCAGACCCGAGATGCTCTGGCGCACAGTCTGAATCTTGTCGCACCGGTGGCGATCGTGGTCGGCGAGGAACTGATCCCGGCGTTCGAGTCGGTGCGCGGGCGGGTATCGATCGACGCGGCGCGTACCTGGTTTGTCGCCGATCAAGACACTTACAGCCATCCGGGAATTGCCCCCGAAGGCTTCATCAACCTGATGACGGCCAGCATCGACAGTTGCGGCGACAACCCCGCCAGCAGCCAGCAGGTTTTTTTCGACGACCCTTGCTTCTACATCTACACCTCGGGCACCACCGGACTGCCCAAGGCTGGGGTGTTCAAGCACGGCCGCTGGATGCGCAGCTCGGCGAGTTTCGGCATGATCGCTCTGGATATGCGCCCGGACGACATCGTGTATTGCACCTTGCCGCTCTACCACGCCACCGGGCTTTGCGTGTGCTGGGGCTCGGCCATCAGCGGTGCTTCGGGGTTTGCCATCCGCCGTAAGTTCAGCGCCAGTCAGTTCTGGAATGACGTGCGTAAATACCGCGCGACCACCCTTGGTTATGTCGGCGAGTTGTGCCGTTACCTGGTTGATCAACCGCCCAGCGTCGAAGACAACCAGCACGGCGTGACCAAGATGATCGGTAACGGCTTGCGACCCGGCGCCTGGGACGCGTTCAAGATGCGCTTTGGCGTGCGTCACATCTGCGAACTCTATGCCGCCAGCGACGGCAACATCGGCTTCACCAACATTCTGAATTTCGACAACACCGTCGGCTTTTCCCTGATGTCCTGGGAATTGGCCGCGTACGACCATGACAGCGCCGCGCCTGTTCGTCAGGCCAATGGCTTTATACGCAAGGTCGGCAAAGGCGAGCAAGGGTTGCTGTTGGCGAAAATCGACGACAAGGCGCCGCTGGACGGCTACACCGATCCAGAGAAAACCGCGAAAGTCGTGCTGCACGATGTATTCGTCAAGGGTGACTGTTACTTCAACACCGGCGACCTGCTGCGCAACATCGGTTTTGGTCACGCGCAGTTCGTCGATCGCTTGGGCGACACCTACCGCTGGAAAGGTGAAAACGTCTCGACCACCGAAGTCGAGAACATCCTCCTGCAACATCCGCACATTTCCGAAGCTGTGGCCTATGGCGTGGAAATCCACAACACCAACGGCCGCGCCGGAATGGCAGCGATTACGCCGGCAGAATCCTTGGCGACCCTGGATTTCAGCGAACTGCTGGCCTTCGCTCGGCAGCAGATGCCGGCCTACGCGGTGCCGTTGTTTTTGCGAGTGAAAGTGAAAATGGAGACCACCGGCACCTTCAAATATCAGAAGACCCGGCTCAAGGATGAAGGCTTCGACCCGGGCAGAACCGGCGATGATCCGATCTACGCCTGGTTGCCCGGAAGCGAAACCTACGTGCAAGTCACCGAGCAGGTGTTGCGGGAGATTCGCGGCGGCAAGCATCGTTATTGAAAGCGGCGCTATTGAATGTGGCTATAAGCCCGCATCAGAAAAAAGAAGTGACAGTGTCGAGGCCGCTCGGGAAACTGTCGGCTTTTCCGAATGACAGAAAGTGGAGCGTCCAATGTCAGACCAAAGCCGCCAGATGACCCCCGAAGAAGCTGCGGAGTTTGCCGAACAGGTATTCAACAAGGCACGCGAGGGCGATGCGGCCATGATGGCTGCGCTACTGACCAAGGGCCTGCCGCCAAACCTGCGCAATCACAAGGGCGACACCTTGCTGATGCTGGCCGCCTACCATGGCCATGTAGAAACGGTAAAAGTCCTGCTTGAGCACAAGGCTGATCCGGAAATCCGCAATGACAACGGCCAGAGCCCGATCGCCGGTGCGGCCTTCAAGGGTGATCTGGCCGTGGTCACGGCGCTGGTCGAGGGTGGCGCACAGGTCGAGGGTTCGTCCTTCGATGGTCGTACCGCGTTGATGATGGCCGCGATGTTCAACCGCGTCGCTATTGTCGACTACCTGATCAGCAAAGGCGCCGATCCCAAAGCCAAGGACGCCAATGGCGTCACCGCGCTGGACGCCGCCAAGACGCTAGGTGCTACCGATACCATCGCGCAGCTGGAGAAGTTGCTGGGCTGATATTGCGCAATACCTCTGTGGCGAGGGAGCTTGTCGGATCGCCGCACCGTCCCGCTCGGCTGCGAAGCAGTCGCAAATGGCCAATTTGGGGGCGCTTCGCACCCCGGCGGGAGCAAGCTCCCTCGCCACAATATCAGCCAGAATGCGGTATCCTTCGCGCCCTCAAAACTCCCTCGCTACAGGATCTACCCCATGAAAGCCGCACTCGTCGAACTCATCAGCAAAATCAGCTCCGGGTGCATGGGCGATGACGAAATCCTCAAGATCGCTGACGAAGCGGCGCAGGCCTACGAAGATCCAGAGGGTTTTCTGACAGCGAATCCGGACATCAACTACGACGACACCTTCCCGATTCCGTTGGGCGAGTGGGTGGTTGTCGGCAGCTTGCCGGAAACAGTGCTGTTCCAGGCCGATACCTACATGGACCTGTTCGCCCAAATCGTTGCCTCGTTCGGCCCGGGTGTCGACTTCAATATCAAACCCAAGCAACTGGCCAAGACCGAAGCCCTGACCGCGCTCAATCGCATCCAGGTGCAGATGAGCAGCCTGAACAAGGAAAGTGGTGGTTATGTGCTGATGAATTTCAGCCAGTTGCTCGATGATGAGCTGCAAGTCGTGATGGTCTACGGCAACGATGTGCCACGGGTGCTCGAATTGTGCGCCGAAGTCGGCATCGCGGCGGCGCCTTCCCTGGAAGCCTTGAAAGTGGCTATCCACGTCTGAAGCGGCAAGCTGTCAATAAAAACGGAACCCTGGTAATGCCCGGCTATTCTAAGAGGGCAAATCACTCTTCGGGAGCGTCACTATGGGTTCCACGTTCAACAGCTTGGTTGCCTTGATTATTTTTGTCCTGGACATCTGGGCCATCATTAACGTGTTCAAAAGTAGCGCGGATACCGGGATGAAAGTCCTCTGGGTACTGCTGATCGCCCTGTTGCCGGTGCTGGGACTGATTATCTGGGCCATTGCCGGGCCGCGGGGGAATGTGCGGGTCTGACTTCTCAAAACCTGTAGGAGCTGGCTTGCCAGCGATGCAGGCGACGCGGTCAGTCAGATGCACCGCTGGGCTCCCATCGCTGGCAAGCCAGCTCCTACAGGGATGTGCGTATCAGAAGGTTCGACCTGTCATCTTCCGCGACGTAGAATGCGCGCCTTTCCCGGCCAATCGAGCCGATCGATTGGCCATCATGGGCGGGTAACCGTCCGTTGCCGCCGCATTCATCGGAGCACTTCCCATGAGCAACATCCCAGCAAGCGACTACCTGGAAACCCTCTACGAAGGCTACGGCCAGCGTTTTCGCATGGAAAAACTGCTGCACGAAGTGCGCACCGAACACCAACACCTGGTGATCTTTGAAAACCCGCGCATGGGCCGGGTCATGGCTCTGGATGGCGTAATCCAGACCACCGAAGCCGACGAGTTCATCTACCACGAAATGCTCACCCATGTGCCGATCCTGGCCCATGGCAACGCCAAGCGCGTGCTGATCATCGGCGGTGGCGACGGCGGCATGCTGCGTGAAGTCGCCAAACACGGCAGCGTCGAGCACATCACCATGGTCGAAATCGATGGCACCGTGGTCGACATGTGCAAGGAATTCCTGCCGAACCACTCCAACGGTGCGTTCGATGATCCACGCCTGAACCTGGTGATCGACGACGGCATGCGTTTCGTCGCCACCACCACTGAAAAGTTCGACGTGATCATTTCCGACTCCACCGACCCGATCGGTCCGGGCGAAGTGCTGTTTTCGGAAAACTTTTACCAGGCTTGCCACCGCTGCCTGAACGAAGGCGGCATCCTCGTGACCCAGAACGGCACGCCGTTCATGCAGATCGAAGAAGTGAAGACCACCGCCGGTCGCCTGCGCAGCCTGTTTCCGGACTGGCACTTCTATCAAGCCGCAGTGCCGACTTACATCGGTGGCTCGATGACTTTTGCCTGGGGCGCGACCAATACCGCTTATCGCAAATTGTCCCGCGAAACCCTGCAACAGCGTTTCGCCGGCAGCGGCATCGTCACCCGCTACTACAATCCGGAAATCCACATCGGTGCGTTCGCCTTGCCGCAATACGTGCTGCAAGCTGTGAACAAGCCAAGCAACGACTGAAGAAATACGCGATGCCCCTGTAGGAGCTGGCTTGCCAGCGATGCAGACGCTGCGGTCCGTCAAAATCGCCGCATTGATCCTATCGCTGGCAAGCCAGCTCCTACAGGTTCTGTGTTTTATGTTCCAAACGCATGATCCATTTGAACGATCAGAAAGAGCAAAAGTCCAGATAGGTGTAAGCCCAATTGCGGGTTTTATCGAGGAGGCACTGATGCAAAAGTGGAAAATCACTTTCGTGGATGATCACGGTGAAACGGTCGACGAAGTCTTTGAGTGCGACGAGTGCCCGGATAACGAACACGCCGCCAAACTCATCAAGGCCCGGCTCCTTCCTGTCGCTGCCGAACTGGATCTGAACGATCTGGAAGGGCGAACCGCTGATGCGAGCGTCAAAAGTCTCAAGACCCAGAACAGCATTCAAATCCTCGGCATCACGCCAATCTGAACCGCACCTGTCACATTCTCAACCAGGCCTTGGCAGAGGCTCTATCTTGGGGCTAATCTGCAAGCGAGATCAGCGAATGGATCGCTAAGGTCTGGTCTTGTCAGCTACATGCTTGTTTCCCGTCGGCACATCGGTTGCCGTCGCTCGCACGGTTTGATGGCGAGCGCAGGGAGTACGGAAAGTCTATCCATCAGTTTGAGGAGGACGTTTCATGAGCACAGCCTATCAAGAAGACATCAGCACCAGCGTGCTGCGCCGCATGAAAGAAGGCGGTTTCGACTTTTCACGGTTCCATCCCATTGAGTTCTACGCCATTTTCCCGGACGAGGAGCGGGCACGCAGGGCGGCAGGTCATTACCGTGGTGAATCCCTGAATGCACAGATCAGTGTGCGTGACGACGGCGCCTGGGCGCTGGAACTGAGCAAAGTCATGTACGCCACCTACGATGACATTGGTGACTTCGAGCAGGGTTTCGAAGCCGTGGTCGAGCCATTGGGCGGCATCATTGAAGGCTGGGGTGTCAAACAGGAGGTACGAGGGCGACTCGCATAAACTTTATGAACAGTGACAATCGGCAATAACGGCTAACCCATGGGTTGGCCGTTTTCGTTTCTGGATCTTGCGTTCACCCGAACCGATAAATGTCCATGCCCAACGCACCCATGGTGAATCCCTGGTGGGCAATACTGAAATCACCCCCGGCACTGCGGGCAAAATACAGCGGCAGCAAATGTTCGTCGCTGGGATGGTTACGCACGGCATTCGGCGCTTGCCGCCGATAATCGTGCAGGGCCGCTTCGTCGTTGGTCGCAAGCTTGTCGATCATCCAGTCGCGGAACGCCTGTGCCCACGGCTCGACGCTCTCCGGGCCGGCATGCCAGTCCAATTCGCGCAGGTTGTGAGTAATGCTGCCGGAACCGATCAGCAGCACGCCCAGTTCACGCAGGCTGGCCAAGGCATGGCCGACGCGGCTTTGCAGGGCAGGGCCACCACGAGTCGGAAGTGAAACCTGGACAATCGGGATATCCGCCTGCGGGTACATCAACGACAAGGGCACCCAGACGCCGTGGTCGAACGGCCGTTTGCTGTCGATACGCGCCGGGAGATCGCTGGCATTCAACAGTTCAACAACCTCTGCCGCCAGTTGCGGATCGCCGGGCGCCGGGTATTGCACCTCGAACAGGGCCCTTGGAAAGCCGCCGAAGTCATGCCAGGTGTCAGGCTGGGGGTTGCCGCTGACCAACAGTTCATCGCTTTCCCAGTGCGCGGAAACAATCACGATGGCGCGGGGCTTCGGCATTTCTGTCGAAAGGCGCGCCAGGGCCGGTCCGCTGGCACCCGGTTCCAGAGCCAGCATGGGGGAACCATGGGATATGTACAGACTGGGGAACATGGATGAGCTCCTGAGCGTTAAGATGGCACCATCTTCAGTCAGATCATTGATCTAAATCTAATATAAGTTTTAGGGTGTTTTGATCGAATTTTTGGGGTTACTTATGCAGCCGGAGTTTTGGCACAAGAAGTGGGCGTCGAATCAGATCGGCTTTCACTTGCCGCAAGTGAATCCTTATCTGCAGCGATTTTGGCCGGCACTGGGCCTGGAAGAGGGCACTCGTGTGCTGGTGCCCCTGTGTGGGAAGAGTCTGGATTTGTTGTGGCTTGCTCGTGAAGGCCATGAAGTATTGGGAATCGAGCTGTCGGAAAAGGCCATTGAGGACTTTTTCAATGAGCACCAATTCGATCCTGACGTCACTGAGCAAGGGCCTTTCAAGGTCTATCGGGCAGGCTCGATCGAACTTTGGTGCGGTGATTTTTTTGACCTGACTGCCGGCGATGTTGCTGACTGCGCCGCACTTTACGACCGCGCCTCGCTGATTGCTCTACCGCCAGCCATGCGTGAGCAATACGCCGCGCATCTGACTCGGATTCTGCCCAAAGATGCGCTGGGGTTGTTGATTACGCTGGATTACGACCAGGCTCAAATGTCCGGTCCGCCGTTTGCCGTGCTGGATGACGAAGTGCAGCGGTTGTTCGGGGCGTCGTGGGCGCTGAAGATCCTGGAAGACCAGGATGTGCTGAGCGAGAGCGGGAAGTTTCTGGAGGCGGGTGTTACGCGGCTTGAGGAGCGGGTTTATCGGTTGTCGGGGCGTTAAAAGCAAAAGATCGCAGCCTGCGGCAGCTCCTACAGGGGAAATGCGATCACAAGGTAAAAAAAACGGGGCGATCAGATCGCCCCGTTTTTTGTTACCGCAGAACTATCAGCCCCGGCGACGAGCCAGTGCGTCGATACGCTCTTCCAGCGGTGGGTGGCTCATGAACATGCGGGCGAACCCTTGTTTGATGCCACCGTTGATGCCGAACGCGTTCAGGGTGTCAGGCATGTGCACCGGCAGCCCTTGTTCGGCACGCAGGCGTTGCAGGGCACCGATCATGGCGGCGGTACCGGCCAGGTTTGCACCGGCTTCGTCGGCACGGAATTCGCGTTTGCGCGAGAACCACATGACGATGGCGCTTGCCAGGATGCCCAGCACCAGTTCGGCGAAGATCGTCGCAATGTAGTAGGCAATGCCTTGGCCTTCTTCGTTCTTGAAGATCACCTTGTCGACAAAGTTGCCGATGATCCGTGCAAAGAACATCACGAAGGTGTTCACCACGCCCTGAATCAACGCCAGGGTGACCATGTCGCCATTGGCAACGTGGCCGATTTCGTGGGCCAGAACGGCTTTCACTTCATCTGGCGAGAAACGCTCGAGCAAACCCTGGCTGACCGCGACCAACGCGTCGTTCTTGTTCCAGCCGGTGGCGAAGGCGTTCGCCTCGTAAGCCGGGAAAATCCCGACTTCGGGCATCTTGATCCCGGCTTCTCGGGACAGTTGCTCGACGGTTTGCAGCAGCCATTGCTCGTGACGAGTGCGTGGCTGGGTGATGATCTGGGTGCTGGTGCTCATCTTCGCCATCCACTTGGAGATGAACAGCGAGAACAGGGAACCGGCGAAACCAAAGACCGCACAGAAAATCAGCAGCTGATTGAGGTTGAGATCAACCCCGTTGGCCGCCATGAACCCGTTGAAGCCGAAAAGGCTCAGGGTGATGCTGGCAATCAGCACGACCGCCAGGTTAGTGGCCAAAAACAGCAGGATGCGCATCATGGTTGTAGAAATCTCCTTATGCTAAAGATGTAGCGTACTGCGGGGTATATAAGGTGCTGCTTCGGGGTATTCAACCGGGTGACTATTTCAAACTGTGTCCTACAGCAAGAGCTTAGCTGTTCGAAGGGCATTTCCGATATTGAATAAGGAAGCTTTTGTAAGCCAATGGACGTCCCGAGCCCTGTCTTTGTTGGACGCAGGCAAACAGGGTGTTGTCCGTCAGGGATTCAGGTGCCAGTGATTGGCTGGGTGCAAACATGTGTTGCTGAATGAATCACCGTGCGACGGGATACGGGCGTCGCACGGTGAACAGCCACTTACTGGCGATAGGACTTGAGGAAATTGCCGATGCGGCCGATGGCCATGTCCAGGTCATCCACGCGCGGCAGGGTCACGACGCGGAAGTGGTCCGGCCATGGCCAGTTGAAGGCAGTGCCTTGCACCACCAGCAGCTTCTCGGAGAGCAGCAGGTCGAGGACGAATTTTTCGTCGTTGTGGATCGGGCAGACTTTCGGGTCGATGCGCGGGAACGCGTACAGCGCGCCCATTGGCTTGACGCAGCTCACGCCCGGAATGTCATTGAGCAATTCCCAGGTGCGGTTGCGCTGTTCCAGCAGGCGCCCTTGCGGCAGCACCAGGTCGTTGATGCTCTGATAGCCACCCAGCGCGGTCTGGATCGCGTGTTGGCTCGGCACGTTGGCACACAGGCGCATGTTGGCCAGCATGTCGATGCCTTCGATGTAGCTCTGGGCGTGGTGTTTCGGCCCGGAAATGGCGATCCAGCCGGAGCGGAAGCCGGCCACGCGATAAGACTTGGACAAACCATTGAAGGTCAGGCACAGCAAGTCTGGCGCCAGGGATGCGGTGCAGATGTGCACGGCATCGTCGTACAGGATCTTGTCGTAGATCTCGTCGGAGAACACCACCAGATTATGTTGGCGGGCCAGTTCCAGCATGCCCAGCAGGACTTCTTTGGAATATACCGCGCCGGTCGGGTTGTTCGGGTTGATGATGACCAGTGCCTTGGTGTTCGGGGTGATCTTGGCCTTGATGTCGGCCAGGTCCGGCCACCAGTTGGCTTGCTCGTCGCACAGATAGTGCACCGGATTGCCGCCCGACAGGCTCACAGCAGCGGTCCACAATGGGTAGTCCGGAGCCGGCACCAGCACTTCGTCGCCGTTGTTGAGCAAGGCCTGCATCGACATCACGATCAGTTCGGAAACGCCGTTGCCCAGGTAGATGTCTTCAATGCCGACACCTTCCACCTGTTTTTGCTGGTAATACTGCATGACGGCCTTGCGCGCGCTGAACAGGCCTTTGGAGTCGCTGTAGCCCTGGGCGGTCGGCAGGTTGCGGATCACGTCCTGGAGAATTTCGTCCGGCGCTTCGAAACCAAAGGGCGCCGGGTTGCCGATGTTCAGCTTGAGGATGCGATGACCTTCCTCTTCCAGGCGTTTGGCGTGCTTGAGCACTGGGCCGCGAATGTCGTAGCAGACGTTGGCGAGCTTGTTCGATTTGCTGACCTGCATGGCGATGTGTTCCCGAAAATGAACGATCCAGGCGGCGTATGAACAACCGTACTGGGAATCCTGCGTAATCACACAGGCCTGACGCCCTGAAATGCTGCACCCATAAATCCGTTTGAATGCGCGTAGTCTGGCTGCCAGACTGGCGTTTGACGAGGCGCAATCATACGTGCCGCCCGATCCGTGGAAAAGGTACAGATCGGGCTTTTTCAGCTGCTGAGGTGTGACGATGGAAAAGTTGGAAAAAACCCTGGAAGAATGGAAAGCCATGCTCGATCCGGAGCAGTACAACGTTTGCCGGCTCAAGGGCACTGAACGCCCGTTCTCCGGCAAGTACAACGGCACCAAGACCGACGGTATTTACCACTGCATCTGCTGCAACGAGCCGTTGTTCGACTCCAAGACCAAGTTCGATTCCGGCTGCGGCTGGCCGAGCTTCTATGCGCCGATCGGCGACAGTGCCATGACCGAGATTCGCGATGTCAGCCACGGCATGATCCGCACCGAAGTGGTCTGTGCCAAGTGCGATGCGCATTTGGGCCACGTGTTCCCTGATGGTCCTCCGCCGACCGGGCTGCGCTATTGCATCAACTCGGTGTGCCTGGACCTGGTGCCACGCGAATGATCCGGGCTTGATGATCCCTTGTAGGAGCCGGCTTGCTGGCGATAGCGGTGGATTGACACACTGCAGCGCGCTGATCGCCAGCAAGCCGGCTCTTACGGGTTCGAATTTCACGCCGGACAAATTTGATTAATTGAATTGCACACAATTCAATTGCTCGCTATGTTTGGCCCACCTTCTTGAATCCGGAGCCTTGATCATGAGCGACAACCTGCTGAGCATCCCTTGCACCACCATCAAGGGCGAGCAAAAGACCCTGGCGGATTTCGCTGGTAAAGCCGTGCTGGTGGTCAACACCGCCAGCAAATGCGGTTTCACCCCGCAATACAAAGGTCTCGAAGAACTGTGGCAGACCTACAAGGATCAAGGCTTGGTGGTGCTGGGCTTTCCCTGCAATCAGTTCGGCAAGCAGGAACCGGGCAACGAAGGAGCGATCAGCGAGTTCTGCGAGCTGAATTACGGGGTCAGTTTCCCGCTGTTCAAAAAAATCGAAGTCAACGGCGCCGACGCCCATCCGCTGTTCGTGCAACTGAAAAAGCGTGCACCGGGTGTACTGGGCTCCCAGGGCATCAAGTGGAACTTCACTAAATTCCTGATCGGCAAGGACGGTCAGTTGGTCAAGCGCTTTGCTCCGGCGACCAAGCCGCAGGACTTGAGCCGCGAGATTGAAGCTCTGCTCAAATGAATACTTTGTCCGTCGACTCGCTGAACCTCGACAGCCAGCTCTGCTTCAAGCTCTATGCTGCTTCCCGGGCGGTGATCCGGGCTTATAAGCCGATGCTTGATCAGTTGGGCCTGACGTACCCGCAATACCTCGCGATGCTGGTGTTGTGGGAATGGCAGGAGAACGCCCCCGAGCAGCCGACCGTCAAGGCCTTGGGCGAACGTCTGGCGCTGGATTCCGGCACGCTGACGCCGTTGCTCAAGCGTCTCGAGCAGCTGCAACTGGTTCAGCGCCAGCGTTCGGCGCGGGATGAGCGGGAGGTGCATTTAAGCCTGTCGCCAGCCGGGCGGGCGTTGCGCGATCAGGTCGGGCCGTTGAAGGCTCGCCTGTTGTGTGACAGCGGCGTGGATCTGAATCGCTTGAATGACCTGCGCGATGGCCTCGATCACCTGTTGGGGCAAATCAAGGCACTGACGTAACGGGTATCCACACGTCCAGTAGCGCCGCGAGTTCTTCCCGGCGAAAGGGTTTGGCCAGATAGTCGCTCATGCCTGCCGCACGGCAGCGTTCGCGTTCTTCGGACATGGCGTTGGCGGTCAGGGCCACGATCGGCAACTGCGGCCAGCGTCCACTGCGGCGGATTTGTCGACTGGCTTCATAGCCATCCATCACCGGCATATTGCAGTCCATCAATACCAGGTCGAATTCACGATTCTCCAGCTGATCCAGTGCTTCGACGCCGTGAGCGGCAACAATCACCTCGCAGCCGAGTTTGCCGAGCATGCCTTTGGCCACCAGTTGATTGACCGGGTTGTCCTCGACCAACAGCACGCGGCCGCGTCGTTGTGGGGAGTGACTGTCGACCTGGATATTGTCGATGGTGCCGGTTTCCGGCAGCAGAATTCTTCGCAAGGTCTGATATAGCGCGTTGCGGGCCAATGGACGGGCCTGTTGTTGCAAAGGCGCAAGGGCGTTGATTTCCTCACTGGGCATGAAACTGCCGTAAGCGGTCACCAGCAGTATCGGTGCGGTGAAAGTCGGGCGCAGATTAAACAGGCATTCAGGGCAATCAGTGATCAGGACATCGGGGGCGAGGCCGATCATCGGGTCCTCAATAGAGCGCTGCTGATAGTCCAGCCCCCAACCGGGTAACAGACTGTTCAGCAGTTCCGCCAGGCCGCTACCGGCAGCGGTAATGGCGATGACTTTGCCCTGCAAGGGAGATGGGCAAAGCGCCCGAGTGTGGCGGGGCAGGGGGAGTTGCGCGCAGAACTGGCTGCCGAAACCCGCTTCCGAGCTGATGGTGAGGCGCCCTTGCATGGCTTCGCAGAGGTTGTAGGTCAGGGCCAGGCCCAACCCGGTGCCACCAAACTGCCGGGTAATACCGGCGCCGGCCTGGGTAAAGGGCTGGAAGATTTTGACCTGGGCGTCCTGGGGAATGCCGATGCCGGTATCACAGACTTCGATTCTGACGCCGTCGCCGAATGTCGACAGGCGTACATCGACGCGACCGAAACGGGTGAACTTGAGCGCATTGGACAGCAGGTTGCTGACGATCTGCCGGACCCGGGTCGGGTCACCGAGTACCAATGCCGGGAAGTCCGGAGCGATCAGGCAAGTCAGCTCGACACTCGGCGCGGCGTTCTGCGACAGCAGGTTGGCGGTGTCTTCCACCAGTGAGCCGAGGTCGAACGGGATGTGTTCGAGTTCGAGTTGACCGGCATCGAACTTCGACAGATCGAGAATATCGTTGAGCAATTCCACCAGTACCTTGCCCGAGTCATGGGCAATGGACAGTTGTTGCTGTTGCTCGGCAGTCAGCGGGCTGTCGAGGGACAGGGCGATCATCCCCAGCAAGCCATTGAGGGGCGTGCGAATTTCGTGGCTCATATTGGCGAGGAACGTCGAGCGCGCTTCAGCCATGTCCAGCGCGGTGCTGCGCGCGACTTCCAGTTCCTGATTGGATTGGCTGAGCCGGGCGTTGATCGCCTTGAGTTCCGCGGTGCGCGCCGAGACGATGTTTTCCAGTTGGCTGAGGTAGTCGGTCAGGCGGTTTTCGGCGTTGCGGCGCTGCTGAATTTCGGTCGCGACGTTTTCGAATTGCTGGTTCGCTACTTTCACCAGCACGCCGATTTCATCATTGGCATGTCCCGCTGGGCATTCCAGAGACGTCGGTTCCATGTTGCGCGTATCACGGCTGCTGAGTTCGCGGATGAGCCGCACCAGGGGCTTGGTCAACATCACATAAAACAGTGCGAGCAAAATCCCGGTCAGGATCAGGCTACGGGCGAAGCCATTGAGCAGGGTCACTTCGGCCCGACGCAGGAACCGGTAACCAAATGAGTAAGTGTCAACGTCCAGTTGCAGCGTGCCGAGGGATTCGTTCGGCAAGTGGCCCAGATAGAGTCGATCTTCGAACTGTCGGTGGGCGCCGAACAGGAAGTCGCTTAGCACCCGATAGCCGCTTTGCAGGCCCGGACGCTTGACGTTGGCCAGCACGTTGCCGTTGTTGTCGGTGAGTTTCGCGCCGATGATCGCCGGTGAGCGCAGCAGGCCCAGGGTCAGTTCCTGGGCGAGTTCGGCGTCGATGTTGTAGGCGATCCGTGACGCAGGGTTGTGACTGATTTCCAGCAAAGACAGTATTTCGCGGTTGATGGAGGCGTCTTCACTGGCATAATCGATGCCTATTTGCAGCAGGCTGAGCAGCAGGCCCAGAACGAAACCGACCAGCACGGTAAGCCGTGCTTGTTTGTAGGACAGCCGGTTGGTGAACTTGATGTCCATGGGGTGTTGAACCACTTCCTTTTCCCTTCACTGCTCAAGCATAGTCGATCATGCATCGAAGCCGATGTTCTCGCGAGCCCCGGTGTAAGGGGTCAACCGTTCATCGAACGGTGTTTTTCGTCGCTGTAGCGCCATCATTACTGTGAACGTGTCCGAGGAGAAGACGTGGATTCCCGATTGAATGCTTTTCTTGAACGCGCCGATGCGGTCCTGGCCCGTATCGAGCCGCTGTTGCCCACCCCTCGGCAAGCCATCGACTGGACCCACAGCCTGGCTGCGCGCTGGCAGCGCGAGGGCCGCAGTGGTTTTCTGCTGCCGTTGGAAGTCAGCCTGGATATGCGCCTGTCCGATCTGATCGGCGTTGATCGGCAAGTGGAGCAACTGGGGCGCAATACGCAACAGTTCCTCGATGGCATGCCGGCCAACCACGCCTTGCTCTGGGGGTCGCGCGGCACCGGCAAATCATCGCTGGTGCGGGCCTTGCTGGCTGAGCACGCGAATGCCGGTTTGCGTCTGATCGAGATCGAACGCGATCATTTGGCAGACCTGCCGCGCGTGGTCGAACAGATCGCCAAGCTGCCCCAGCGATTCGTGTTGTTTTGCGATGACCTGTCGTTCGAATCCGGCGAGGGCGACTATCGCGTGCTCAAGAGCGTGCTCGACGGTTCGCTGGAACAGGCGCCGGATAACGTTTTGCTGTACGCCACCTCCAACCGTCGCCACCTGGTGCCGGAGAAGGAAAGCGATAACGAAAACTGGAAACGCGTCGACGGCGAACTGCACCCCAGCGAAGCGGTGGAAGACAAGATCGCCCTGTCGGACCGTTTCGGCCTGTGGCTGTCGTTCTATCCGTTTACCCAGGAACACTTCCTCAACGTGGTCGAGCACTGGATCGGTCAACTGGCCGACAAGGCTGGCCTTGCGTGGCAGCGCGACGAGGAACTGGACATCCTGGCGGTGCGCTGGGCCACGGGCCGGGGCAATCGCAACGGGCGTTGCGCGTATCAATTTGCCCGCTATTGGGTGGGGCTGAAACTGTTGGAGCACAAGGCATGATCGATTTACAAAAGAGCGGCCAGGGTCTCGAAGGCTACGGCATGCTGCACGCGCAGCTTGAGTCTCTGTTGGCGGACGAGCGGGATTTCATCGCTAACGCTGCGCAGTTTTCCGCGTTCCTGTTCAATCAACTCGATGACCTGAACTGGGCTGGTTTTTACCTCAATCGCAATGAAGAACTGGTGCTTGGCCCGTTCCAGGGGCAAATCGCCTGCGTGCGGATTCCGTTCGGCCGGGGCGTGTGTGGTGCGGCGGCGGCAACCTTGCAGACTCAACGGGTCGAAGATGTGCACGCGTTCCCTGGCCATATCGCTTGTGACAGTGCGTCGAACAGTGAACTGGTCGTGCCGTTGGTCAAGGAGGGCCGGTTGATCGGCGTGCTTGACCTCGATAGCCCGAAGCTCGCGCGTTTCACCGCGCAGGATCAGGCCGGTATCGAGCAACTGGCGGCGATTTTCCTGCGCCTGACCGATTGCTGATCAAACCTTCAGGCCGGCCTTCATCAGCAGGCCTGTATGGTCCACCGCATCGATCTGCTGCGGGTCGAGGAAACGTTCGGCGTACTTCAAATAGATGTGCGCGTTGATGAACAGCCCGAACAGTTCGGGGTCAATGTGGGCGTCCCGGCACATGAAAGCCATGATGCCCAGCGCTTCGCTCAACGACTTGGCTTTCTTGTAAGGTCGGTCAGCGGCGGTCAGCGCTTCGAAAATATCGGCAATCGCCATCATTCGTGCCGGCAGGCTCATCTCTTCGCGCTGCAAGCGTTTGGGGTAACCGCTGCCGTCCATTTTTTCGTGATGGCCGCCGGCGATTTCCGGGACGTTGCGCAAGTGACCGGGAAAGGGCAGGTGGCTGAGCATCAGAATCGTTTGCACCATGTGGTGATTGATGATGTAGCGCTCTTCGCTCGTCAGGGTGCCTCGGGTGATGCTCAGGTTGTAGAGTTCGCCGCGGTTGTACTTGTAACGCGGCACATCGAGTTTGAATCCCCAGGGATTATCCGGCGCAATCAATTCGGCTTCATCCCGTTCGAACAGATGCTCGGGTTTGTCCGCCAGCAGCGGTTCAGTGACCGGCAGTGTAGGTGCCGGGGTGCGGGCCTGACGGCGGTTCTCTTCCCAGGAAACCCCAAGCCGGTCATCCAGCGTTCGAGTCCAGCTGCGCTGGGCGATGCTGCGCAGGCGTTGCAGGTCGGCTTCGGCCATGGCTTCGCCGCCAAGATTGCAGCGGGCAATGAAGGCGAAATCATCGTCCAGTTCCGCTAACGTGCCATCGCGCAGTTGCGCAAGGTGCTGCTCGTCGCCGCCGAGTGAGATGGCCTGCCAATAACTGATCCAGGCGTCGCGCTTGAGGACTTCGAAGCGGGTGCGGATTTCGTGGATGCGGTCATTGAGGGTTTCCAGCTTCGTGGCTTTGTCGACGACGTATTCCGGCGTGGTGACCTTGCCACAGTCGTGCAACCAGGCCGCGATATGCAGCGCCTCCCAATCATCCTCGGTGGGCTGATAGCTGCGGAAGGCCGGCTCCTGGCTGGCCGCGGCGGCTTGTGCCAGCATCAACGTCAACTCCGGAACGCGCTGACAATGCCCGCCGGTGTAGGGGCTTTTGGCGTCAATCGCGCCTGCCAGCAGTTTGATAAAGGCGTCCAACAATTGTTTTTGCCGGGCTTGCAGACGCTGGCTTTCGATACTCACGGCGGCTGCACCGGAAATGGCCTGCAGAAATGCAATGCGGTCCGGGCGGAGTTTTTCCAGGTCACTCTGATTGCCGCTATCGGCCAACAGAAATATCAGCAGGCCCACGGTTTCGTTGTGCCGATTGTGCAAGCGGATGCCAATCAGATGAACGCGAGGGCAGGTCAGTTCGAGCAACACTTTCTGCAAGTCCCCCGCCTGTTCGAAACCCAGATGGGTTACCACACTGTCGGCGGACGATAGTCGCTGTAGCCACGCCGGGCTCTGTGGGTCATGAAGCTCATGCCCGCGGACACCGAATGCAGACAGGTCTTGAGCCGCTTCGTTGATCACCAGCCCCTGGGGCTCCATGCGATCACCGTCACCTTCGCGAAGGTAAATAAGGCCGGCCTGGGCCTGGCCGATCTTCACCGTTTCAAACAGCACACGTTCCAGTAACGGGGCAAAACGGGTCTCAGCGCTCAGGCTTTCGGTGATCTGGAAAAAACTCGCGAGCGTATCTTTCATGCGCGCCATCGACAGGCTCAATTGGTCGATTTCAAGCACCGGAGAGCGACGGGAGACCGGAAAATTGAAGTCGAAACTGCGAATCGCATCCGCTTCCTTCACCAGAGCGCGCAAGGGTTTGACCAGCACTCGCGACGTCAACCAGCCCAGTGGCACACATAACAGCAAAATTGCCAGGGTAATCAGGGCACCTTGCCAGCGCATGCGATAGGCGTCGGCGAGCAGTTCATCTTCCGGCACCAGCAGCGCCAGTTGCAGCCCTTGGGGGCCGCCTTCCTGCATGCTGCTACGCGCCACGATCCATTGACGTCCGGCAGCATCCAGGCGATTGCCTTCCGGGGGATTGTCGAGCAAAGCACCCAGGCTGGGGTTCAGGTCGGCGGCTTTTATCAGACGGGCCGTTTGATCATCGACGATCAGTCGGGTGCTGTCGGGGTAAGCGATGGCATTGCCCTTGGCATCGAACAACACGATCTCGGTAGCGGGTGTCACCACATGTTTGGCCAGGGTGGCGCTGAGTTCTTCCAGGGTCAGGTCGGCACCCATGACGGCGCTATCGCCACTGCGCCGTGCCAGGGTGGTGCCGACGTTGTGGGTGGAGAAAAAGACGTAGGGTTCGGTGGTGATCTGATCGTTGTCGCGCTTGGCGCTGGAAAACCACGCGCGGCTTCGTGGATCGTAGGTGTCGCCGGGGTTGTCCTGACGACTGATGAGCGCCAGGTCCTGATCGAAAAACAAGGATTGGGAATGAGCCTGGCCGGTGTCGTTGCGCTCAATGCTCCACACCTGATAAGCCGCTGATTCCGGAGCTTTGAGCTGCGTTTTCAGATTGGAAGTTCGCAGCGGGCGAACCATGAAAAAATCACCGGTGGCGTAGCCGATGTACAGCGACGCCAGATCGGGATTGTCCTTGAGCGATTGGCTGAAGGGTTGGAGCAGTGCCAGACGTTGCACGAGATCCGGTGCCTGCATCGCTGGGTTGTGCACCAACAAACTGAGCAGGTGACGAATCGGCTCGTAGGTCGCGTGCAGGTCCAGGCGGACATCCTGCTCAATGCGGTTAAACAGCTTTTCACTGCTGGACAGAATGATCTGCGTGGTTTGCCGATAGTTGAAAATGCCCAGTACCACTCCGGTCAACAACAGCAGGAAGGTGAACATCACGCTGATATGAACGTGCAGGGGAAGCCGCCGTTGTTCCGGGCGCAGTGGGCTGGGCATGCAGGTCACTCCATGATGGTTAACACACTGCTCAGCGTCCAAGCATAGTTAAGGCTCTATCATTCTGCTTTCGTCGTTTTGCGCGATTTGTTTCAGCAATGCCTGGTCCAGCTCAAGCAGGGCGCGCTCCATGATTTTGCAGGAATCGGCCACTTTGTCGGGTTGGAATTCATCACGACAGGCGGCTTCGAGCGTTTCGCAGGAATCGATCAGTCGCGCGGCCTGAACGATTCGGGCGGCACCTTTGATTTTGTGGGCAATGTCGAGAAATAACTGGCGATTCGTGGAACCGGACAGCGCCAACAATTCTTCTCGGTCCAGATGGTTGCTGTTCAATAGTTCGGTCAACAATCGCCGGTTCAATACCGGATTACCCCCGGTCATCAGCTCAAATCCTTCCAGGCTGAAGGCCGGGCCGAGGGCGGTGGGCTCTATGCCCTCAACCCACTGGCTCAAAGCGGTCAGGGTCAAGGGTTTGAACAGACAGTCATCCATCCCGGCTTGCTTGCACCGTAGAATTTCCTCCGGCTGCGCATTGGCGGTAAAGCCCAGCACCGTGCAAGGAGGTTGTTGCGTCTGTTGTTCCTGTCGGCGAATGGCTTTTGCAAGTTCGTAGCCATTCATGACCGGCATGTTGCAGTCGGCGATCACCAGATCGTACGTGCCGCTTTTCCACACCTCGAATCCGGCCTGACCATCGGCCGCCGTGCTGAATCGATGACCCAGAAACTCCAGTTGCTGACACATCAGCAGGCGATTGGCGGCGTGATCATCGACCACCAGCACGTTCAAAGGCGCGGTTATGGCAGGGATTTGTGCTTCAGCCATTTTGACTCCGGTTTCAGGTGGGAGAGTGGGCAGTTGCAGTGACATTTCGACTTGCGTACCGACCCCCGGCTGGCTGCTCAACTGCAAGCTGCCACCCATCCTTTCGCACAAGCTGCGGCTGATCACCAGGCCCAGCCCGGTACCCCGCCTCGCTGACGGTCCGGCGCTATCAGCCTGAGCGAAAGGCTCGAACAGGCGCTGCTGATCCCGTTCGCTGATCCCAATACCGCTGTCCTGAACCTGCAACAGCATGTGAACCTGTTCGAGATCGGCGCCAGGATTCAGGGTGACGATAATCCTGATCTGGCCCTGCTCGGTGAACTTGATGGCGTTGCTAACCAGATTCGACAGCACTTGCTTGAAGCGCAGCGGGTCCAGCAGGACATCGAACGCTGGATCGACCGGATTGAATTCCAGCACCAGGTCGAGATTTTTCTGCCGGGCCAGGCCGTCGAAGATTCGCACCACCGAGGCGACGGTTTCCCACAGGTTGGCACGTTGCGGGCTCAGGCTCAGGTGTCCAGATTCGATTCGCGCAATGTCGAGAATATCTCCGATCAGTTCCAGCAAATCCTTGGCCGAGTGATACGCGACGTCGATGGCGGGACGATCCGGGTGATCCTGTTCGATACGCTTGAGCTTCAATTCGAGCATACCGATGACCGCATTCATCGGCGTGCGGATTTCATGGCTCATGGTCGCGAGAAAGGTGCTTTTCGCACGATTGGCTTCATCGGCTCGTTCTTTGGCGCAACGCAAGTCGTCCAACAGTTGCCGCCGCTCGCTGATGTCAACCCAGCCACCGATGATGCCTTGCACTTCACCGCTTGAGTCGCGGTAGGGAAGGATCCAGTGATAGATCGTCAACCGACGACTGCCAATGTGCAGCGGGCGATCAAGTATCAGCGGTTTTCCCTCGGCGACGACACGTTGGTAGTCAGCGTGATACTCCCGCGCTTCGAAGGCATTGCTCAGGACGCCCTGGATGCAGTTTTTGCCGATGACGTCTTCGCGCTGGGTGCCAAAGGCCAGCAGATAACTGTCATTGCAGCTTTGCAGCAAACCCTGACGATCACGCACGTATATCGGGTGAGGGGTGCCATTGACCAGCGAACGCATAAATTCAAATTGATCGTTCAAAGCGCGCTCGGCCGTCTTGCGCTGGTTGATCTGGCGCCGCATGTACGCGTTCCAGGCCACGGAAATCAATAACAGTACGCTGGCGCCGATGACGATTTGATAGAACAGCCGTTGGTAGTTGCGCCACGTGTTTTGTGTGGATGCCGAATAACCACGCCAGCGGCTGTTGATGATGCCCAATTCTTCCGGCGCGATGCTCAGCAGCGCCTTGTTGAGAATGTCATTGAGCTCCTTGGCGTCCCGCCCCGTCGCCAGGGAGAAAGCGGCCTGCTCCGTGCCGATCGTGGTGCTGATCTGGAGGGTGTGTTCGAAGAGTCGCGATGAAATGAAATAGTTGGCGATCACCAATGAATTGACCGTACCTTCGGCCCGTCCCTCGGCCAACATTTCTACGGCGCTGAATGTGTCCGGGGTTTCGATGAGGTGTATCTGCGGGAACTCGTTACGCAGGTAATCCATCAGCGGATTGCCTTGGGCGATGGCCAGGCGCTTGCCCTCAAGCTGCGCAAGGTTGGTCGGGCTGTCGGTTCCCTTGCGTGTCAGCAGGACATAGGAGTTTTGTAGATACGGACGGCTGAAGTTCAGCAACGTGTCTCGATGCGCGCTGGGGAGCAGTGCGGCTATCAAGTCAGCCTGGTTGTCGTTGATGCGCTGGATCATTTCGCTGTCGTTGCGGCTGCGCTGGATGTCGAAACGCAAGCCTGTGCGTAGTCTGATCAGTTCAAGCAGGTCCGCGGCAACGCCCCGAAAGTTGCCGTCATTATCAAAAAACGTCAGTGGTGCGAGCGCCTCATTGGCCACCACGCGAACCACTGGATGCTGTGCCAGCCAACGTTCTTCGCTGTAACTGAGCTCCAGTTTGTGATCGGTGAGCAGGATGTCACTTCCGGCACTCCATCGCTTGGCGATGTTTTCTCGTTCGCTGGTGGGGATGGCCATGAGCATCGTATTGATGATGCCGAGCAGTTCCGGATTGTTCTTGCGTACGGCAAAGCTGAAACCATGCGCTTCGTGTTTGCCAAAATTGGCCATGCGGATGTTGTTCAGGTACCCCTTGTTGATCATGTAGTGGGTAGAAATGGTATCGCCGAGAAACACGTCAGCCTGGTCAAAAGCTACGGCATTGATCGCATTCTGGTACGACGGATAGGACGTGATGATCGCCTTCGGGTACAGGGCCTTCACTTCCTCCAGCGGCAAATAGTGATACACCATGCTCAGCCGCAGGCCTGCGAGGCCATCGGTCAGCGACCGGGTTTCCCCTTCACGCGTGACCAGCACCGGTTGATCCACGGCATAGGGTGTGGAGAGCACGATTTCAGCATTGTGCGCCTCGAAGCCATTGGCGGTGCCGAGCAGATCGACTTCGCCCCTTTCGAGCGCCTCGATTGCAGCGCCCCGGGACGCAAAGCGCTGAACCTTGATAGGCAAACCGGTGACTTTTCCAAGAATACCTGCGTAGTCGGCAGTGAAGCCTTCATAGTCGCGGCCGCTGATGGTCAGGTCGAAGGGGGGATAATCCGGTGCTGATGTTCCAAGGAGCAGTTCTGTTCTGTTATCGACCCACTGTCGTTGTGATTGATCCAGTTGGACTTCCACGTGCCCGGCCGTCGAGCGACTGAGCAAGGTGTAGCGTTCACTGCCCTGGGCTGCAAACAAGGCGGTACTCAGGCATAAGCCAGCGGTCATCAGAATCAGGTAATCCTTTAAACGACGGGGCATGCTGTTTCTCACACCAATGCGTTGCGTTTAGCCATTTCGATGAGTTCAACAAGGGATTTTGCCTTGAGTTTCTGCATTAGCCGTTTTTTATAAGTGCTGACTGTTTTGTTACTCAGGAACATGCCTTTGGCAATTTCCTTGTTGGTGCGACCTTGGGCAAAAAGTTGTAATACCATTAGTTCCCGATCGTTGACTGACTTGAAAAGTTCCAGTTCTGCCCAGCGTGCGTCGTCGCAACGAACCGGGTTGAGTGCTTCACTTGGAAAGTAGTTGTAACCTGACAATACCGCCTTGATTGCACTGACCAGTTCGCTGAGATCTTCTTGCTTGCAAACATATCCAGAAGCACCGGACTGCATGGAGCGAATACCAAAAAGTGTCGGTGATTGCGCAGTTAATACCAATGTTTTGAGGGGGGTGTTCATAGCGTTGAAACGGGCAAGTACTTCCAGGCCATCCAGTTTTGGAATGCTGATGTCGAGAATGACCAGATCGGGCATGCATTCACGAACCATCTGCATGGCGTCGACCCCATTATCAGTCTCGCCGACGACTTTATAGCCTTCGTGTTCCAGCAACATGCGAACGGCAAGTCGAATGACAGGGTGATCGTCGACAATAAAAACGGAGTTCATAATAAAATCCCATGCGAGCTCAAATAAAGCGCGCACCTTATCTCAGATAGTTGATGTGACGTATGAACTGACCTACCTGTAGCAGCAATATAGGAATGTTCCTACATGAGAAAAAGAAAGGGCTTACGTGCTAATTGGATTTCTGATGAGGATGTATGAAGTTTTTCATGTCTGTTTCTATATTGGTTGAATCTTTTTTACTACTGAATCAAGGTCAATAGTTTTCTGAATTCGGATTGTTTCAAGGGCTTGCTCAAGTAACCCAGCAGGGGCAGCCCATTGATGTTGGCGGTGTTTTCAAGCCTGTCCAGCTCGGCGGGTGTCAGGCTACTTAGAAGTATCGCCTGTTTGATCATCCCTCGATGACTGGCAAATTTCACCAGGTCCAGCCCGCAGAGATCGGGTAGGCATTGGTCGCATAGAAGAATATCGAAGGGTTGCACCGAGGTGAGCATTTGTTGCAATGCCCCTTCGGCACTGTCCGTGGTGGTGAGTTGAGTGAAGCCGTAGCTCTCGAGCAGACATTGAGTCGCCATGAGCTGAAACGGATGATCTTCCACCAGCAAAATACGCAGATTGTCTTTGATCATGTTATTTACGCTTCTTGTGTCGAACAAAGTAAGCGTGATTGTTTCGCGAGGATACCGGGCAATCGATCAGTTCACTCGGCATGAGTTGTAGGGGAATTCAGCGCGAGTTGAATGCCTTTCGTTTTTAGGTGGCTAATCAGCCATTACGGGAGACGTAATGGCTGAGCAGACGATTCGCATCAGTGCCGGGAGCGACCGGTCATTTCCAGCGCCATGTCGCTAGCATAGCTATCGGTCATGCCGGCGATGAAGTCGATCATCCGCAGGAATGAAGCGTGCAGAGGGCCGTGTGGATCGGGCGCGTTGTTGCCCAGCAGGTCGAGAACCCGACGGCTCTTGAAGGACGGGGTTCGACCGTTGTGTTGTTCCAGCGCCGCGCCACAGAAGGCGTTGAGCAGGATTTCCAGCGTCGTATATGCGCCGATTTCGTGCAGCGTCTTGCGCTTGTCCTGGAAGATTTTTTTGCGCGCCATGTCCTTGGCATTCAGGACGCAACGCTTGGCAGGACCGTGCATATGCTCCACCAGGTCGCCGGGCAGTGTACCGGCCAGCAGCGTGTCTTGTTGCTCGACGAACGCTCGGGCGGCGGCATTGGTCAGGTGTTCGATGGCTTTGCCCCGCAGGATTGCCAATTTGCGCCGACGCGAATCATCAGGACCGAGCATACGATAGGTTTCCGGCAGATCGTCGCCCACCAGGTCAAGCAACAGCGACTCGACTTCGGCGTACTCCAGCAACTCCATTTCGAGGCCGTCTTCCAGGTCGATCAAGGCGTAGCAAATGTCATCGGCGGCCTCCATCAGGTACACCAACGGATGACGTGCCCAGCGCTGGTCTTCAAGCTGAGGCAAACCGAGTTTATGGGCGATCTGCTCCAGCAGCGGCAACTCGCTCTGGTAGCAACCGAACTTATGCTTTTTGTAGCCCAGGGAGTCGGCGTGTTTTGCCGTCCATGGATATTTCAGGTAGGTACCAAGGGTGGCGTAGGTCAGGCGCGTGCCGCCGTCGAACTGGTGATACTCAAGTTGCGTCAGAACCCGAAAGCCTTGGGCGTTACCTTCGAAATTGAGGAAGTCATTGCGTTCGGCTTCGCTCATTGCATCCAGCCAGCCACGACCGGCAGCCTGCTGGAACCAGTGCCGAATCGCATCTTCGCCGGAGTGGCCGAAAGGGGGATTGCCGATGTCATGGGCCAGGCAAGCCGATTGCACCACCATTCCCAGGTCACTCGGATCGCACCAGTCGGGCAGGGCGCTACGGATGGTTTCGCCCACGCGCATACCCAGGGAGCGGCCGACGCAACTGACCTCCAGCGAGTGGGTCAGGCGCGTGTGGATATGGTCGTTACTGGTGACTGGATGAACCTGGGTCTTGCGCCCCAGGCGGCGAAACGCCCCGGAGAAAATGATACGGTCATGGTCTTTGTGAAAAGGGCTGCGACCGAGCTCTTCCGGACTGTGCAGCGGTTTTCCAAGGCGTTCGCGGGTAAGCAGGGTTTGCCAATCCAAGGCTGGTTCTCTCCGTCAGGTGACTGAGCCCTTAGCTTCCCGGTTCGCAACATGACCTGCAAGCGGAACTACAGCCCGACGGCATCGATATCGATGAGCAGCAGGCGTTCGCCATTGTCGAAAAATTGCCCGGCGGTAAGGCAATACTGATTGCTGGTGGCGTCGCGGTAGGTGTTGGAGAGGGTCAGCCGACGCTCATCGCCACCTTCAGCCAGCAGGTGATAAAAGTAGGGACGCCAGGACCAGTTATGCCCCAGGTAGCGGTTGTCGGCGAACCAGCCGCTGTTGCGCCATTCAAGGTTCGGCGTCAACTGTGTTCCGAGGCGATCGCATTGATAGAAGCGCAACAGCCAGGGAAATGCATCCAGTCGTGGCAGGGCGCTCAACGGAGCGCGGGCCTGAGCCCAGGCTTGCAGGATCGCCATCAATTCGCTCAGCTGCTGACGCATGATCATCAGGCGACTGCGCTCGGCCAGTTTCTGTTGAACATAGCGTTGACGCAGTTGCGCGAAACGCTCGACGAAAGCATCGCTGGCAAAGAAGTTTTCTTGCGCCCCGGCGAACAGAAAGCCCTGCACGTAGCGTGAACCGCACTCCAGGGCGAAATTGAGTTGAGCTTCGGTTTCCACCCCTTCGGCGATGATCCAGCAACCGGTTTTCTCGGCCATTTGCGCCAGTGCCATGACCACCTCGCTGCTCGGTCCACCCAACGCCGCCGCCTGGAACAGGCGCATGTCCAGCTTGAGAATGTCCGGTTGCAATGCCAATACGCGATCGAGTTGCGAGTAGCCGGCACCGAAGTCGTCGATGGCGATGCGTGCACCGGCCTGGCGGTAACGTGCCACCACGTGTGCCAGTCGCTGGATGTCGCCACCCAGTTCGGTGATCTCGAAGACGATTCGCCGTGGATCGACGCCATGCCGGCTCAGTTGCTTGAGGCTTGGCAGCGGCTGGTCCGGACGCAAGCGGCTGATCCAGCGTGGGGAAATGTTCAGGCTGAGAAACCAGTCGGAAGGCGCCTCATGCAAACGACTCAAGGCGTTATCGCGCAGTTGGCGATCCAGGCGACGCAGGGCGATAGCATTGGTTCGCGGGTCAGCGAACAGGGGCCCAACCGACGTCAGTTGACCATTGTGCTGGCGCAGTCGACCCAGTGCCTCGACACCGGCGATACGGCCGGTGGCGGTATCGATGAACGGCTGAAAGCAGGCGAGCGGTTGCCCGTCGATCACAAGGCCTCCTTAGTAGATCTTGTTTTTGGATGGAGCCTGCTTTCCGGGTAGGCACGCAGGATTGAACCCCTCGATAAAGAGGTTCATCCCACAGGTATTGCAAGAATGCAGCCAGATCGTGATGGCTCAGTGTTTGTTCGAAGAGCCCTGCATGACCAGTTTGATCAGAGGCCCCAACGTGGTGCCGAGGCGAACCAAACGGGTCAGGCTACTCATCCCGCCGCCGGTTTTCGCACCCTTGCCAGTCAGAAAACCCAGTAGAGTCACCGCGGCCACGCCCCAGAGCGGTGCGTGCTTAATGCCGAAGCCATCCTGCAGGTTTTGTGACATTCCGCGCACACGCTGCAAGGGCTGCAACAGTTGAGCGGATTCGTGGCGGATTTCCTGGCGATGCATTTCCATGCGCAAGCGAATCAACGCCTTGCGCATTTCCGTACGCGAGCTGTTGCGAGGCAGTTCAGGCAGGTTCATGGCAGCAGGCGCTCCCGATCATTGGCCAATTCTTCCAAAGTGCCATGGAAGGGCGAGGACTCATCGAAGATGGCCGCCCTCAAACGCATCCCGCAGAACACGCATGCAAGGGTGTAGAACACGCAGAGTGCGATGATGGCGGGCAGGCGATAGGTGTCCCAGAACACGATCAACACCAGCGTCGACAATCCCACCAACAGCAACAACGCGAACACCAGCGCCAGGCCTGCAAACAGCAACAGGCTGACGGTGCGGGCTTTTTGCTCCTGCAATTCGATGCCGAACAGTTCGACGTGGCTGTGCAGCAACCCTAAAACGGCGGCGCCCAGGCGTCGCGATGAGGAACTTGCGCCCGTCTCGGACGAGCCGATTTCATCGATTGCCATAATCAGCGCCGGGTTGCCAGCAGGCCAATGAGGAAACCCACGCCGGCGGCAATGCCCACCGATTGCCATGGGTTGGCCTGGACATAGTCTTCGGTGGCGGTCACGGCAGCCTGACCGCGTTCGCGCAAGGAGTCTTCGGTCAGTTTCAAGGTTTCGCGTGCACGCAACAGACTGTCGTGAATTTGTTCGCGCAACTCATCGGCCTGATCACCAGCCAGGGAAGCGGTGTGTTCCAGCAATCGTTCAGTGTCGCTGACCAGGGTTTGAAAGTCGGTCATCAGAATTTCTTGAGCAGTCTTTGCCTTGATGCTGGCCATTGGTGATCTCCGTAAGTGGCTTCTGTTGCGTTCGAGTATGAGCCTTGCGCGAAGGTTCAGTACAAATGACTGGTACAACTTTTGCTGTGTCGTGGTGCGTTAGCCCGCGCCCATGCGCTGTTGCTGGGCAAGATTCCAGTAAAACCTTAACTCAAACAATCGAAACCCGCGCATATGTCCCGGTCGTGATTGGCCTTGACGAACCCTGTGCTCCAAAGCGGTTCGTCGGGAGAGACTTGCTCGATCTGACAAGTCTCAACTTGGTGCATGGATTGCCCGCGCGAACTGCTTTGGTGCTTTTTTCAGCCTTAAGGTCTGCCAAATCCATGGAAAATCTGCAAAGCGCTGTGGACACTCTGGTCCATAGCTCCAATACGTTGTTCATCCTCATCGGTGCGGTGATGGTGCTGGCCATGCACGCCGGCTTCGCCTTTCTTGAAGTCGGGACGGTCCGGCAAAAAAACCAGGTCAATGCATTATCGAAGATTCTCAGTGACTTCGCTGTTTCGACCCTTGCCTACTTCTTTATAGGCTATTGGATTTCCTACGGCGTCACTTTCATGCAACCGGCGGCTGTGATTAATGCTGATCACGGCTACGGGCTGGTGAAGTTTTTCTTTCTGCTGACCTTCGCTGCGGCGATCCCGGCCATCATTTCCGGCGGCATCGCCGAGCGCGCCCGGTTCGTCCCGCAACTGTGTGCGACAGCACTGATCGTGGCATTCATCTATCCCTTTTTCGAGGGCATGATCTGGAACGGCAACCTGGGTCTGCAAGCCTGGTTACTCGCGCATTTTGGCGCCAGCTTCCATGATTTCGCCGGTTCCGTAGTGGTCCACTCCATGGGCGGCTGGCTGGCGCTGGCGGCGGTGTTGTTGCTGGGGCCGCGCAATGGTCGTTATCGCGAGGGGCGGCTGGTGGCGTTCGCGCCGTCGAGCATTCCTTTTCTGGCGTTGGGCTCGTGGATCCTGATCGTCGGCTGGTTCGGTTTCAACGTGATGAGCGCGCAAACCCTGCAAGGGGTAAGCGGGCTGGTAGCGGTGAACTCGTTGATGGCCATGGTCGGCGGAACGGTGTCGGCATTGATCGTCGGGCGCAACGACCCGGGTTTTCTGCATAACGGCCCACTGGCCGGGTTGGTGGCGATCTGCGCCGGTTCCGACCTGATGCACCCCGTGGGCGCATTGGCCACCGGTGCCATCGCGGGAGCGCTGTTTGTCTGGTGCTTTACTGCCGCTCAAGGCAAGTGGCATATCGACGATGTGCTGGGTGTCTGGCCGCTGCATGGTCTGTGTGGCGCATGGGGCGGAATTGCCTGTGGCATTTTCGGTCAGAGCGCGTTGGGTGGATTGGGCGGAGTGAGTCTGATCAGTCAGGTGATCGGTACCGCATTGGGCGTGGTCGTGGCGCTGGCCGGTGGCTTCGCGGTTTACGGCGTGATCAAGGCGTTTCATGGTCTGCGCCTGAGTCAGGAAGAAGAGTATTACGGCGCAGACTTGTCGGTGCACAAGATCGGCGCCGTCAGTCAGGATTAGCAGCGTGTCTCATTGGCTCGACGGCATTTCGGGGCAGGCCTAGAATAGGCACACAATTTTTTTGGAAGAGCGCTCATGCTTCCTGAATGTCAGCTGTTCGGCACGCTTGGGTGCCATCTCTGCGAAGTAGCCGAAGCCATGTTGATGGAGTTTGTCGAGCGCGGCTTGCTGGTGGAGTTGGTGGACATTGCCGAGGACGAAACATGGTTCGAAGCCTACAGCCTGCGAATTCCGGTCTTGCGCCGGGTTGATACGGGGGCTGAGCTGGGCTGGCCCTTCAGCGCCGACGAAGTGGTTGCGTTCCTGCGCTAACAGTTTTTGCAATGAGCGCGATCCGCCCGTCGCACTTTACGATTGATCCCCTTGGCTTAAGTGATGCGATTCGGATACTGTATGCGCATACAGTTATTCGGATTGCTGCCTTGCCGCCGCTGGTTTTTGGGTTTGAGCGGGCAAGTCCGGGCGTCAGAGGGATGAATCGTGGTCAATGTCGAACAATTGAAAAGCAGCGTGAACCGGATGTCTGTGGACGTGGTACGCGAGGCTGTCGCCGAATTGCGCCTGGATGGCTTGGTGACGGAAGGAAAAACGCCCTTCAATAAACTGCATTTCAATACCTGCTTTGCTGAAATCGAAGCCTTGTTTCAGCGCGCAGGCTATCACCGACAGCTGGATGTCGTGGGTTATCAGGGTTTGTTGTATGCGCTTTATGACCCGGGGCGCTGGGAAGCGGTCGATGTGCTGCGCTGGCTCAAGGAGTACACGGAAGCGGCAGCGCGCGCACAGATACCCGCTTGAGGATTCTCCGCTAGGTTCGTTTCCGCCGCTGTTGGATAATGCCGCTCTGCACTCAGGGTAAGAGCTTTTGTATGTCCACTTCATCGTTTTCTGCCGCACACAGCCAAGCCAGCACGCTTTACTTGCCACCTGGCCCGTGGCAGACCGTTTTCGATTGCCTGTGCGAGCACTTTAGCGCCATCGGTCGTGAACAATGGCTGGACAGAATTGCTCGCGGTCGGGTTCTCGACGCACAGGGCGCGCCGATTGCCCTTGATCTGCCCTACAAGGAAGGTCTGCGGATACATTATTTTCGTGAAGTGCCGGATGAAAAGCCGATCCCGGTAATTGAGTCGATTCTGTACGCGGACGAACATCTAGTCGTGGCAGACAAACCACATTTTTTACCCGTGACCCCGGCAGGTGAATACGTCGAACAGACCTTGTTGCGCCGCCTTATCCATCGACTCGATAACCCGCACTTGGTGCCGCTGCATCGCATTGACCGGCATACGGCAGGCCTTGTGCTGTTTTCGGCCAACCCTCAGAGCCGTTCGGCCTATCAGTCGTTGTTTCCTACGCGACAAATCGAAAAGCGCTACGAGGCGATTGCGCGGGCTTTGCCTGAACTGACTTTTCCACTGGTTCACAAGAGCCGGCTTGTCGATGGCGAGCCTTTCTTCCGCATGCAGGAAGGACCGGGTGCGAGCAACACCGAGACGGCTGTCGAGGTCAGGGAAAAGAACGGTGACCTTTGGCGTTACGGGCTTTATCCGGTGACGGGCAAGAAGCATCAGTTGCGTGTGCACATGACAGCCTTGGGTGCCAGCATCTGCAACGACCCGTTTTATCCACAGGTGCTCAAGGATGTGGAGGATGACTACGCCAATCCGTTGAAACTGTTGGCGCAAGGCTTGAAGTTTGTTGATCCGGTCACGGGGCAGGAAAGAGAGTTCGAGAGCGCGATAACCCTGCAGTGGTGATGATCAAACGGCGTTTTGTTTAGTTGGCCTGGCAAAAAAGTTCGAATTTATGGACTGTTTTAGAGTCACTTGAACAGGCCTCGCGAACGTGGCTTTCAACCTCGGGACGGCTTCATTTCGTTCGGCAGTTCCGAGACCTTCCGTTCAAGGAGACATCCATGAAACGTATCGCTTTCGCTGGAATGTTCATTTGCGCTGCCATGTTGGCTTCTCCTGTATTCGCCTCGCAACAACACGACCTCTGCACCATCAAGCTGCAGGAGCTCAAGGACAAAGTCACCAGCCTGCCAGCTACTTCCGCAGACGCCACCGCAGAAATCAAACGGTTACAGGCCAGCGCTGAAGCCTCTCGGGCGGGCAATGATGATGAAAAATGCATTACTGAAGCCACGCAAGGACTGACACGCGTGGATAAACTGGCCAAAGAACCGAACCCATAAGCTCAGCGTTTACAGACTCCAGATACAAAAATGCCCCGACATGTCGGGGCATTTTTATGTATCTGGTGTAAACCGCGAAGATTACAACTCTTTGACGGTACGAACCTGATCCTTGTTGATGCGGGTCTGTTTGCCATCCAGTTGTTCGAATTCGTAGAAGCCTGAATCCTGATCGTAGCTTGGCGTGTCGACGGCCTGGATTTCGCGACCGTCATTCAAGGTGATCACCGTTGGCGATGCGCAACCGGCGAGGGTAGCAAGGCCCAGTGCGAGCATGAAAGTGGCCAGGGTCCGTTGTGTCATGGGTGTGTCTCCGAAATTAATTCTTTTGGTTACGGAGCTTGAGACGTAAACCGCGCGTGCAAGTTCCTTGGGTTCTTTCAGTCTTATATAGTGTAGTGCGTGCTCAACAATTCCGGAGTATTAAGGTTCGCCAGACGGGGGTCGTTGTCGGGGCATTGCAGGGCAGTCGCACCCAGTTTGCGCATGAGTCGACCCGGGCTTCGCTCGCCATCGTTCCAGGCAGTTTCGAATTCAGCGCTAAGTGCCACGGGAATGACGCACAGCAACGGTTCCCAGTGATCGTCGTGGCGCAGCATCAATGGTGTGTCGGGATGCTGGCTGGCGGCTTCGCGCATGCTGCTGAGCAAGGCGGCATCGATGCGCGGCACATCACAGGGCAAGACCAGCAGGTGCGTATGACGAGCAGCTTTCAGGCCGGCACGAATACCGGCCAGCGGCCCCGGAAAGTCACCTTCGTCGTCGTGAACCAATTGATCGGCGTACGGCGCGTACTTTTCCAAATTTCGGTTACACGAGATGATCAGGTCATCGCTCAGTGGCCGCGTCTTGCGATGCAGATGGGCAATCAACGGCTCGCCGTGCCATTCCAGCAAACCTTTGTCCTGACCACCCATTCGTTGGCCGCGACCGCCTGCCAGGAGCAGAATGGAGCAGGGTGGCAAGTCTGTATTTGAGGTCATGGCAAGTCTCCATGGGGGCGGCGAAAAAACGGGGCGCTGTGATATAACACCGGGCTGTTTCTCATACAACTGGACGAGCCTATGAAAGCCAAGGCTGATGTACCTTTTGCACCGCTCAATATCGCGGTGTTGACGGTCAGCGACACCCGTACCCTGGAAACCGATACCTCAGGCCAGGTCTTCGTCGACCGCCTGACCGCTGCCGGCCATAACTTGGCTGCCCGGGTGTTGCTTAAAGATGATCTCTACAAAATCCGCGCGCAAGTTGCCAACTGGATTGCCGACGAAGTCGTGCAGGTGGTGCTGATCACTGGCGGTACCGGTTTTACCGGGCGCGACAGCACTCCGGAAGCGGTGACCTGCCTGCTCGACAAGCAAGTCGATGGTTTTGGTGAACTGTTCCGGCAGATCTCGGTGGCAGACATCGGCACCTCGACGGTTCAATCCCGCGCTCTGGCCGGTCTGGCCAATGGCACGCTGGTCTGCTGCTTGCCGGGTTCGACCAATGCTGTGCGCACCGGTTGGGACGGAATTCTTTCCGAGCAACTGGATTCGCGCCATCGGCCATGCAATTTCGTAACTCATCTGAAACAGGCGGCACCCTGTGAATCCCGCGGGTAAGCCGGGCAAGACCGGCAGCCTGATGCCGGTCGAAGTGGCGCTGGCACGTCTGCTGGAAATGGCAGATACCTCACGGATTGTTGAGCGTGAGCGCTTGCCGTTGGCGCAGGTCCAGGGCCGTGTGCTGGCCGAAGACCTGGTATCGACGCTGGATCTGCCGCCGTGGCCCAACAGCGCCATGGACGGGTATGCCTTGCGTTTGGCTGACTGGACTGGAGAGCCTTTGGTCGTCAGTCAGAAGATCTTCGCCGGCCAGGCGCCTGAACCCTTGAAGCCGGGCACTTGTGCACGAATCTTCACCGGGGCGCCGGTGCCTGCCGGTGCCGATTGCGTTGAGATGCAGGAAAACGCCGAAGTCCAACCGGATGAGCGAGTGCGTTTCACCGAAACCATGGTCCTTGGGCAAAACATCAGACCACAAGGCCAGGAGACCACTGTCGGTGAAGTGATTCTGCCTGCTGGTACGCGTTTGGGCCCGATCGAACAAGGTCTGGCGGCCTCACTGGGTTGCGCCGAGCTGGACGTGATCCGCAAGGTTCGCGTTGCGGTTCTGTCGACCGGGGATGAATTGATTGAACCGGGACAAACCCTTGGGCCGGGGCAAATCTACAACAGCAACCGCGTTTTGCTGTGCAGTTGGTTACAGCGTTTGGGCTGTGAAGTGGTCGATGCCGGAATTCTTCCGGATGATTTGGGTACTACTCGCTCGCGCCTCGGCGAACTGAAGGATGTCGACCTGATCCTTTCGACCGGTGGTGTGTCGGTCGGAGAGGCCGACTTTCTCGGCATAGCCTTGCGGGAAGAGGGTGAGCTGGCCTTGTGGAAACTCGCCATCAAACCTGGGAAACCGCTGACATTCGGACACTTTCGCGGTGTTCCGGTGATTGGCTTGCCTGGCAATCCGGCATCGACTCTGGTGACTTTTGCCTTGTTGACTCGGCCTTATCTCTTGCGTCGTCAGGGTGTCAGAGAGGTCGAACCGCTGAAAGTACAAGTACCGGCAGGGTTTGACTGGCAGAAAGCCGGGAATCGACGCGAGTACTTGCGCGGTCGTCTGGAAAATGGCCGGGCCATCATCTACAAAAATCAAAGTTCCGGTGTGCTGCGTAGCGCTGCTTGGGCTGATGGATTGGTTGAAGTGTTGGAGGATCGCACGCTGGTCGCGGGTGACAGTGTTTACTTCATTCCGCTGAGCGAAGTCCTGGGTTGAAACGGGTAGCCGTCATGTCACGCAAGCCCGGCGTGAACCGGGTTTTGCGTTCATGACTGATCAGTGAGCCAGGAGCAGTGTCACGAGCTGGTCGAAGCGACTATTGGCGATCCAGCCCAGTAGCCCAAGAACGACGGCCGTTCCCCCTGCGGAATAGGCAAGTCGGTGTTTGATGGTTTTGACGTCGCTGCGAACTTCTTCCATGTCACGGCGGATGTACTTGAGGTGTGTTTCCAACTCTACGACGCGAGGTTCCATATCAACTTCTCCATTGGGTTTTGCACTGTTTTTGAGTTCGGCCGGTTGGGTGGCCCGTTTCTCTGCGAGCGGTACGACCGGAAACACCGGTAGCCTGAGGTCATGGCTTTGCATGGCACGTCCTTGTGTTGTCCTGCTGATGACTGAAAACCGTGGGCACCAAAGTGTACCAATCACACTTTTTGGTCAATTGAGCCGATTCCTCACGTTTTGTAAGAAAAATCCTGCCGTGTAGGACGCAACAGCGTCCAGCTGGAAATAATTCAAATTTCCAGCGACTTTTATCGGGTGCAACGAGGTCAACATCTCCCGTAGGCCATTCAAATCCGGGAGCGACAATAATGAGCGAACGCAAGGCGCTATTGATTTTGCATGGCAAGCAGGCGCTAAACGAGGAGGTTCGTGCTGCTGTTGAAAGCAAGCGCGAAAAAGGTTGGGAGCTGGCCGTTCGCGTGACTTGGGAGGCCGGCGACGCACAGCGGTTGGTGGATGAGGCGTTGGCAGCAGGATACAGTCGGATCATCGCTGGCGGTGGCGATGGCACCGTGCGTGATATCGCCGAAGCCATCGCTGCGCAATCGAAGCAGGCCAGCCTGGTGTTGATGCCACTGGGAACCGCCAACGATTTTGCGCGCGCTGCCGGTGTTCCGCTGGAGCCTGCCGAGGCACTGAATTTATTGGACGTAGCGCCTAGCGCCATCGACCTGGGAGAGGTTGGCGGGCAGATATTCCTGAACATGGCCACCGGCGGATTTGGCAGTCAAGTCACGGCTAACACTTCCGAGGACTTGAAAAAGGTGCTCGGTGGCGCGGCTTATCTGTTTACCGGCCTCACACGCTTCAGCGAGTTGCACGCAGCGTATGGCGAGTTACACGGTCCGGACTTTCAGTGGAGTGGCGAGTTGCTGGCCTTGGGTATCGGCAATGGCCGGCAGGCGGGTGGCGGTCATGTGTTGTGTCCGCAGGCACTGGCTGACGACGGTTTGCTCGATATCAGTATTTTGCCGGCCCCGCAGGAGGTAGTGGGTACCTTGAAAAACCTGCTGGCTGATGGCTTTGGCATCGACAATATGTTCGTGCGGGCGCGGTTGCCATGGGTTGAAATCAAGGTGGCCGAAGGTCTTTACATCAATCTCGATGGCGAACCGCTGGAAGGTGACAGCCTGCGTTTCTCGGCGCGACCGGCAGCATTGCTGGTGCATCTGCCTGAGCAATCGCCGCTGTTAAGCACGACTCAACCTGTCAGTCGTCCAGACTGATGATCTGCTCACGAACCGCGAACAGCACCAGGCCAGCCACATCGAAAATCTGCAAGCGTTTCATGATCTGCGAGCGGTGGGTTTCGACAGTCTTGACGCTCAGGCCCAGGCCGTTGGCGATTTCCCGGGTGGATTTGCCGCGAACGATCAGTCGAAGGATTTCCAGCTGACGAGCAGTGAGGTTATGCGAGTCAGCAGACTCCGGCTGGTTTTTTTGCCGGGTGAGCGCTTGGGTAATAACGGTATGGGCGATGGCCGGGCTCAGGTAGCGTTCATTGTTACGCAAGGCTTCCAGTGCATGTTCCAGTTCGGTGGCCGTGGTGTCCTTGAGCAGATAGCCATGGGCCCCGGATTCCAGCGCCTGCATGATGAGTGCGGGGTCGGTGTGCATCGACAGGATCAGCACCTTGCTCTGCGGGCGAATTCGCTTGAGTTGCGTCAAGGCCTCGAGGCCACCGGTTTGCTTCATGGAAATATCCAGCAGCACAATGTCCGGGGACAAATGCTCAACCATCGCGAGTAATTGCGAGCCGTCATTGGCCTCGCCAATAACCGCGTACCCAGGAAGGTCCATCACCAGGGCGCGCACGCCAGCCCTGATCAGCGAGTGGTCATCCACCAGAAGTAAGTTACAAGTCAATGCATAACCTTATTCGTACTGGCCCGCTCGAACGCGCGAGGCGCCCAGGGGAAGAGGGCTTCGATTTGTGTGCCTTTGCCAGGTTCGCTGGTGACGGTCAGGGTGCCACCCAGTTGATTGATGCGTTCCGACATCCCGGCCATTCCGCGTTGCCCCTCGCGGCCGGGGTCGGTGGCGGGCGAAAACCCCTGGCCGTCGTCACTGATCAGCAGTGACAGGCCTTTTGGTAAACGCTGCAGGCAAACCAGCAGGTTTTTCGCTTCGGCATGCCGCAGCATGTTGGTGACGGCTTCCTGAGTAATTCGAAAGGCCGCCACTGCCATTTCTTCGGGAATACCGGTCAGACGCTGATGGCATTCCAGGCTCCAGTGCACGGGGGTATTGGCGAGTGTCTTGAGCAAATGCGCACGCAGGCTCGCCTCCAGCCCAAGACTGGCCAGCTGCCTGGGATTGAGGATGGCCGAAACGTCACGAACTTTGGTGAGGGTTTCTTCCAGCGTGTCGCAAAGCACCGTGCATTGTTCCTTGAGCTCTTCCGGCATTCGGCGTTTGAGCCAATCACTTTGCAGTTTGGCAGCGGTCAGCAATTGACCGATGTCGTCATGGAGTTCTCGACTGAGTCGATGGCGTTCGTTTTCCTGGACTTGCAGCAAGCGATCGGCCAGTTCCTGGGGCTGAAATTTGATTGACTTGCGTGACAGGCAGTACTGCACCCATACACAGCTCAAAGCCGCGATGTCGAGTATCAACAGACTCAGAGGCAGGGTGGTGGACAGGCTGTAGACCAGCACGCTGCCAAGCGTTGCACAGGCGCACAGCAATAGGGTGAACCGTCGGGCGTTTTCTCGGGAGGGTGGCCACTTGGCGATGGACTTGAGACTGGCGTACATAGCGGATGGAGCCAATGGATGTTCGCTGCGGGCAGACCGGTCATTCTGGCTGACAGGCCTATGTTTTGTAGTGTTGGGCATCGACTTCAACGGGACGCACTTCTGTATGAGAAATCCAGCCTGGAACTTGATCGGGTCGCAGCCCTGACAATCACATTGCCATTAATTGACGTCAACTAATGGGCGGCATGATAGCACCTAAGATACCGTTGGTCGCGCTTGTGATAGATGTCCATTAAGTCAGGAATCAAGACGTTTTGGACGTTAGTTCCATAAAAGGAAAACTGGCGTTGTTGTCGCGGGGAAGAGTCGGATGTGCGTAGGTATATTGGCTGTTAATACCAGGCAACACCCTAGGCAAGGCGGGTAGTCCAGCTATCGAGGGGAATAGTTATTTGTTTAGAGTTGTCGTGAATAGGTATGAAATATTCAATCACGACATACGTGGACTCAAATTTTCAAGCAGTCATCGCAGTAAAATTATGCGCTACGACTCCGCTCTGCCGATTTAAGCCTGCCGCTCTGCGTAGGAAACAAGTGTGAATGGTCTGGAATTAACCGGTGGCTGAAACTGGCTTTGTCCGACCTGGAAGGCAAAGGCTTCGATCAGTGTGGTCTGTTCACTTTCGTCGAGGCTCAGCTGGCCGGTTTCCTGATCGATAAGCTCAAGTTGCCATGCAATCAATGTCAGGCAATCTTTCAGCGCATTCAGGGCTTCATCGTGCAGGTCCATGTGATTCTGCGCGTGGTTCAACAGGCCATGAATGTGCAGGGAAAACTCGGAAACCGCCGCCAGCGCGAGAGCGTCTGCCTTGTTGGCGAGCTTGAGCAGGGTGCTGAGCATGCAATCGATGGCGTCCTTGTCATTGCTGATCAGTTGCAAATGACTCAGGCATTCCTCGGTTTTGGCCAGGAGTGTTTCGGCCTCGACGAGAAACTCGGGGACCCGCTTTGCCCATTCATTACGATTGTTCGGCATGCTTATCTCCACAACGTCATGACTAATGAGGGAATGTCGTGTGTGTCGACGAGGACGATCTGCGTCCCGACGTAACCGTTTCGTCGCGAGACCGCGCTCCGGCCTGCATGAATGCGGGCTGAGGAGTTTGAGAAGGTGGATGGCCACTTACCTGCGATCGCACACAAAAGCCTGACTCCATTCATGCAATGAGAATGGCGTCACATTAATGGCTATTGGATATTGCGAATATCAGGTTGGGCCTGATTGTGGGTAAGGGAAACCCTTATGCAGCGGAACTTAACGCGAAGACTGTGGTCGCGCCACAGAGAATGTAGCAGATGAAATTACATCGCCAGTAAAGCATGATGTTAATGTGACATCAATGCTGGAGCATCGCATTTTGCTTGGGGTCAAGCTCCGGCAAAAACAGCCGATATCCCTCTATTAGCGAATTCATCAGAACAAGAGCAGGAGTCATTAATGGCCGGCATTCTCGATACGGTAGACCAACGTACGCAATTGGTGGGTGAGAATCGCCTGGAAATTCTCATGTTCAGGCTGGCCGGGCGGCAATTGTTCGCGATCAACGTGTTTAAAGTTCAGGAAGTTTTGCAACTGCCGAAGTTGACCCTGATGCCTCAGCGCCATCCGTTCGTCTGCGGCGTCGTCAACCTGCGTGGGCAGACCTTGCCGGTAATCGACCTGTCCCAGGCCATCGGCATGCGTCCGCTGATACCCGGTCCCAACAGCACGATTATCGTCACTGAGTACAACCGTTCGGTGCAGGCGTTCCTGGTCGGTGGCGTGGACCGCATCGTCAACATGAACTGGGAAGCGATTCTGCCGCCACCGACCAGCGCCGGTCGCCAGCATTACCTGACGGCCATCAGCAAGGTCGACGATCAGTTGGTGGAAATCATCGACGTCGAAAAAGTCCTGGCTGAAATCGTCCCGTACAACGCCAAGGTTTCCCGCGACAAACTCGACGATCCGGTGCTGGAGCGTGCCCGTGGTCGCGAGGTGCTACTGGTGGATGACTCCAATGTGGCCCTCGCGCAATTGCGCGACACCCTCGGACAGCTGGGCGTGAAAATGCACATCGCCAGTGATGGCTTGAAGGCATTGAACATGCTCAAGGCCTGGGCCGATACCGGCGTGAACATGACCGACAAGTTGCTGATGGTGTTCACCGACGCCGAAATGCCGGAAATGGACGGCTACCGCCTGACCACCGAAATCCGAAACGATCCGCGTCTGCGCGGCCTGTATGTGGTGTTGCACACGTCATTGTCCGGCAGCTTCAACGACTCGATGGTGAAGAAGGTCGGCTGCGACAATTTCCTCTCCAAGTTCCAGCCGGACAAACTCGTCGACGTGGTGCGCCAGCGCCTGATGCTCGACGCCGTGCCGGCCTGATCATGACCAGAAACCACCTGTAGGAGCCGGCTTGCCGGCGATGGCGTCCGTAAGATCGCTATCGCCAGCGAGCCGGCTCCTACAGGTTGAGTCCGTGAGGACGCTTTCCCCGGCGAGCAAGCGCTTCTGTCTTCAGCCTTTGATTCAGCAATCAAGCTCGTATAGGGTGGCGTTTTTGCCTCCCAGGGAGCTGGCCATGCTGCGTCTGAGCGCGCTTTATCGTTATCCGTTGAAATCCGGCAAGGGCGAGACACTTCAGCAGGTCAGCCTCGACAAGCTCGGGCTGGACGGGGATCGACGCTGGATGCTGGTGGACGAGGCCAGCGGGCGTTTCCTGACTCAGCGCGCGGTGGCAGAAATGAGTCAACTCTCGGCGCTGTGGAATGCCGCCGGTGGCTTGACCCTCAGCGCCCCCGGCCACTCGCCGCTCGATATCGCCTTGCCTGCCAGCGATGCCGAATTGCGTGGTGTCACTATTTGGCGCGATACGTTACGTGTCCCCGATGCCGGTGACGCGGCGGCTGCCTGGGTCAGTGCGTTCATTGGCAAGCCGACGAGGCTGGTGCAAGTGCCGCTTGATCGTGCGCGGACTACACAGGCCGGATATGGCAAGGACGATGATCAGGTCGCGTTCGCGGATGGTTTTCCGTTGCTGCTGATCGGGCAGGCGTCCCTGGAGGATCTGTCGCAAAAGGTCGGACGACCATTGGAAATGCTGCGCTTCCGGCCGAACCTGGTGATCGAAGGCGGCGAGGCGTTTGCCGAGGATGACTGGAAGCGCATTCGCATTGGCGATGTCGAGTTCCGCGTAGTCAAACCGTGCTCACGTTGCATTCTGACCACCATCGACCCGCAGACCGGTGAACGCAGCGTGGATCGTGAACCGTTCGCCACCTTGCAGAAATATCGGTCCGAGGCTGATGGTGCGATGTTTGGGCAAAATCTGGTCAATGACAGTAATGGCTGGCTGGAAGTAGGCATGCCGGTCACCATTCTTGAGTAAAAACCGCTGAACAAAAAAAATGCCCGTGTTTTTGCACACGGGCATTTTTTTGTCGCTGTGAAACCCAGGGTTTTAGCCGCGGTATTCGCACAGGTAAGCGGTGTCGACGGCCACTTTCAGCTGGAACTTGCTGTTGGCTGGCACATTGAACTGGCTGCCGGCGGCGAAGGTTTCCCAGTCGTTGCCGTCTGGCAGTTTGACAGTCAGGGCGCCGGACACCACATGCATGATTTCACGCTGGCTGGTGCCGAATTCGTATTCGCCCGGAGCCATGACGCCGATGGTCGCAGGACCTTCAGCGGTGCCAAAGGCGATCGACTTGACGGTGCCGTCGAAGTACTCGTTGACTTTAAACATGGGCGATTCCTCGAAAAGGGCTTAAAAGGGCCGGCCAGTATGCACAAGGCCTCCCGCGTCGTCACCTGTCTAAAGCGGCAGAACCAGAGGCAACAGCCGTGCGGTATTGCGCGCATCTTCCAGCGCCCGATGTTGCTGGCCGGTGAACTGCAAGCCGGCCAGTTGCAGGGCGCCGTTGAGCCCCAGCGGACGCTCCAGCCTCCGAACCTTGGCAAAGCGCTGTTTCAGGTTCATGTGCGGCACATGGCTCAAGACGCTGTCGAGTTGCAGGCGTTGCCATTCCTGAAGCAATTGTTTGCGATCGTAATCGCCCCAGCTGACCCAACCTTCAAGGCCTGTGTGATGTTGGCCAAGCCAACGCTCAAACGAGGCCCAGACCTCGCTCAATGGCTGCGCGGCATCGATATTGGCTTGGGTAATGTGCGTCAGTTCCCGGCAAAAAGGCGTGAGCAAGGGCCGACGCAGTGGTCGGACGAAGCGTTGGAAATGATCCACCTCTCGCCCTTTACGATCCACCAGGGTGGCGCCAATTTCGATGATTTCCATTTCAGTTACTGGCCAGCCACCCTCATCGGTGGTGGCTTCCAGATCTATGACCAGCCAGTGAGGCATCGCCGGGTTCCTGGTATCCGCGTGCTGATAGGGTTTGAGCGTAGCCAAACCCGGCGGTTCCGCCTAGCGGCTTATTCGACCTCCAACAGAATCTGACGGTTTTTCACCTGATCGCCGACCTGTACCTGCAAGCGCTTGAGCACACCGTCGATGCCTGACTTGAGCGGATGTTCCATTTTCATCGCTTCCAGCACCACCAGCAGTTGGCCTTTGCTGACCTGGCTGCCTTCACTGACCAATACATCGACGATCGCCCCATCCATCGGCGCCTTGAGGGTGCCGGAGCTGACGCTGGCCTGGCTGCTGACCAACATCTGGGTCCGATCCGTCAGTCGCAGGCTGCCCGGACGGGTGAATAGCCAGAGTTGCCCGTCCTCCTGGCGATAGTCATGACACTGCCGAATGCCGTCGATTTCGATAGTTGCCAAGCGTCCGTCGCACTCGATGATCTTCAGTTCCAGGCTTCGGGTGGCGACTTCAATCCGGTACGGCTCACCCGGTGCAGCATTCAATTCCACCAACCACTCCTCATCATCCAGGCCGAGTCGATACCGTAGCGGCACGCTGGCGTTGTTGCGCCAACCGCTCAGCGGACCTTGGTGAGCCTGCGCGGAAGATTGGTAGAACAGGGCCGCAGCAATCGCCAGTTCCTCGGCACCGGGCACATGCGGGTGCAGGCTCGGATGGTCGGCGAAATACTGCTGGATGAAGCCGGTGCTGAATTCGCCACGGATGAACTGTGGGTGTTGCAGCAGGCCGGCGAGCAGGCGCTGATTGCTCTGAACCCCCAGCAGCACGCTGTCTTGCACCGCTCGCAGCAGCTTGCGTCGGGCTTCTACGCGGGTGGCACCATGGGCGATGATCTTGCCCAGCATCGGGTCGTAGAAAGGGCTGACGTGCCGTCCCTCGATCAGTCCATGGTCGATCCGCACGCCGCTTTGGATGGCAGGTTCCCAGGCATCGATGCGCCCGGTTTGCGGCAGAAATCCCTGAGTCGGGTCTTCTGCATACAAGCGCACTTCGATGGCATGCCCGTTGAGTTGCACCTGATCCTGACGCAACGGTAGCGGTTGTCCTTCGGCAATGTTCAGTTGCCAGGCCACCAGATCCAGCCCGGTAATCAGTTCGGTAACCGGGTGTTCCACTTGCAGGCGCGTATTCATTTCCAGAAAGTAAAACTGCCCGCGCGCATCCAGCAAAAACTCAACGGTTCCCGCGCCGACGTAATTCACCGTGCGCCCGGCCTTGAGCGCGGCTTCACCCATGGCTTGGCGCAGTTCTACGGTCATCACCGGGCACGGGGCTTCTTCGATGACTTTCTGGTGACGGCGCTGGATCGAACAATCACGCTCGCCGAGGTAGATCAAGTTGCCATGTTGATCGCCGAACAACTGCACCTCGACATGCCGAGGTTCGATCAACGCCTGTTCGAGGATCAACTCAGCGCTGCCAAAACCGTTCAGGGCTTCGGAGCGTGCGGTGCGAATCTGCTCCAGCAGATCACTGGCGCTGTGTACCAGCCGCATGCCGCGCCCACCACCGCCGGCACTGGCCTTGATCATCAGCGGGTAGCCGATGCGTTCGGCTTCGCGGCTGAGGGTCGCGTCATCCTGTTCGGCGCCTTGATAGCCTTTGATGCAGGGCACACCGGCGTCGAGCATGGCAATTTTCGACAGGCGTTTGCTGCCCATCAGTTTGATGGCTTCGGGGCTGGGGCCGATGAAGGTGATGCCGGCGTGTTGGCAGGCGAGGGCGAATTCGGCGTTTTCCGAAAGGAAGCCGTAGCCGGGATGGATCGCGTCCGCGCCAGTGCGGCGGGCGGCTTCGATGATTGCCGGGATGTTCAGATAAGACTGTTGCACCGGGGCCGGGCCAATGTTCACGGCTTCGTCGGCCATTTGCACATGCAAGGCATCGGCGTCGGCATCGCTGAACACGGCGACGGTGCGATAGCCGAGGGCCTGGGCGGTGCGCTGGATGCGGCAGGCGATTTCACCGCGGTTGGCGATCAGGATCTTGCTGAATCCGGGCATGTTCTGTTCCCTGGGTTATTGCGCTGAATTTGATGGCCTCATCGCGAGCAGGCTCGCTCCTACATTTGAAACGCATTCCAATGTAGGAGTGAGCCTGCTCGCGAAGCTTTTAAGAAGCCCACCCCGGTTTGCGTTTTTGCACAAACGCCATCGTGCCCTCGACGCCCTCGGCGCCGGTCACCGCGTCACTGAACCACTCGGCGGCTTGATCCAGTAAGTCGCTCGACGGCTGCACGGCACTCGCCAGCAGCAACTTCTTAGTCGCCGCATTCGCCCCCGGTGCGCAACACAAGACATGAGCCAACACTTCATCCAGGCGTTCGGCCAATGCTTGCGCGTCGTGCTCGACAAAATGCACCAACCCCATCCGCCGCGCCTGTGTGCCGTCGAACCGGGCCGCGGTCAGGGCCAGTCGCCGGGCGTGGGTCAGGCCGATGCGTTGCACCACGAACGGCGCGATCTGCGCCGGCAGCAGGCCAAGACTGGTTTCCGGCATGCCGAATTGCGCCTGATGGTCGGCCATGGCGATGTCGCTGACGCACGCCAAGCCAAAACCACCACCGAGCACCGCGCCTTGCAGCACGGTGATCACCACTTGCGGTGCGTGTTGCGTTTCTTCCAGCAAGGCACCGAAGGCTCGGTTCAATTCGCGGTACGCGGTCGGGCCTTGGGCGCGGGCGTTGGCCATGTCCTTGATGTCGCCGCCGGCACAGAAATGCCCACCGGCACCACCGATCACCAAAGCCCGAATCGCCCGGTCATCGCGCACGGCCGCCAGCACCGCACGCAGTTCGGCGACCATCTGCAAGCTCATGGCGTTGCGGCTTTCCGGGCGATTGAGGGTGATGTGCAGCACGCCGTTATGCGGTTCGAGCAACAAGGTCTGGCAAACCGGCAAGGCGCTCATTTCTTTTTCCCCGGCAGGATGCCCATGAGTTTGCAGATGATCCCCAGCATGATTTCATCGGCGCCGCCGCCAATCGACACCAACCGCACATCGCGGTAGGCGCGGGCCACCGGGTTGTCCCACATAAAGCCCATGCCGCCCCAATATTGCAGGCAACTGTCGCTGACCTCGCGACCCAACCGGCCGGCCTTCAGTTTGGCCATGGAGGCCAGGCGGGTGACGTCCTGGCCTTTGATGTATTGCTCGGTCGCTTGATAGACCAACGCCCGCAGGCATTCGATTTCGGTTTGCAGTTCAGCCAGGCGGAAGTGAATGACCTGGTTGTCGATCAGCGCGCTACCGAAGGTTTTGCGCTCCTTGCAATATTCGATCGTGCTGTCGACGCAATACTCCAGCCCTTTGATCATGTTCGCCGCACCGAACAGGCGTTCCTCCTGGAACTGCAGCATCTGCATCATGAACCCCGCGCCTTCATGGCCAATGCGATTGCGCTGCGGCACGCGCACGTTGTCGAAAAACACCTGGGCGGTTTCCGAACTGCGCATGCCGAGTTTGTCCAGGTGCGAGCTGAGGCTGATGCCCGGCGTGTTCATCGGCACCATGATCAGTGACTTGTTGATGTGCGGTTTGTCGTCCGACGTGTTGGCCAGCAGGCAAATAAAGTCGGCGCTCGGCGAGTTGGTGATCCACATCTTGCTGCCGTTGATTACGTAGTCATCACCGTCCTTGCGTGCGGTGGTTTTCAAACCGGCCACGTCGGAACCGGCGCCGACTTCGGAGACGCCGATGCAGCCGACCTGCTCGCCGCTGATGGCCGGGCGCAGGAATTCCTCACGCAATTCATCGGAGCCGAAACGGGCGAGGGCCGGGGTGCACATGTCGGTCTGCACGCCGATGGACATCGGAATGCCGCCGCAATGAATGGTGCCGAACTCTTCGGCGGCGACGATCGAGTAGCTGTAGTCCAGTCCCATGCCGCCAAATTTTTCCGGTTTGGAAATCCCCAACAGGCCAAGGTCGCCAGCCTTGCGGAAGATCTCGTGAATGGGAAAACGCCCGGCCTTTTCCCATTCCTCGACGTGCGGGTTGATCTCGTGCTCGACGAATTGGCGGACAGTGCGGCGCAGTGCTTCGTGTTCCTGGGTGAAGATCATTCTTATTGTTCTCCTCTGATCGCCCTTAGAAGCGGGCTACACCAAAACTGTTGGCTTGCAGCGGCCGCACCTCGGCCTCGTGGCAGATGTCCAGCAAGTAACCGAGCAAGGTCCGGGTATCGCGCGGGTCGATCAAGCCGTCGTCCCACAGATTGGCACTGCCATACAGCGCCGTGGACTGGCTGTCGAGTTTCTGCGCGGTGACCTGCTCCAGCATGTCGAGCATTTTCGGGTCGGGCACCAGGCCATCCTTGGCCTGTTTGGCCTCGGTGACAATGCGCAGCACTTTGCCCGCTTGCGCGCCGCCCATCACGGCGGTACGGCTGTTGGGCCAGGCGAAGATGAAGCGCGGGTCGAGGCCACGGCCGCACATCGCGTAGTTGCCGGCGCCATAGGAACCACCGACGACGATGGTCAACTTCGGCACCCGAGCATTGGCCACCGCCTGGATCATCTTGGCGCCGTGCTTGATCACGCCTTGCTGTTCCGATTCGGTGCCGACCATGAATCCGGTGGTGTTGTGGAAAAACAGCAAGGGCGTCTGGCTCTGGTCGCAGAGCTGAATGAACTGCGCCGCCTTGCTCGCACCTTTTGGCGTGATCGGGCCGTTGTTGCCTATGAAGCCGCAAGCACGGCCCTGGATTTTCAGTTGACCGCAAATGGTCTGTTGATCGAACTCGCCTTTGAATTCGAGAAAGTTTGAGCCGTCGGCAATGCGAGCGATGATTTCGCGCACGTCGTAAGGTTTTTTCGGATCGTCCGGGACCAGCCCCAGCAATTCATCGATGGGGTAGAGCGGCTCTTCATATTGCCGCTCGGGCAGCCACTGCAATTGGTCGTTCCACGGCAGCATGCTGACGATCTCTCGCGCCTGGCGCACGCCGTCGGCGTCGTTTTCGGCCAGGTATTCGGCGGTGCCGGCCGTTTGCGCGTGCATCTCGGCGCCGCCCAGTTCTTCGTCGGTGGCGACTTCACCGGTGGCTGCTTTTAGTAACGGCGGGCCGGCGAGAAACAGCTTGGCCTTGCCGCGCACCACCACGACGTAATCCGACAATCCCGGCTGATAAGCACCGCCCGCCGTGGCCGAACCATGAACCACAGTGATCTGCGGCAAGCCCATGGCCGACATCCGCGCCTGATTGGCAAAGCTGCGCGCACCTTCGACGAAAATCTCGGCGGCGTAATTGAGATTGGCGCCACCGCTTTCAGCAAGGGTAATCACCGGCAGTTTGTTTTCCATGGCGATCTGTTGCAGGCGCAGGGATTTTTTCAAACCGCTGGGGGAAATGGTGCCGCCCTTGATCGCGCTGTTGTTCGCCACCACCAGCAATCGCACGCCGGACACATAACCGATCCCGGCGATCAGGCCGCCACCGGCCGAGCTACCGTCCTTGTCGTCGTGCAGTTTATAGCCAGCCAGACTGGCCAGTTCGAGGAACGGAGCGCCCGGGTCCAACAGCAGATTGAGGCGCTCACGGGGCAGCAGTTGCCCGCGTTTGTCAAATTTCGCTTTGGCTTCGGCCGCCTTGTTCAGCAGGTTCTGTTCGAGCGCTCGGACTTGCTCGATACCCACCAGCATCGCCGCGCGATTGCGGGCGAACTGTTCGCTGTGCGGATCGAGTTGCGACTGAATCACCGGCATGGGTTATTCCTTGTCCTTGAGCACGTCCGGAAGGTACGCACGGTGAAAGCCGTTGTACGACTCACTGTTTTTCGCCTTGTGAATCGGCCAGGCGCGTCCGCCGAGACTGGCGGCGCCATCAATGCGCAGGGTGCTGCCGCTGATGAACGCTGCTGCCGGGCTCAACAAAAAAACAATCGCCGCGCTGACCTCTGATTCGGTGCCGATGCGCTTGAGCGGCACATGCTCACGCAAGGTCGGAATCACCGCCTTGAACGCACCTTCGTAGGTGTCCATGCCGCTGGACGCAACCCAGCCCGGCGCCACGGCGTTGACTCGCACCCCGGCATGACCCCACTCGAAAGCCGCGGTCTTGGTCAGGTTGTCCATGCCCGAACGCGCCGCGCCGGAGTGGCCCATGCCGGGCATGCCGCCCCACATGTCGGCAAGCATGTTGACGATGGCGCCGCCGTGCTTGCTCATGGACTGGTTGAACACTTCACGGGCCATCAGGAAACCGCCCACCAGATTGGTGCGCATCACGGTTTCGAAACCTTTCTGATTGATCGAGGCCAGAGGCGAGGGGTACTGCCCGCCAGCGTTGTTGACCAGGCCATGGATCGGGCCGTGCTTGCGGATCAGTTCGCTGACCAGATGCGTCACCGCTTCTTCCTCACGGATATCGCAGGTGCTCCAGTCCGCCTTGCCGCCATCTTCGGCGATTTCGGCAGCGACGGATTTCAGCTTGTCGGCCTTGCGTCCGACCAGCAAAACATGAGCGCCGAGGGCCGCCAGTTCATGCGCGGTGCAACGGCCAATGCCGCTGCCGCCGCCGGTGACGATGATGTTTTGGCCGGCAAACAGGTTGGCTTTGAAAATCGAATCGTAGGCCATGGCGGCAGTCCTCTAGTTGACCTGGTCGGCGATGCGTTGCGGCACCGGAATCTGAATCTCCAGCAGTTGCTGGGCGAACGCCTTGCCTTGTGGATCAATGCGCAGGCTGGCGACACCGCCGCCGCCGAGGGCGTTTTCCAGCAGGAAATTCAGGCTGTGGGTGGCGGGCAAATACCAGCGCTCGACACGTCCGTGGATCGGATCGAGGACATGGCTCATCCAGTCGACGATCACTTCCGGGGTCAAGGCTTCGGCGATCCACGGCAGGTATTCGGGGTCGCGGGCCATGACGCCGATGTTGCTGTGGTTGCCCTTGTCGCCCGAGCGCGCCACCGCCAGTTTCACCAGTGCCACGCTGGCGTCGGCCAGGCCTGCGGGTTTGGGTGGCTCGAACGGCACCGGCAGGTCGGCGCTGTCGAGCACATCGACGGCGGGCAGGGCGCACGGTTGGCGCTGGCCCATGAGGTCAATTTCCAGCGTGCAGGCGCTTTTGTCGATCAGGAACGAGAACAAGCGGATCAGCGGATACACCGTCGGCCGGCCCCCGACAATCCCGGTCAACCCCGGTGCCATGCCGGTGGCGGCCTGGGCGATCTCTCGGGAAAACACGATCAGTGCCTGTTTGCTCGGATGACGCACGGCGAGTTTGATCACCACTTCGCGGCTGTCCTGGCGTTGGCCGTGGGGACCGTAAGTGGCTTCGCTGCCAAGCAGTTCGATGTTCACGTCGCTGTAAGGGGGCCAGCCACGTTGAGTGAAGATCTCTGAGGTCTTGTTGATGATGGCTTCACTGACGCGGCGGGCCTTGTCCACCGCATCAATGCCGGCGATCAGGCAACTGGCGGTGCAACGGAAACCATCCGGGTAGGTGGCGCTGACCTTGTATTGATCCGTCGGCGGCAAACCTTTTGCGCCATGCACCTGAACCGCATTCTTGCCTTGTTGCACGAGTTTGACCTGGGTGAAATCGCAGACCACATCAGGCAATAGATAGGCCCGTGGATCGCCGATTTCATAGAGCATCTGTTCGCCCACCGTCAGCGGTGTGACCAGCCCGCCGGAACCTTCGGGTTTGCTCACGACAAACTGGCTGTCGGCGCTGACTTCGACGATGGGAAAACCGATGTGTTCGTAGTCGGGCACATCGCGCCAGTCGGTGAAGTTGCCGCCGGTGCACTGGGCGCCACATTCGATGATGTGCCCGGCCAGCGCCGCCTGGGCCAGTTTGTCGTAGTCGTGCCACGACCAGCCGAACTCATGCACCAGTGCGGCGCTGACCACGGCGCTGTCGACCACGCGCCCGGTGATGACGATATCCGCCCCGAGGCGCAGGGCTTCGACGATGCCCGGTGCACCGAGGTAGGCGTTGGTTGAAACGCACATCGGCGGCAGAGGAACGCCGCTGAACATTTCATGAATGCCGCGGGTGCTCAGTTGTTTGAATTGCGGTTGCAGGTCGTCGCCCAATAGCACGGCGATCTTCAGTGCGACGCCGGCCTTGTCGCAAGCCGCTTGCAGGGCGGCGGCGCAGGCTTGCGGGTTGACGCCACCGGCATTGCTGATGACACGGATTTTTTGTTCGGCGAGTGGGCTGAGCAGGGGGGTTAGGACTTCAATGAAGTCGCTGGCGTAGCCGGCCTGGGGATCTTTCATCCGTGCGCCGGCCATGATCGACAGGGTGATTTCGGCCAGGTAATCGAAGACCAGATAGTCCAGGCGTCCGCCTTCCACCAGCTGCGCAGCGGCGGTCGAGGTATCGCCCCAGAAGGCGCTGGCGCATCCGATGCGAATTGTTTTTGGCGCAGTCAATTCCATAACCACCTCCGACAGATGTGCATCGAGACTACCAAGCAAGCGCTTGGTTTGTAAACGGCTGAAATATCTTCTGCCCGAGCGCTTGCTTGGTTGCCATTGCCAGCTTAAATTGCCCGCGAAACCCCGCTGTTTTAGCGGTGATCGGCGTATTGGATTGATCGACTGTAGGAGAGAACGGGTGGACGAGCAAAAAGCCCTGAGGGTCATGCGCGAATTGGTCGACAACGGCCAGTTGACCGATCCGGACAGCGCCCGCGGCAAGCTGCTGCAAGTGGCGGCTCACCTGTTTCGCAATAAAGGCTTCGAGCGCACCACCGTGCGCGATCTGGCGGGTGCCGTGGGCATTCAGTCGGGGAGCATTTTCCATCACTTCAAAAGCAAGGACGAAATCCTGCGGGCGGTGATGGAGGAAACCATTCGCTACAACACCGCGTTGATGCGCGCAGCCATTGCCGATGCCAACAACGTACGTGAGCGGGTGCTGGCGCTGATCCGCTGTGAATTGCAGTCGATCATGGGCGGCAGTGGCGAGGCCATGGCGGTGCTGGTCTACGAATGGCGTTCGCTGTCCGAGGACGGCCAGGCCAAGGTTCTGGCGCTGCGTGACATCTATGAAGACATCTGGCTGCAGGTGTTGGGCGAAGCCAAGACCGCCGGTTTCATCCGTGGTGATGTGTTCGTCACCCGGCGTTTTCTCACCGGGGCGCTGTCCTGGACCACCACCTGGTTTCGCGCCGGTGGCAGCATGAGCCTCGATCAATTGGCCGATGAGGCGCTGATCCTGGTACTGGAGGAAAAATAATTAGATTGTGTTGGTCGGCAGGAAACTGGCTAACTGGGCGAAACCGCCTAGCTTGATTGCATTGATGCAGTATTTTTGGGGAGTGGGTTGTTTTGATGTCTTCGCCAATTCGGACGGCTTCACGGCTTTTGCTGGCGATGCTCGCGGCGTTGTGGATCGTGCCTTCATCGGCGGCACAACTGGTGCGCATCGGTGCCGCGCATTTTCCGCCGTACACCGTGCGCCCGGAGACCGGTGCCGATACGGGCTTGCTGCCGCAACTGGTCGACGCCCTCAACACCCTGCAAAACGACTATCAATTCGTGCTGGTGCCCACCTCCATTCCCCGGCGTTTTGGTGACTTCAAGCAGGGCCGGATCGACATGGCAATCTTCGAAAACCCCGCCTGGGGTTGGGAAGCCATTCCTCACACCGACGTTGATATGGGGCTGGAAGACGCCGAGATTTTTGTCGCACAACGCCAGCCCGAACGAAAGCAAGGCTACTTTTCCGACCTCGCAGGCAAGCGCCTGGCGCTCTTCAGTGGTTACCACTACGAATTCGCCAACTTCAACGCCGAGCCCAAATACCTCGCGCAAAACTACAACGCCACGCTGACCTATTCCCATGACAGCAACCTGCTGATGGTGCTGCGTGGCCGCGCCGACATCGCCCTGGTTACGCGCTCTTACCTGAGCGATTACTTTTTGCGTAACGAAAAAGTCGCCAGCGAGTTGCTGGCGTCCGAGCGCATCGATCAGGTTTATCACCACTACGCGATCCTGCGCCCGACGGCGCCGATCAGCGGCGAGGCGTTCGGCAAGTTGCTGCAAGGGCTGCGGGACAACGGTCAGATGCTGAAGATTTTCGAACCGTACAAAATTGCGGTGGTACCGGTTCCGCACGAAGAGATTTCGCCACAGGTCGCGAATTGACCGGCGCCGCTTAAATTTTCCGCCTCGGCTCACGTCACATCGTTGAACTGTTGACGATTATCGTGAGCCCGACCATGCCCAATCCGAATGACCCGACTGCCCTGGCGCTACCGACAGGCAACAGTCTCACCGCTGATGAAACCGAGGGCGCGTTGAGCCTCAACCTGGACGGTCAGTTGCTGATTCAGCTGCGGCTGACCCGCGACCCCGAGTTGCAGGTGCAGCTGGAGGACCGCCTCGTCTGTCCTGACGGCAAGGCACTCTGGGCCGCCTGTTACTGGCTGTTTGCCCGTAACCCGGCCTGCCAGCGCCTGACCTGGAAACTCGATCAAGCGCCGACTGAAGCTTTGCTCAGTGGATTGCTGATCCCCACGCCAACCGTTGGCGAATACCGTTGCGAGCGCACCTTGTTCTGGCAGTTGCCACAACCATGGTTGGTGCAGCCGCTGACTGGCAGTTATCCACAGCAAATGGTCATCAGCGGCGGCAAGCGTCATCCGCTGCGGCCGATCAAGCCACGGGGCGAGGTGTATCGGCGTTTCGATGCGCAGCTGGGGGCCTGGATTTCCCTGCGCACCGTGGACATCGACCTGGACCTGGCGCGTTTCAATCGTTGGCAAAACAGCCCGCGAGTTGCCAGTTTCTGGCAGGAAGAGGGCAGCCTCGAACAGCATCGCGAGTACCTGAGCAAGCTCGAAGCCGATCCGCACACCCTGAAGCTGATCGGTTGTTTCGACGATCAGCCGTTTGCCTATTTCGAAGCCTACTGGGCCAAGGAAGATCGCATCGCACCGTTCTACGAGGCCGGCGATTACGACCGTGGCATTCACATGCTGGTGGGCGAGGAAAACCACCGTGGCCCGCACAAGGTGGCGAGCTGGTTATCGGCGCTGGTGCATTACCTGTTTCTGGATGACGCGCGCACCCAGCGTGTGGTGGCCGAGCCTCGCGCCGACAACGGCAAGATGATCGGGCACATGCAGAGTCAGCGATTCCACTGTGAGAAAGAATTCGATTTCCCGCATAAACGCGCCGCGTTGATGGTGTTGGGGCGTGAGCGGTTTTTTGATCGATGTGGGTTGGTCTGAAAGCAAAGATCGCAGCCTTCGGCAGCTCCTGCATGGGATTGCGTCACCCTGTAGGAGCTGCCGAAGGCTGCGATCTTTTCAAACGGACAACGCGCAATCAGCGATTGGCAAAAGTATCCGCACGACGCCCCGACACCTTGCGGCAATGCACCAGCGCATCACGAATCATGAAGTTCACCAAGGTCGGCGAGACGCCAAGTTCCTTGGCGATGTCCTTCTGCGGCACGCCGTGCAGTCGGTACATCTCGAAGGCATAACGGGTGCGGCTCGGCAGCTCCGTCAGCGCGTCGGCAATGTTTTCCAGGGTGGAAAAATTGATGTGCGACGTTTCCGGCGAAGCACCCTGGATCACCACGTTCAGACCTTCCTCTTCAGGCCCGGAATACTTCTGTTCCAGTGCCTGCTTGCGGTAGTGATCGATCGCCAGGTTGCGCACGATCTGGAACAGATAACTGAGCTGAGCCTTGAATGAAGAGGTGATCTGCGGCGCCGATTGCAACCGGAAGAACGCGTCCTGCACCACATCTTCAGCACGCGAGCGACAGCCGGTGATGCGGGCTGCAATCTTGACCAGAATCAGTCGATTGTCGACGAATGCCTGAAGTAACGGCGAATCGCACCTGCTTGTGGAGACTTGTTCCGTCATGGAAATCACCCTGCTGCCAAAAGGTTAGTGGGGCGGCAAGAGACCATGGCTGCCCTACACATCGAGCGACAAATTAGGTTGAATGATAATGATTGTCAATTGAGAAAGAGAACTAATGCGCCGTAAAGGTGCAGAGTGAGAACTGCGACACGCTGTCGCGGCCCGGCCCGGTTGGCGCTCAAGCCGGGCGACTAATTATTTGCAGACGTCATCCGTTCTCATTGGTGAATGGCTCCGGGCTCAAGCCCCGGATACCAGTGCATTGCCAATGCCTCGCGTGGTCGGCGAAGACCGCGTCCTGCGCGCCCTCGAATGGGGCGCGACGTAACAAAACCGATTCCAATTGCAAGCCGAATTCAGGCAGGAAACCTCATGACCGACGCGTTCGAACTCCCCAGCACACTGGTCCAAGCCCTCCAGCGCCGCGCGGCCCTGACGCCGGCTCGAGTGGCCTTGCGTTTTCTCGCCGAAACCCGGGAACAGGCTGTGGTGCTCAGCTATCGCGAGCTGGATCAGCGAGCGCGGACGATTGCTGGCGCGTTGCAGGCCGAGGCTGATTTCGGCGATCGCGCAGTGCTGCTGTTTCCCAGCGGTGCGGATTACGTCGCGGCGTTCTTTGGTTGCTTGTATGCCGGTGTGATCGCGGTGCCGGCCTATCCGCCGGAGTCGACGCGCCGTCATCACCAGGAGCGCCTGCTGTCGATCATCAGCGATGCCGAACCGCGCCTGTTGCTGACCAGCGCCGGTCTGCGCGATTCGTTGCTGCAAATCGAAGGCGCGCCGCCGCTGCTGTGTGTCGATACCCTCGACAGCGCGCTGGCCGACTGCTGGGTTGCGCCGGACCTGCAAGATGATCACATCGCCTTCCTGCAATACACCTCCGGTTCCACCGCGTTGCCCAAAGGCGTGCAAGTCAGCCACGGCAACCTGGTTGCCAATGAGTTGCTGATCCGCCACGGTTTCGGCATCGATGTGAACCCCGACGACGTGATCGTCAGCTGGCTGCCGCTGTACCACGACATGGGTTTGATCGGTGGCTTGTTGCAGCCGATTTTCAGCGGCGTGCCTTGCGTGTTGATGTCGCCGGCGTACTTCCTCGGCCGGCCATTGCGCTGGCTGGAAGCGATCAGCGAATACGGCGGCACCATCAGTGGCGGACCGGATTTTGCCTACCGGTTGTGCAGCGAACGGGTCAGCGAATCGGCCCTGGAGCGCCTCGACCTGAGCGGCTGGCGTGTGGCGTATTCCGGCTCTGAACCGATTCGTCTCGACACTCTGGAACGCTTCGCCGAGAAGTTCGCCGGTTGCGGTTTCAGAGAAGACAGTTTCATGGCTTCTTACGGTCTGGCCGAAGCCACGCTGTTCGTGGCCGGCACTCCGCGCGGTCAAGGGATTGGCAACCTGCGCGTCGACGATCAAGCCTTGGCGCAAAACCGTGCCGAAGCGGGCGAGGGCAGCGCGATCATGAGCTGCGGCGTCAGCCAGCCGGATCACGCGGTGTTGATCTTCGACCCGGTTTCGCTCATCGAACTCAATGACAACGCAGTCGGCGAAGTCTGGGCCAGCGGCCCGAGCATCGCACTCGGCTACTGGCGCAATCCCGAGGCGACCGCCAAGACCTTCGTCCAGCACGCCGGGCAAACCTGGCTGCGTACCGGTGACCTGGGTTTCATGCGCAACGGCGAGCTGTTCATCACGGGACGACTGAAGGACATGCTGATCGTGCGCGGTCACAACCTTTATCCACAGGACATCGAGCAGACGGTCGAACGTGAAGTGGAGGTGGTGCGCAAAGGTCGCGTCGCCGCATTCGCGGTCAACATTGACGGTCAGGAAGGCATCGGTCTCGCCGCGGAGATCAGCCGCAGCGTGCAAAAAATCCTCCCGCCCGAAACCTTGATCAAAACTATTCGTCAGGCCGTGGCCGAGGCGTATCAGGAAGCGCCGAGAGTGGTGGTGTTGCTCAATCCGGGTGCGTTACCCAAGACCTCCAGCGGTAAATTGCAACGCTCGGCATGCCGTAATCGGATGGCCGACGGAAGCCTCGACAGCTATGCGGTGTTCCCTTCAACGGTTACCGAAAGCACTGCAAACACTGAATCGGGCACTGAACTGCAAACCTTGATCGGCCAGATCTGGTGCGAACAGCTGAACGTCAAACACATCAGCGCCGACGATCACTTCTTTCTGCTTGGCGGCAACTCCATCGCCGCAACGCAGGTGGTGGCGCGTTTGCGTGAAACGATCGGCCTGGAGCTGAACCTGCGCCTGTTGTTCGAAGCGCCAACCCTCGGCGCATTCGTCGAAGTTGTGGCCCGGCAACAAAAGGACGGCGGACTGGCGCAAGGCTCAATCACCATTCTGTCGCGTGCAGAAGCGATGCCACAATCCATGGCGCAAAACCGTCTGTGGATCACTTGGCAACTGGACCCGCAAAGCAGCGCCTACAACATTCCCGGTGCCTTGCGCCTGCGCGGCGAGCTGGATGAAGACGCCTTGCGCGGCAGCTTCCAGCAGTTGATCGAGCGCCACGAATCCTTGCGCACGCGGTTCTTCGAGCGTGACGGCGTGGCGTTGCAACAGGTCGATGCCGTTGCTGAATTCAACCTGCAACGCATCGACATCAGCGACCTGCCGGTGACCGAACGCGAAGCCCGCGCACAGCAAATCCGCGAAGACGAAGCGCGCACCCAGTTTGATCTGGAGAAAGGTCCGTTGCTGTGGGTGACGCTGGTGCGCCTCGACGACGAAGACCATCAACTGCTGGTGACGATGCATCACATCATCGCTGACGGCTGGTCGCTGAATGTGCTGATCGACGAGTTTTCCCGGCTGTACGCGGCGGCTTCTCAAGGGCAGCAAACGACGCTTGCGCCATTGCCGACCCAGTACGCCGACTACGGCAGCTGGCAGCGTCAATGGCTGGCGCAGGGGGAGGGCGAGCGTCAACTGGCCTACTGGAAAGCGCAGTTGGGCGATGAGCATCCGACCCTGAGCCTGGCCACCGACCATCCGCGCTCAGCACAGCAACTGCACCGCGCTGCACGCCACACGGTGCGGCTGGACGCGAGTCTGAGCGATGCCATTCGCCAGACTGCCCAGACCCATGAATCGACCTCTTTCATGCTGCTGCTCGCTGCATTCCAGACCCTGTTGCATCACTACAGCGGTCAACGCGACATCCGCATCGGGGTGCCGAACGCCAACCGTCCACGCCTGGAAACCCAAGGCCTGATCGGCTTCTTTATCAACACCCAGGTGATGCGCGCGCAGGTGGATTCGCGATTGCCATTTGCCGAGTTACTGGAGCAAACCCGTCAGGCCGCATTGGGCGCACAAACCCATCAGGATCTGCCGTTCGAACAACTGCTCGAAGCCTTCCCGCAGGCGCGTGAACAGGGCCTGTTCCAGGTCATGTTCAACCACCAGCAACGTGACTTCAGCGCCTTGAAACGCCTGCCGGGGCTGCTGGCCGAAGAGTTGCCGTGGCACAGTCGCGAAGCCAAGTTCGACCTGCAATTGCACAGTGAAGAAGATCGCAACGGTCGCTTGAGTCTGTCTTTCGACTACGCCAGCGAGTTGTTCGACGGGGCGACCATCGAGCGTCTGGCCGGGCATTACAGCAACCTGTTGCGCGAAGTCTGCGAGCGTCCGCAAACCGCCCTCGGCGATCTGCAATTGCTGACCGAAGCGGAGTTCAACCAGCAAGCTGACTGGGCCGTTGCACCGTGCACACCCGCCAGCCAATGGCTGCCCGAACTGCTCAACGAGCAAGCGCGCCAGACCCCGGAACGCACTGCGCTGATGTGGGACGGCGGCAGCCTCGATTTCGCCGAACTGCACACCCAGGCCAATCGCCTGGCCCATTACCTGCGCGACAAAGGCGTTGGTCCGGACGTGTGCGTGGCCATTGCTGCCGAGCGTTCGCCGCAATTGCTCATCGGCCTGCTGGCGATCATCAAGGCTGGCGGCGCTTATGTGCCTCTCGATCCGGACTACCCGGCCGAGCGCCTGGCCTACATGCTCAAGGACAGCGGCGTCGATTTGCTGCTGACCCAAACCCAATTGCTCGATCGCCTGCCGGCCACCGACGGCGTCAGCGTGATCGCCATGGACGCCCTGCATCTGGAGAGCTGGCCGAGCCAAACGCCGGGCCTGCATCTGCACGGCGATAACCTGGCGTACGTGATCTACACCTCCGGTTCCACCGGCCAGCCCAAAGGCGTCGGCAACACCCACGCCGCCCTCGCCGAGCGCCTGCAATGGATGCAAAACACTTACTGTCTGAACGAAACCGACGTGCTGATGCAAAAGGCACCGATCAGTTTCGACGTGTCGGTGTGGGAGTGTTTCTGGCCGCTGATCACCGGTGCTCGCTTGTTGATCGCCGGCCCCGGTGAACACCGCGATCCACACCGCATCGCGCAGTTGGTTCAGCAATACGGCGTGACCACGTTGCACTTCGTGCCGCCGCTGCTTTCGTTGTTCATCGACGAACCGCTCAGCGCCGAATGTACCAGCCTGCGCCGCGTGTTCTGCGGCGGCGAAGCCTTGCCCGCCGCACTGCGCAACCGCGTGCTGGAACAACTGCCGGCCGTGCAACTGCACAATCGTTACGGCCCGACCGAAACCGCGATCAACGTCACCCATTGGCACTGCACGACCGCCGACGGCGAGCGTTCGCCGATTGGCCGTCCGCTGGGTAACGTCGTCTGCCGTGTACTCGATAGCGAACTCAATCCTGTTCCGGCCGGGGTGCCGGGTGAACTGTGCATCAGTGGCATCGGCTTGGCGCGAGGCTATCTGGGACGTCCGGGCCTGACCGCCGAACGCTTTGTGGTAGATCCTTTGGGCGAACAGGGCGCGCGTCTGTACCGCACCGGCGACCGTGCGCGTTGGACCGACGACGGCGTGATCGAATACCTCGGCCGTCTCGATCAGCAGGTCAAACTGCGTGGCTTCCGTGTCGAACCGGAAGAAATTGAAGCGCGGCTGTTGGCGCAGGACGGCGTGGCGCAAGCGGTGGTGCTGGTGCGCGAAACCTCTGCGGGTGGTCAGTTGATCGGTTACTACAGCGCCGACTCCTGCGAATCCGAAGAAGCCCAGACCACACGCCTGAAAACCGCGTTGGCAGACGAACTGCCGGAATACATGGTCCCGGCACAGCTGATGCGCCTCGACGAAATGCCCCTCAGCCCGAGCGGCAAACTCGACCGCCGGGCCTTGCCGGAACCGCAGTGGCAAGTTCGCGAACACGTCGAACCGGTGACCAAACTGGAGCAACAAATCGCCGGCATCTGGCGTGAAGTGCTGGGCCTCGAGCAAGTCGGCCTGCGTGATGATTTCTTCGCCCTCGGCGGCCATTCGTTGCTGGCCACGCAAATCATCTCCCGCACGCGCCAGGCCTGCAACGTCGAGTTGCCATTGCGTGCGCTGTTCGAGAACAGCGAACTGGACGCCTTCGCCGAACAAGTGCGCCTGATCCAGGTCAGCGGCAGCACCAACAAGCAACCACCTATTGAAAAGGTCGACCGCAGCCAACCAGTGCCGCTGTCTTATTCCCAGCAGCGCATGTGGTTCCTCTGGCAGATGGAGCCGGGCAGCCCGGCCTACAACGTTGGCGGCATGGCGCGGCTGCGCGGGGTGCTGGATGTCGGGCGTTTCGAAGCGGCGCTGCAAGCGTTGATCCTGCGCCATGAAACCCTGCGCACCACGTTCCCGAGCGTCAACGGCGTGGCCCGTCAGCAGGTGCATGCAGAAACCGGCGTGCGCATGGAGTGGCAGGATTTCTCGGCGCTGGACGCCGCCGCCCGCGAACAACGGGTGCAGCAACTGGCGGATGATGAAGCGCACCAGCCGTTCGATCTGGAAACCGGGCCGCTGTTGCGCGCCTGTCTGGTCAAGACTGCCGAGCTCGAACATTACCTGGTGCTGACCCTGCACCACATCGTCACCGAAGGCTGGGCGATGGACATTTTCGCCCGGGAACTCAGCGCGCTTTACGAAGCGTTTGTCGATGAGCGCGAATCGCCGTTGCAGCCGCTGCCGGTGCAGTACCTCGATTACAGCGTCTGGCAGCGGCAGTGGCTGGAGTCCGGCGAGCGCCAGCGCCAACTCGACTACTGGACCGCGCAACTGGGCCGCGAACATCCGTTGCTGGAATTGCCCGGCGACCGTCCGCGTCCGCCGGTGCAAAGTCATCAGGGCGAATTGTTCCGTTTCGACCTGAGCGATGACCTCGCGGCACGGGTCCGCGCCTTCAATGCGCAAAACGGTCTGACCCTGTTCATGACCATGACCGCCGCGCTCGCGGTGCTGCTTTACCGCTACAGCGGCCAGACCGACCTGCGCATCGGCGCCCCGGTGGCCAACCGCATTCGCCCGGAAAGCGAAGGGCTGATCGGCGCGTTCCTCAACACCCAAGTGCTGCGCTGCCAGCTCGACGGGCAGATGAGCGTCGGTGAATTGCTGGAGCAGGTACGCCACACGGTCATCGAAGGCCAGTCCCATCAGGACCTGCCGTTCGATCATCTGGTGGAAGCCTTGCAGCCACCGCGCAGCGCCGCCTACAACCCGCTGTTCCAGGTGATGTGCAACGTGCAGCGCTGGGAATTCCAGCAGAGCCGAAAACTCGCCGGCATGACCGTCGAATACCTGGCCAACGACGCCCGCGCGACCAAGTTCGACCTCAACCTGGAAGTCACCGACCTCGACCATCGCCTCGGTTGCTGCCTGACTTACAGCACCGATCTGTTCGACGAACCGCGCATCGCACGCATGGCCGGGCACTGGCGCAACCTGCTGGAAGCGCTGCTTGCCGATCCGCATCAGCGCCTCAGTGAGTTGCCGTTGCTCGAAGCCACGGAACAGCAAAACCTGCTCGACAGCCTCGGCGTCGAACCGGGTGAACATCGCCTCGACCAGTGCATTCATCACCTGTTCAGCGAACAGGCGCTGGCGCGTCCCGATGCGCCGGCACTGACGTTCGCCGGGCAAACCCTGAGCTATGCCGAACTCGACAGCCGTGCCAATCGCCTGGCGTGGATGCTGCGCGAGCGTGGCGTGGGTCCGCAGGTTCGCGTTGGCCTGGCGCTGGAGCGTTCGCTGGAAATGGTCGTCGGCCTGCTGGCGATCCTCAAGGCTGGCGGCGCGTACGTGCCACTGGACCCGGAATACCCGCTTGATCGGCTGCATTACATGATCGAAGACAGCGGCATTGGTCTGCTGCTGAGCGATACGGCGATGTTCGAGGCGTTGGGTGAATTGCCGGCAAGCGTGGTCCGCTGGTGCCTTGAAGAAGACGCCGCCGAACTGGCCAACTACCCGGCGACCGAACTGCCATTTATCAGCCTGCCGCAGCATCAGGCGTACCTGATCTACACCTCGGGTTCCACTGGAAAACCGAAAGGTGTGGTGGTGTCACACGGCGAAATCGCCATGCATTGCCGCGCGGTGATCAAGCGTTTCGGCATGCGCCCCGACGACTGCGAACTGCACTTTTATTCGATCAACTTCGACGCCGCCACCGAGCGCCTGTTGGTGCCGCTGTTGAGCGGTGCCCAAGTGGTTCTGCGTGCTCAAGGACAATGGGACGCCGAAGAAATCTGCGGCCTGATCCGTCGCCACCACATCAACATCCTCGGCTTCACCCCAAGCTACGGCAGCCAGTTGGCGCAGTGGCTGGCCACGCAAAGCGAAATCCTGCCGGTGCGCATGATCATCACCGGCGGCGAAGCGCTGACCGGCGAGCACTTGCAACGGATTCGCGCAGTGTTCACACCGAGCCTGTTCTTCAACGCCTACGGCCCGACCGAAACCGTGGTCATGCCATTGGCCAGCCTGGCGCCTGAAGTGCTGGAAGAAGGCGCCGGCAGCGTGCCGATCGGCAGCGTCATCGGTGATCGCGTGGCGTACATTCTCGACGCCGATCTGGCGTTGGTGCCGCAAGGCGCTACGGGTGAGTTGTACGTCGGCGGCGCGGGTCTGGCCCAGGGTTATCACCAGCGTCCCGGCATGACTGCCGAGCGTTTTGTGGCTGACCCGTTCGCCAGCAACGGTGGTCGTCTGTATCGCACCGGCGACCTGGTGCGCCAGTGTGCCGATGGCCTGGTGGAATACCTCGGGCGCATCGACCATCAAGTGAAGATTCGCGGTTTCCGTATCGAGTTGGGCGAGATCGAAACCCGTTTGCTTGAGCATGAATCGGTGCGTGAGGCCGTCGTGTTGGCGCTCGATGCACCGAGCGGCAAACAACTGGTGAGCTATCTGGTTTGCGACGTCACCGAACAGGACGAGTCGCAACAAGCCGCATTGCGAGAATCCCTCAAGACGCACCTCAAATCCCAGTTGCCGGATTACATGGTGCCATCCCACCTGATTCTGCTGGCGAGCATGCCGTTGACCGCCAACGGTAAACTCGACCGCCGCGCTTTGCCGGCGCCGGACCCGGAGCTGAACCGTCAACACTACGTGGCGCCGAGCAACGAGCTGGAACTGACGTTGGCGCAGATCTGGTGCGAGGTGCTGAACGTCGAACAGGTCGGCCTCAACGACAACTTCTTCGAACTCGGCGGCGACTCGATCCTGTCGATTCAAGTGGTCAGCCGTGCGCGGCAGCAGGGCATTCACTTCAGCCCCCGCGACTTGTTCCAGCACCAGACCGTGCAAACCCTCGCCGCCATCGCGACTCGCACCGAACAGGTCACGGCCGAGCAAGGTTTGCTCAGCGGCGAGTCGCGCCTGACACCGATCCAGCACTGGTTTTTCGACACCGACATCCCGCAGCGCCAGCACTGGAACCAGGCGTTGCTGCTGGAACCGACCGTGGCGCTGGAGCCCCATCGTCTGGAGCAAGCGCTGCTGGCGGTGCTTGAACAGCACGACGCCTTGCGTCTGCGCTTCAGCGAAGTTGATGGCCAATGGCGCGCCGAGTATCAGGCAATTTCCGATGCGACGGTGCTGTGGCAAGTACAGGTTCCGTCCATGGACCAATGCGCTTCACTGTTCGCCGATGCCCAACGCAACCTCGACCTACAAGCAGGGCCGCTGATGCGCGCGTTGTTGGTTGATGGCCCGGAAGGGCGGCAACGGTTGTTCATCGCTATTCACCACTTGGTGGTGGACGGCGTTTCCTGGCGCGTGCTGTTGGACGACTTGCAAACGGTGTATCGCCAACTCAACGAGCAGCAGTCGGTAAAACTGCCGGCGAAAACCAGCGCCTTCAAGGATTGGGCCGCGCGCTTGCAGGCCTATGCCGGTAGCGAATCGCTGCGCGAAGAACTGAGCTGGTGGCAGACACAAGTGGCCGGGCCGAGCGCGGAATTGCCGTGTGATCGTCCCGAGGGCGGTCGGCAGAATCGCCATGCACAAACCGTCAGCGTGCGTCTCGACAGCGAGCGCACCCGCCAATTGCTGCAACAGGCGCCGAGTGCCTATCGCACCCAAGTCAACGACCTGCTGCTGACCGCATTGGCCCGCGTGCTGTGCCGCTGGAGCGGGCACGAATCGGCGCTGATTCAACTGGAAGGCCATGGCCGCGAGGCGCTGTTCGACGAGATCGACCTGACCCGCACCGTCGGCTGGTTCACTAGCGCCTATCCACTGCGATTGACGCCAGAGAACGAGCAGGGTGCTTCGATCAAGGCAATCAAGGAACAGCTGCGCGCCGTGCCGCACAAAGGACTCGGTTATGGCGTGCTGCGCTACCTCGCCGATGATCAGTGCCGCCAGTCCATGGCCGCGTTGCCGGTCGCGCCAATTACCTTCAACTACCTCGGCCAGCTCGACCAGAACTTCGGCAATGAGGCGCTGTTCCGTCCACTGGATGAGCCGGTCGGTGCCGCACACGATCCGAAAGCGCCACTGCCCAACGAGCTGAGCGTCGATAGCCAGGTTTATGGCGGTGAACTGGTGCTGCGCTGGACCTTCAGCGCCGAACGCTACGAGCCGCAGACTATCAACGAATTGGCCGAAGCTTACGTGGGCGAGCTGACCAGCCTGATCGAGCATTGCTTGCGCGACGATGCCGGTGGCCTGACCCCGTCGGACTTCCCGCTGGCCCAGCTGAACCAGACTCAACTGGATGCGCTGCCTGTTGCGGCCAGCGTCATCGAAGACGTCTACCCGCTGACGCCGATGCAGGAAGGCATGCTGCTGCATACGCTTCTGGAACCGGGCACTGGCCTCTATTACATGCAGGACCGTTACCGCATCAACAGCGAGCTCGACCCGCAGCGTTTCGCCCAGGCCTGGCAAGCGGTGATCGCCCGTCACGAAGCCTTGCGCGCCTCGTTCTGCTGGAACGTCGGCGAAGACATGCTGCAAGTTATCCACAAGCCGGGCAGTACGCCGATCGAGTACCTCGACTGGAGCGAAATCGCTGAAGATGAGCAAGAGCCGAAGCTGCAAATGCTGCTGAAAAGCGAGCGTGAGGCCGGGTTCGATCTGCTCAATCAGGCACCGTTCCACCTGCGTTTGATCCGGGTTGGCGCGGCGCGTTACTGGTTCATGATGAGCAACCACCACATCCTCATCGATGCCTGGTGCCGGTCGCTGCTCATGAACGATTTCTTCGAAATCTACACCGCTCTTGGCGAAGGCCGGGAGGCGCAACTGGCCGTGCCGCCGCGTTATCGCGACTACATCGGCTGGCTGCAACGCCAGAGCCTGGCCGAAGCGCGGCAGTGGTGGAAAACCAATCTGCAAGGCTTCGAACGCACGACGCCAATCCCGAGTGATCGGCCGTTCCTGCGCGAGCACGCTGGCGAAAGCGGCGGCATGCTCGTCGGCGACCGCTACACCCGACTGGATGCCCGTGACGGTGCGCAACTGCGTGAACTGGCTCAGGCTCATCAACTGACCATCAATACTTTCGCCCAGGCCGCGTGGGCCTTGGTCCTGCGGCGCTTGAGCGGTGATCGCGACGTACTGTTCGGCGTCACGGTGGCCGGGCGTCCGGTGGACATGCCGGAAATGCAGCGCACCGTCGGCCTGTTCATCAACAGCATCGCGCTGCGGGTGAAAATGCCTGAAGACCATCAGCGTTGCAGCGTGCGCCAGTGGCTGACGGATTTGCTCGACAGCAACATGCAACTGCGTGAGTACGAATACTTGCCGTTGGTGAGCATTCAGGAGCACAGCGAATTGCCGAAGGGCCAGCCGTTGTTCGACAGCCTGTTCGTGTTCGAAAACGCCCCGGTGGAAGTGTCGGTGCTGGACCGTGCGCAGAGCCTCAACGCGACGTCGGACTCGGGCCGCACCCACACCAACTTCCCGCTGACGGCGGTGTGCTATCCCGGCGATGACCTGGGCTTGCACCTGTCCTATGACCAGCGTTATTTCGACGAGTCCACGGTCGAGCGCATGCTCGCTGAGTTCAAGCGCTTGCTGTTGGCGCTGGTCGAAGGTTTCCATGGCGACATGGCGGACTTGCCACTGCTGGGTGCCGATGAGCAGGATTTCCTGATTCACGGCTGCAACCAGAGCGAACAGGCTTACCCGCTGGAACAGAGCTACGTTTCATTGTTTGAATCTCAGGTGGCCGAGCATCCACAGCGAATCGCCGCCAGTTGCCTGGATCAGCAACACAGCTACCTTGAGCTGAACCAGCGCAGTAACCGTCTCGGTCATGCGCTGATTGCGGCGGGTGTCGGACTGGATCAACCGGTGGCGTTGCTGGCCGAACGCAGTCTTGATTTGCTCGGCATGATCATCGGCAGCTTCAAGGCGGGTGCGGGATATCTGCCTCTGGATCCGGGGCTGCCGAGCCAACGCCTGAGTCGCATCATCGACTTGAGCCGCACGCCGCTGCTGGTCTGCACCCGAGCCTGTCACGAGCAAGCGCTGGGGTTGCTGGATGAGTTCGCTTGCGCTAATCGACCTCGGTTGCTGGTCTGGGAAGAGGTGCAGGCGAGCGAGGTCTCGGTGGTCAATCCCGGCGTCTACAGCGGTCCGGACAATCTGGCCTACGTGATCTATACGTCCGGTTCCACCGGTTTGCCGAAGGGTGTGATGGTCGAACAGCGCGGCATGCTCAATAACCAGTTGAGCAAGGTGCCGTACCTGAACCTGAGCGAAGCCGACGTGATCGCCCAGACCGCTTCGCAAAGCTTCGATATTTCGGTCTGGCAATTCCTCGCCGCACCGTTGTTCGGTGCGCGAGTGGACATCGTGCCGAACAGCATTGCCCACGATCCGCACGGCCTGCTGACCCATGTTCAGAACAAGGGCATTACCGTGCTGGAAAGCGTGCCGTCGCTGATCCAGGGCATGCTCGCCCAGGAACGCATGAGCCTCGACGGCCTGCGCTGGATGTTGCCGACCGGTGAAGCGATGCCACCGGAACTGGCGCATCAGTGGTTGCAGCGTTACCCGGACATCGGCTTGGTGAATGCCTACGGCCCGGCGGAATGCTCGGATGACGTGGCGTTCTTCCGCGTCGACATGGCCTCCACGCGCGGCAGCTATTTGCCGATTGGCACGCCGACCGACAACAACCGTTTGTACCTGCTCGATGGCGCGCTGGAACTGGTGCCGTTGGGCGCCGTAGGGGAGTTGTGTGTTGCGGGCACTGGCGTCGGGCGTGGTTATGTCAGCGATCCGCTACGCACGGCGCAGGTGTTTGTACCGAACCCGTTCGGCGCGCCGGGGGATCGTCTGTATCGTACCGGCGACCTGGCCCGGCGTCGCAGTGACGGCGTGCTGGAATACGTCGGGCGCATCGACCATCAGGTGAAGATTCGCGGCTACCGCATCGAACTGGGGGAAATCGAAGCACGCCTGCATGAACAACCGGAAGTCCGCGAGGCGGCGGTCGGCGTGCAGGAGGGCATCAACGGCAAGCATCTGGTCGGCTATCTGGTGGCGGCGGGTTGCGCGCCGAGTTCGGCTGAACGGCTGGAGCGGATCAAGCAACGTTTGCGCGCTGAACTGCCGGAATACATGGTGCCGCTGCACTGGCTGTGGCTCGACAAGCTGCCGCTCAACACCAACGGAAAATTGGACCGCAAGGCGCTGCCAGCGCTGGAAATCGGGCAATTGCAAAGCCAGGATTATCAGGCGCCGCGTAATGAACTGGAGCAGACGTTGGCCTCGATTTGGGTTGAGGTCCTGAAGGTGGAGAGGGTGGGCGTGCGCGACAACTTCTTCGAACTGGGCGGGCATTCGCTGTTGGCTACGCAAATCGCCTCGCGGGTGCAGAAAACCCTGCAACGGGATGTGCCGCTGCGGGCGATGTTCGAATGCAGCACGGTGGAGGAATTGGCCGGGTACATCGATGGGTTGGCGGCCAGTGAGATCACCGAGGAGAAGGTGGATCGGTTGAATGATTTGATGGCGGAGCTGGAAGGGCTTTGATTCTCTAGTGTTTGTATCGGCCTCATCGCTGGCAAGCCAGCTCCCACAAGGTGCAGTGGTGGACACATGATGCGTAAACATCCTTGATCCCTGTGGGAGCTGGCAATCCAGCTCCCACAAGGTGCAGTGGTGGACACATGATGTGTAAACATCCTTGATCCTTGTGGGAACTGGCTTGCCAGCGATGGCGGTTGTACAGACGCATACAATCGTGTGATTGACTACGCACCGTCAGCCACTCAGTCTTCCTGCTCCATTTTTCACCGGCGGAGACACTCGATGCCCTTCGTAACGATAGACGGCCAACCCCTTCACTACATCGATCAAGGCAGCGGCCCTGCAGTTCTGCTGGCCGGCAGTTACCTGTGGGACCAGACCATGTGGGCGCCGCAGATAACCGCGTTGTCGCAACGGTATCGGGTGATTGCATTGGACCTGTGGGGCCACGGTGAATCCGGGGCGCTGCCCGAAGGAACAACCTCGCTGGACGATGTGGCGCGTCAGGCATTGGCGCTGCTCGATCATCTGGATATCGATCGAGTGACCCTGGTCGGCCTGTCGGTCGGTGGCATGTGGGGCGTGCGTCTGGCGCTGTCGGCGCCGCAACGGCTCAACGGGTTGGTGTTGATGGACACCTACGTGGGAGTCGAACCGGAAGCGACTCGGCAGTACTACTTTTCGCTGTTCAAGATGATTGAAGAGAGCGGCGTGATTGCACCGCAACTGCTGGATATCGTGGTGCCGATCTTCTTCCGCCCGGGCATTGATCCGCAGTCGGCGCTGTATCAGGACTTCCGCGCAAAACTGGCTGCACTGCCAGCGGAAAGATTGCGCGAAAGCATCGTGCCGATGGGGCGGATTACCTTTGGCCGGGATGATCTGTTGCTGCGCCTGGGTGAGTTGAATGGCGCGACGACGCTGGTGATGTGCGGCGATCAGGACAAGCCACGGCCGCCTTCGGAAGCCCATGAAATGGCGGAGCTGATCGGTTGTCCGTGTGTGCTGGTGCCAGAGGCGGGGCATATTTCCAATCTGGAAAATCCGGAGTTTGTGACTGAAGCGCTGCTGTCATTTTTGTCGGCGCGTAATCCGGCGTAGCGCTTACGATAAAGATCGCAGCCTGCGGCAGCTCCTACAGAACCGGTGACCCTTGTAGGAGCTGCCGCAGGCTGCGATCTTTTGATCTTGCTTATTTAGGCCCGAGAATCTTCGCCAACTTGTCCGGCGACGGCGCCCCTTGCTGTTGCTGCAACTCGCCCTTGTCATCCATATAGAAAATCGCCGGAGTGGCTTGCAGCTCCAGGTCTTCCATCAACTGCATATTGGCTGCGAGTTTGGCCTGAATTGCCGGTGGTACTTCTTTCAAGGCCTTGAGCGAACTGCCTTTGCCGGCCGATTCGTGATCCGCCAGGGCTTTTTGCGGGTCCTTGGCAGCCAGCAGCGCCGCGGATTTGCCGGGGCTGTCTTCACGGATGATGCCGACCATGATGTGCCGCAATTGCACCTTGCCGGACTTGACCCAGGGCCGCGCCTGTTCCCAGAACATGTTGCAGTAAGGGCAGTTCGGGTCGCTGAACATGTAGACGACTCGCGGCGCATCCTTCTTGCCGTCGGCGATCCAGTTGCTCGCTTCCATCTTGCCCCAGACTTCCTTGGCCATCGGCGCGTACACCAGCTTCTGCAACGGCGCGCTGCTCAGGTCATTACCGTCGGCGTCGTACAGATTGCCCAGCAGCACGTGCTTGCCATCCGGCGTCAGATACAGCGCCATGCCGCGGTTCTGGTATTGCGCCGCGTAGCCGCGCAAGCCATCGGGAGCGTCAAACTGGCCGACGATTTTTGCACCCTTGGCTTCGATCTTCTTGATCGCCTCGGGCAGCTCTTCGGCCTGAACCGACGGCAGGTGCAGCAGGGCGGCACCCAGGGTCAGGGTCAGCAGGTGGCGGAGGCGGGGCATGGCAGTTTCCTTGAAGAAGTGGCAGGTGCGGTGTCGAAATTTTCCAGTGCGCGAGCCAGGCTGGCTTGCGACAGTTCGCCCAAATGGCTGCCTAGCAGGCGACCGTCGGGGTTGTAGAACAGCGTAGTCGGCAAGGCCATCGAACCGACGGCCTGGCCCAAACGGCCGCTGCCGTCGAACAGCACGTTGGACAGGCTCAAGCCCTGGGTTTCCAGAAAGGTAGCGACGCTTTGCATGCTTTCGGCCTGATTGACGAACAGGAAGGTCAGGTCCGGGCGCTGCATCTGGGCGTTTTCCAGCACCGGCATTTCCCGGCGACATGGCGGACACCAGGTCGCCCATAGATTGATCACCAACGGGCCGCCCTTGTAGTCCGCCAGTTGCACAGTTTGCCCGGCGGCATTGCGCAGGGTGATTTCCGGCAGGCGCGTGCCTTGTTCATAAATCGTCAGTGAGAAGGTCGCCAGCAACCAGAACGCCAGGCCGCTGACCACGCCAAAGCCCAGCGGGCGGCGCAAACCCGGACGACGCCAGCCCCGGTACAGCGTCGCGAGCACCAGCGCGATCACCCCCGGCCAGGCGAGGAAACCACCGTCGCGCAGATCGATGACCTGCCACGGATCGTTGCGATAGTGCGTCCAGTACATCGCGACGAAACTGATTCGTGCCGCGAGCATGCCGATCAGAAACAGACTGAACAGCGCCGACTCGGGGTTCTCGCCACCGCGCTTGGCCACCCGCCAACCCACGAACGTCGCCAGCGCCAAGGCACTGATCAGCAGCAGATGGTTAAGCGCGATGGCAAAGGTGCCGAGGGTGAAGGTCAGCATTAACGGGCATCTCGGGTGGTGGTCCAGCGTTGCAGGAAAGTGTCGGCATCGACCTCGCCGGTGATGCGCTGGCTGCGACGCTCGTTGCCGTCGGCGCCGATCCACAGCAGGCTCGGTGGCCCCGGCACTTTATAACGGCCGAGCAGTTCGCGGCTGGCGGCATTGTCGGTGGTGACGTCGAGTCGGAGCAAGCGCACGTCGCTGAGGGCTTCGTGCACTTTGGCTTTGCCGAAGACCTGTTTTTCCATGACCTTGCACGACACGCACCAGTCCGCGTAATAGTCCAGCAGCACCCACTGGCCCTGCGCTTGCGCCGCGTCGAGTTCCCGCTGCAGCACGGCGGGGTCCTTAATGGTGGTGAAGGCGTCGTGGCCCGCTGGTTCGGCGGCGACGGCCGAACTGGAAGCGCGGAACACCTGCAACGGCTTGAACGGATCATCACTGCCACCCGCCGCGCCAATCATCAACAGGCTGCCCCACAAACCCAGCAGCAGCGAGGTGGCGCCGAACAGATGCGCGATGCGTCCGAAACCTTCCGACTGTTTCCAGGCGCTGTAGGCCGCGATCAACAGCAACGCACCACACAAGCCGACCCACAGCGATTCATCCAGTACCGGGCGCAACATCAGCAGCGCCGTGGCGAGAAACAGGAAACCGAAAATGCCTTTGACCAGGTTCATCCAGGCACCTGGCTTGGGCATGAAGCGATTGCCGACGGTCACCAGCAGCAACAACGGCACACCGATGCCGATGCCCATGGCAAACAGAATCAACCCACCGTGCAGTGCGTTGCCGCTCTGCGCAATGTAGAGCAGCGCGCCGGCCAGTGGCGCGGTCATGCACGGGCCGACCAGCAGACCGGACAAGGCGCCCAGTACGCCAGCGCCGATCAGGCTGCCCCCGCGTTGATTGCGCGAGACGTTTTCCAGACGATCACGCACCGCCACTGGCAGTTGCAGTTCGAAGAAGCCAAACATCGGCAACGCCAGCAACACGAAAATCGCCGCGAAACTGCCGAGCAGCCAAGGGTTCTGCAACAGTGCCTGCAGGTTCGCCCCGAGCAACGCCGCCAGCACACCCATCGCCGCATACACCAACGCCATGCTCACCACATAGCTGCTGGCCAGGGCAAAACCGCGCTTGGGCGTGGCGCCGCTGCCGACGATCAGCCCGGCCAGAATCGGCAGCATGGGCAGCGAGCACGGGGTAAAGGCCAGCAGCAGGCCGAGGCCGAAGAACACCATAAGGCTCCAACCCAATGCCCGCTGTTGCAAGTCGCTGGCCAACGCCTGGTCCGGCGCTTCATTGCTCGCAGCGGTGGCCGCTTTACCACCCAGATCCACGACTTGCGTCTGCGGCGGATAACACAAACCGGCATCGGCACAGCCCTGGAACCCCACCTTGATCTGGCCGCTGGCACCGGCCGGGATTTTCAGTTCAAGGCCCTGGCGATAGACCTGCTGTTCACCGAAAAACTCGTCGCTGTGGGCTTCACCTTCCGGCAGCACGGGATGCTGGTCGGCAGGCAAGTCATCGAATTTCAACCGTTTCTGATAAAGGTAATAGCCATCGGAAATCTGCCAGAACAGCTGGGTTTCACCTGATTCGAGGCGCTCGGAGGTGAAAACAAAGGCTTTTTCCACCGGCAAAAAATCAGGTTTGGTTTCGAAAGGATTCGCTCCAGCCTGGGCCACCCCAGAGATCAAGAAAATAAAAAACAAAAACAGTCGACGCATGGGTAGGCCTTATCCCTGTGCAAGTGAAGTGCACAATGGCGGGCGGCGATTAACCAATGATTAACCGCGCCTGACCTCGTTGCGTCATCAACTCCTCAGGAGTCCGGGCCAGCTTTCATCATCGATTTTTATGGGGCCAGACTCTGCTTTGTAGTTTTTGAGGTTGTATCTGATGTATTCGTTATTGGTAAGAAAAATGTAGTAGTACGTGCTAAGAAGGGGGGCGTCGTTTTGGACCGCCGTTATAATTCGATCTTTGTATTGGGATACGCCTGGCCAGGAGTTAGAAGTTATCGGTAGCCGTTTTATTGTGTTATCTGTAAAGCTGTAAATGAGGTAGTGTCCGTCATTCATCAAGAAATGAAATCTGTTCTTCGGCGCAAAAGTATCCCACCACGTACCGGTAATGATTTTATCAAAGTACGGAACTAACGAGCGCCAAATGGATTTTTCAAGACGATAAAACCCCGCAGTAGTATCACGATCCTGATCATACTTGCAGACCATGGGCGTATCGCCGTCGTAATAAAACAGCCACAAAATATCGTCCCCTCCACCCCAGGAGCCTCCCAGCGCCGGAGCTGCAAAGCCGAAGCGCAGATTTTTTAGTGCAACATGCGCTGCTCCCCAATTATCAAATGTGATGTCGGTGGGGTAACCGTCTTCAACCGTGTTGGAGGCGATATCAAATCGTGAGTACCGATTGGTGTCTTTGAAGAAGAAGTAAATTTTATCCTTGCCTGAGCGCCAGTCGACGGCTACGAAGTTTTGAAGTCCTGACATTGGTTAATTCCTTTTGGTTTTTATGAGTGTTGCGCGGGGCTTTGTTTTTCTTGTTTTAAAGGTATCGCTACATGAGGTTTATTAGGAAGCGGATTGGAGGGGTTATTTGTTTCAATATCTATGTTTCTGTTTTGGAAATGGAAGTTTGTTTTTTTGCAGTAAGCAGTTTGTCTGGCGATCAGCGCTTCAGCCTGGAAACGAGTCCTTTGCGGCTACCTGTCGACTTGCCATAATTAAGCCTTAATCCTGGATTGCTTGACTGACGTTTTCCTGCCGCGGAGCTCCCTATGCATGTACTCGTTTGCGAAGACGATGAGCTGATCGCCAGTGGCATCGTCGCCGGCCTGACCGCCCAGGGCCTGACCGTGGAGCACGTCGCCACGGCGTCCGCTGCCCGGGCGATGCTCAAGGTCGCGGAGTTCGACGTCATGGTGCTCGACCTCGGCCTTCCCGATGAAGACGGTTTGAAGCTGTTGCAGCAGTTGCGCCACAACGGCCTTGAGCTGCCGGTGCTGATCCTCACCGCCCGGGATTCGGTCACTGACCGCGTCGACGGCTTGCAGGCCGGCGCGGACGATTACCTGCTCAAGCCGTTCGATCTGCGCGAACTGGCTGCGCGCCTGCACACCCTGTTGCGTCGGGTGGCGGGGCGCAGCGTCAACCTGATCGAACACGGCGCTCTGACTTACGACCCAAGCAGCCGCGAAACCACCCTGGCCGGGCAACCGGTGGACCTGTCGCGTCGCGAGCAATCGCTATTGCAGGCCTTGCTGCATAACCGTGGCCGGGTGTTGTCCACCGAGCAGCTCAAGGACAGCGTCTACGGTTTCAACGACGAACTGGAAAGCAACGCCCTCAACGTCCACATCCATCACCTGCGACGCAAACTCGGCAACGGCATTGTCGAGACCGTGCGCGGTCTGGGCTATCGCCTGGGGCCGGCTGACGGCGGAGATCAATCGAAGTGATGAGTTTGCGTTTGCGCCTGAGCCTGACGCTCGGCACCGCGTTTGCGCTGATCTGGGCGCTGGCGGCGGCCTGGATGCTCAGCGACCTGCGCAATCAAATGATGTTTTCTCTCGACCAGCGCCTGGTGGCGTCGGCGCGGATGGTCGCCGGGTTGATGGAGCAATTGCCGCCGTTGCCGAGCAAGGGTGAGGGCACTCATTTCAGTGCCGAACAGCTGAACATCCCCGGCGGCATGGCCTGTCAGGTCAGTTCGTTGCGCGGGGAAATCCTCGCCCGTAGCCACAGTGATCCGGGCCAGACTTTGGAAGCCGAGAAAATGGGCTTTCACGACCAGATGATCGACGGCGCGCCGTGGCGCAGTTTCACCCTGGCGAGGGGCGATCTGCGGATCACCACTGCCGATCGACAAATCGAGCGCGAGGCCTTGAACATGTCGATCCTGCTGGCAGCCTCGGTGCCGGTGGGTGTGGCGTTGCTCGGTTGCCTGTGCCTGCTGTGGCTGGGCATCGGCCAGGGATTGGCGCCGCTCAACCGCATGCGCGATGCCTTGATGCGTCGCAGCCCCGATTCGCTGGAACCCTTGCAGGTCCAGCCATTACCCAGCGAATTGCAACCGTTGCTGGAGACGCAGAATCAGCTGTTCCAGCGCATCGGCAAGACCATTGAACGCGAGCGTCGCCTGACCGGAGACGCCGCCCATGAGTTGCGCAGCCCGCTGACCGCGATCAAGACTCACCTGCAAGTGGCGCGCATGACCGACGGCGCAGCGCGGGATCAATCCCTGGCCCGGGCCGAGGAGGGCGCCGACCGATTGCATCGGACTCTTGAGCAATTGCTGTTGCTGGCGCGGGTCGAGGGCAGTCTGTCGTTCGATGACGGCGTGCAATGCAGTGCCGAGCAAGTGGCCAGACTGGCGATCCAGGATACGGCCGGTGGCGATCGCCAGCGTATCAAGTTTGCGGTGCCGGACAGGTTCTCCCACGCACCGGTGAAAATGCCCGCTGTCCTTTCGATTGCTGCGCTGCGCAACTTGCTGGACAACGCCCTGCGCCATACACCCGGCGACGGAACGGTGGAACTGAGCCTGCAAACTACCGGCAACCGTGCGCACTTTGTGGTGCGCGATCATGGCCCGGGCATTGCCGAGGACGACCTGCAACACCTGACCCAACGTTTCTGGCGCAACGGCCAGAGCACCGGGTGTGGCTTGGGCCTGGCGATTGTTCAGGCCATCGTCCAGCGCTGCGGCTGCACCCTGCATTTCGACAGCCGCCCGGATGGCTTGCGCGTCGAACTGACCCTGCCGCTGCAATCGGTCTGAAAAACACAACAAGATCCTGTGGGAGCGGGCTTGCCCGCGATGAGGCCGTCACATTCAATATTGATGTTGACTGTTACACCGCCATCGCGGGCAAGCCCGCTTCCACAGGTTTTGGTGTACATCAAAAGTAACGTCTCTCCATTGGCCGTCCAGAGCTCGCGCGACTATCGTTCCTCACACTCAATGGATTGAGGTAACAGCGCCATGGACGAACCCATACACACCTGCAAGGCAACCCCGGCCGACGCCGGCATCATCAGCCGCATCATCGAACGCTCCATTCGCGTCGGCTGCGCGCTCGACCATCGCAACGATCCGCACATCGTCGCCACCTGGACCCACAACAAAACCATCGAACACATCCAGCCGTGGCTGACCGACCCGCGGTTGTACCTGAACATCGCCCTGCTGCAGGACAAACCAATTGGCGTCGCCATGGCCGCGACCAACGGCGCGCTGGCGTTCTGTTACGTGCAACCGGAGTGGTTTCGCCGAGGCGCCGGGCAGGCGCTGGTGCACGACCTCGAAGGGTGGTTGATCGCACGGGGCCTGTGCCGGGCGCGACTCAACAGCACCAAAACCAGCGAAGCCTTTTATCGGCATCTGGGCTATGAGCCGTGTGCACGAACCTTCATGGTCGCGGGGCTGCATGCCATCCCTATGCACAAGGGCTTGGTGCCGCCTTCATAGAAAGCCGATCGAGGGTCTAAATCCCCGGTGCCCTGATGCGTTTCCAGAACAGGAAAACCTTATTGAGGGGTCGAGAGATGTCAGTCGCTACCAGCCTTATGGAAGATCAGTCGGTCCGGAACACTCCGGCACCGGCCGAGACGCTTTATCAATTCAACGAATCGCCGTTGCTCGCCCGTCAGAGCCAGCAGGAATCCAACGCCCGCAGCTACCCGCGACACATCCCCCTGGCGCTCAAGCGTGCCAAGGGGCTGTATGTCGAAGACGTCGAAGGCCGCACGTTTATTGATTGCCTGGCGGGCGCCGGGACCTTGGCCCTGGGGCATAACCATCCGGTGGTGATTGAAGCGATCCAGCAAGTGCTGAGCGATGAACTGCCGCTGCATACCCTGGACCTGACCACGCCGGTCAAGGATCAATTCGTTCAAGACCTGTTCGGCCTGCTGCCACCGGCACTGGCCGCTGAAGCGAAAATCCAGTTCTGCGGCCCCACCGGCACCGACGCCGTGGAAGCGGCGCTGAAACTTGTGCGCACCGCCACTGGCCGCAGCACCGTGCTGTCGTTCCAGGGCGGTTACCACGGCATGAGCCAGGGCGCGTTGAGCCTGATGGGGAGCCTGGGGCCGAAAAAGCCTTTGGGTGCCTTGCTCAGCAGCGGCGTGCAGTTCATGCCATATCCCTACGATTACCGTTGCCCGTTCGGACTGGGCGGTGCGCAAGGGGTGAAGGCCAATCTGAATTACCTGGAAAACCTGCTCAACGACCCCGAGGCCGGCGTGCAATTGCCAGCGGCGGTGATTGTTGAAGTGGTGCAGGGCGAGGGCGGGGTCATACCTGCTGATCTGGATTGGTTGCGCGGTTTGCGCCGAATCACCGAAAAGGCCGGCGTGGCGCTGATCGTCGACGAGATCCAGAGCGGTTTTGCCCGCACCGGCAAGATGTTCGCCTTCGAGCATGCCGGGATCATTCCGGATGTGGTGGTGATGTCCAAAGCTATCGGCGGCAGCCTGCCGCTGGCGGTGGTGGTGTATCGCGACTGGCTCGACACCTGGTTGCCGGGCGCCCATGCCGGGACGTTCCGCGGCAATCAGATGGCCATGGCTGCCGGTTCTGCGGTGATGCGCTACCTGATCGAACACAAGATTTGCGATCACGCGGCGGCCATGGGCGAGCGCCTGAGCGAGCATCTGCGCATCTTGCAGCGGGACTTCCCGCAACTGGGTGACATTCGCGGTCGCGGGCTGATGCTCGGCGTTGAGCTGGTTGATCCAAACGGTGCTGCGGATGCCTTGGGCCATCCACCGGTGTTTGCACGCCTGGCGCCGTTGGTACAGCGCGAATGCCTCAAGCGCGGCTTGATCCTCGAACTGGGCGGCCGCCATGGCGCCGTGGTGCGCTTCCTGCCGCCGCTGGTGATTACCGCCGCGGAAATCGACCGGGTCGCGGAGATTTTCGGCCGGGCCATGGCCGCTGCTACTGCCAATCTGTAAATTTCCCGGCCCTCGAAACGTTCCTTCTACATAGCGGCTGTACGCAGCGTGCGGCCCACCCTACAACGATGGAGAGACAGCATGACGTCAGTATTCGACCGCGAGGACATCCGATTTCAGGTCGTGGTCAACCACGAAGAGCAATACTCGATCTGGCCCGACTACAAAGCCGTGCCTGAAGGCTGGCGCACCGTGGGCAAGAGCGGGCTGAAGAAAGAGTGCCTGGCTTACATCGAAGAAACCTGGACGGATATGCGGCCATTGAGTTTGCGGCGCAAGATGGATGAGCAGGCTGTCGCTCACTAATCATCGACGCAAAAAAAGCCCGCTGGACTGGTGACGGTCAGCGGGTTTTTTCATGGCCAGCGGTAAACTTTGTAGGAGCCGGCTTGCTGGCGATAGCGGCGAGTCAGGCGCGGCGATGTCGACTGAACGGCCGCCATCGCCAGCCGACTCCTACAAGGGAATGCGTGGCCTGATCGCTGGTTCGTACGAATTTCCCCTGTAGGAGCTGACGAGTGAAACGAGGCTGCGATCTTTTGATTTGTTTTTTAGAGCAAGATCAAAAGATCGCAGCCTTCGGCAGCTCCTACAGGGGGGAAGTGATGATCAGCCACTCAAGCCTCTGATCACCAAATCCACATTCCCCTCCAGCTCAGCCACCGGATCAGCGGTGTCGACGCTCAACACCACCAAGCGACTTCCGGCTTCGGCGATTACCGCTTTCAGCGCATCCGACGGCTGGCGATGGTGCAACACCACCGCGACGTCATTGTCCTTGAGCGTTGCCCCCAATCCCTTCAACGCCTCAGGCGTCCACTCGGCATCCGGTCTTGCATCCAGGCCAACCAGCTCAAGATTGAGACCGCCGATCAGGTAGCCGAAATGATCGCTCAGGCTCATCACACTCAAATTGTCGGCAGCCGCCAGACGCGCCTCGCTGTCGGCGCTGAGTTTGAGCAGGCGCTGTTTCAGTGCCGCCAGATTGGCCTCGATCGCTGGCTTGGCCTTGGGCGCCAGACGCACCAGGTCTGCCGCCATTACGTCCGCCATGCGCCCCATGTTGTTACTGGCCAGCCACGGCTGGCTGTTCAAGCCATCGACCTTGCTGCCCGGTTGCACGGCAATGCCGGGCAGGGCGCCGTCCACCGGGCGGGCGGCATCGACTTCGACGATGCGGATGTTGCTGCGTCGGGAGATCGGGTACAGCGGGTCATCCGCCCACAGCGAGCGCAGGCCGATCACTGCATCAGCGTCGGTCGCGAGTTTGGCCAGCGCCGGCGCACCACGGCCGGTGAAGTAAGCGGTCTGCCGACTGCCGGGCAAGTTCGCCGGTGCCGCACGTTCCAGGCTGACATCGGTGCCCTTGAGCAGCACTTCGCCCAACCCGTAAGTGATCGGCAAGGACGCCAGTACGCGCAGCGGTTTGGCGGTGTCTGCCGCGAAAGCAGTGTGGGCCAGACCACACAGGGCCACAGCCAGGGTCAGTTGACGCAGAGAAAATGACATTTATCCAAGGTTCCCTTTCAGGCTGGGGACGACGCCGCGCGCAATGGCGGCCAGGGCGAAGGCGATACCGGCCACCAGAATGATCGCGGCACCGGACGGAATCGGCAGGTCGAAGACGATCGGCGCGAGAATCCCGCACAAGGTGCTCACCGTGGCGATCAACACCGAACACCAGAAGAAACCCTTCAGCGATTGACTGAGCAAACGCGCGGCCGCTGCCGGGATCACCAACAGGGCGCCGACCAGAATCGCACCGATGACTTTCACGGCGGCGACGGTGATTAGCGTCACCAGAATCACGAACAAATAATCCAGCGTCTTCACCGCCACACCGCGCACCGCCGCCAGTTGCGGATTGAAACTGGCGAGCATGATGCGGTTGTACAACGGCAGGGCCAGGGCCATCACCAGCGAACCGACGATGGCCAGCACCAGCAAATCATTGCCGTTGACCGTCAACACCGAACCGAACAGTACGTTTTCCAAAATATGCACGTTGATCTTGCCCGCCAGAATCAGCAACAGGCTCGCACCCAGCGCCAGGGACACCGAGAGGAACACGCCGATCAAGGTGTCCGGCGCCAGACCGGTACGGTTGCGCAGGTAATTGAGCAAGATGCCGAACAGCAGGCAGTAGCCGAACAAACTGCCGTAAGGCCCGGTATAGGGTTCACCCAGCAGAATGCCGATGGCCACACCGGTCAAGGCTGCGTGACCCACCGCTTCGGAGAAAAACGCGAAGCGCTTGACCACCACGAGCGTGCCCAATCCACCGAGCACCGGGCCGATCAGCAGTCCGGCGAGCAACGCATTGACGACGAATCCATAAGCCAGCGCCTCGGGCAGGTAACCCGACGAGGCCCAGCCCTGAACCATCAAACGAAAGGCTTCGTAACTCATCAGGCAAGGCTCCGTGGATGGGTCGAAAACAGCGTCAGCAGACGATCGGGGGTCAGCGCCTGTTGCGGTGTGGCGTCGAACAGCACCCGACGATTGAGCCCGGTTACGTGATCGGCCAGCCGTCCAACGGCTTCCAGATCGTGCTCGATCCACAGCACCGTGATGCCCGCCGCGCGCCAATCGCCGAGCAAGCGCTCGAACACCTGAATACCGGCCTCATCAAGGGCCGACATTGGCTCATCGAGTACCAGCAATTGCGGCGTCGGGATCAGCCCTTGCGCCAGTAATACGCGCTGACGCTCACCGCCCGACAACGCACCCATGCGCCGCTTGCGCTTGTCCTGCATGCCGACTCGCTCCAGCGCTTCGCCGATCGCCGCCGCGTAATGCTTGCTCAAGCCGAGGAAGGCCGGGCGCCGTTGGCACATGGCGGCCATGAAATCGTCGACGGTCATCGGCAGGCCACGGTCGAATTCCAGTGCCTGCGGCACGTAGCCGATGGTTCCCGGTTCGCCCGGCCATTGCAGGCTCAAACGGCCCTGATGGGGCATCTGCCCGAGCAGGGTCTTGATCAAGGAGCTCTTGCCGCCACCATTCGGGCCGACCAGCGCATGCACGCTGCCTGGCTGGACCTGAAAGGTGACCTTGTCGAGGATTGTCGTGCGACCCAGCGTCAGGCTGACCTGCGCAAAATCCAGCGTCGGCCCCGAACCCTGTAGGAGCGAGCCTGCTCGCGATTGCGGTGTGTCATTCAATGAAGATGTCGCCGGACCGGACGCCTTCGCGAGCAGGCTCGCTCCAACAGGGGATTCGCTGATGATTTCTTTTGCGGTCATGCACCGGACTCCTGAATCGCCCGCACCACGGTGTTGAGGTTGCCGGTCATTTCCTTTTCGTATTTGTCGGCGGTGTATTCGCCGTAGGAAATGTGCGACAGCGGGTACAGCTTCACCCCGGATTCACGCTGGATGGTGTCAACGTAGGTGGACGGGAAATCCATCTCCGAGAAGATCACCTTCACGTCCAGTTCACGCAGTTGGTCGATGGTTTTTTTCAGCTGGCTCGGGCTCGGCTCGATGCCGTGGGCCGGTTCGACCACCGCCGTCACCTCCAGGCCGAATTCGCGCAGCAGGTAGTCGTAGGCCGCGTGCACTGTGGCCACGCGCAGTTCGGCGTTCGGCGCCTGGGTCAGTTTGGCCAGGGCATCGGCGCGCATCTTGCGCAGGCGTTTGCCGTAGGCGCGGGCGTTTTCGGTGTAGGTCTTGGCGTTCGCCGGGTCGAGTTTGCCCAGTTCCCGGGCGATGTTGTTGACCTGGGCAATCGAGGCGCTGATCGACAGGAAGGTGTGCGGGTTCACTACTTTACCGGCGCCGCGCGCGGCCACCCCGGTGGCGGCCAGCAGTGGTACGTTTTCGTTGGCTTCGATCACCGGCACGTTTGGCGTTTCGCTGGCGGCGATCATGCGGTCGGCGAAGTCGTCATGACCGACGCCGTTGAGCACGATCACGTCGAGGCCGCTGATGCGCTTGATGTCTTCGGCGCGGGGCTCGTAGGCGTGGGGGTTGAAGCCGGCCGGAATCAGCGGCACCACCTCGGCCTTGTCGCCGACGATGTTGGCCACGTAGCTGTAATAAGGGTGCAGGGTGATGCCGATGCGCAGGCGCTTGGCCTCGTCGGCGCTGGCCAGGGGAGTCAGCAGGCAGGCCAGCAAGCCGACCAGCGTCAGGCGCAGAACAGAACGTAGAGATGAAATGGGCATGGGAAAGCGGTCTTCTCTCGGGTGAAGGCGAGGGTTCAGTGCCGGTGCTGACGGGTCACGCCGGCATCGAATTGCGCGACGATCTGCTGCCAGCCAGCGCTTTCGAGCGCGGCGTCAGTGAGGTCGGCCGGGGCTTTGAGGTCAGTGCTGCGGTTGAGCCAGACGTCCGGCGCGTCATCGTCGGCGGTCAAACGCATCAGAAACGAACCCGCTACGACTGGCGTCTCGCTATGGCCGAAATACGCCTTGGCGTCGAGCAATTGCCAGGCATGATTACCTCGGCTGACGGAACTGGCGTCCTGGGCGAACGGCGCAAAGCCTTCCTCGGCGAGGGCTTGAGGTGTCGGCAGGGTTTGCTGTTCCTGGCGCAGCAAGTGAATCTCGTCCAGCGTCACCCGCAGATCGGCGTAGATGCCTTGCTCGGAAGCGCTGAGGTCGCGGCGGGCATCCAGTTGATGGCTGTTGACGCTGCTCACCTCCTGAGACTCGCCGCGCCAGGCGACCACCGAACCGGCCACCGCCAGAATCATCAGGCACAACAGCAGCACATAGAGGGTTTCATGACCGGCTCCGGCCGGGCGCACAACTTGTGTGGTTGGCGTACTCATGGCGCTTCGATGTCCGCTTGGTCGATCTCGACCACGTGGCCTGGGCCGGCATCGAACAACACATAAAATTCGGCGCCGGGCTTTTTGAAGGTCAGGGTTGAATCGCTGCCGAGCTTGCCCGGAACCAGAATGGTTTCGTCGTAGCCGATCACATCGAGGGTCACGCCCGGTGCGCCGCTGCCGTCGGAGAAACCGCCGGTGCATTTGATCTGCTCGGCGTCGATCGCCTTGCATTCGCACATCGGATTGTGGGCCAGGGCGCTGGCGCTGAAACCGGTGCAGAGCACCAGCAGCACGGCGCTTAAAGGACGAGTAACGTTGATCATGGTTTGCCTCCTTGAGTGCTCAGCCAGGCAAGGGTGGCGGGGGAGGCCTGGCTCAGAGGAATGGATGCCTGATGCATGGAGCCGTCCCAGCCTTCCATGGTGATCCACACTTCGGCGTCGGCCTTGGTCTTTTCCGGGATCGGCAACATGGCGCCCATGCGGTACGGCGTTCCGAAGAAAATCACCCCGGCGGCACGCAGACTGCGCGGTTTGCCGATGCGCAGGTAAGTCGCCTTGACCTGATCGCGGCAGATGTCGCACAGCGCGGCGTTGAAGTTTTTCATGTAGCCGGCCGGGCCATCGGGGCGTGGTGCTTCGTTGCGCAGTTCAGCAAGACGCACGCTCCACGGGCCGACCTGCACTTCACCGATCTCCCGTTCACCCAACCCGGTATCGCCACGGAACAGCGCGGCGTCGGCGAAGTATTTGGGCATGAAACCCAGCGGCACCAGCAACAGTAGAACGTTGATGTGGAAGCGCCATTTGTGCCAGAAACGACTCAGTTTCGAACCCGGTTTTTCCGCAGCGAACAGGCTCATTGGCTGACCTCCGTGATTTCACCGCTAGTGGCCGGAACCGTCTCGTTGCGTGGGCGTTTGTTGCTGCGCTTGAGGGCGTTGGCCGTAGCGAGGGCGGTGCGCTTGGTCCAGATCAACAGGCCGCTGAGCACCATCATGCTCAGCAGCAGGCCGAAGAAGAACCAGATCAGCTTGATCCAGAGCCCGCCAAAATCACCGGTGTGCAGCGGGCGCATGGATTCGGTGACGAACTCCAGGCCCGAGCGGTCCGACAGCAGGCGCGTGGCGGCAACATCGCCGGTGTACGGGTTGATTTCGGCGGTCTGGAACATCAATGGATACCAGCTGCGACCACCCACCGACAGATAGCTGTAGGCGTTGGCCGGCATGCTGACAAAGCTTTCGTCCAGACCAGGAATGCGCTCCTTGGCTTCGCGGATCGCCGCTTCCAGGCTGATCATCGGTGCCGCCGAACCATCGGCGGTGAGCGGTACGTTTTCACGGGGCACCACAAGCGCCACCGGAGCGGTGGAGATGGAGATCTGGTTGTCGAACATGAACGCTTCGATCAGGAACCAGGTACTGGTGACGGAAATCACCGCGATGAACCAGATCGACCAGATGCCGCTGAGACGGTGGAAATCACCCCAGAAAATCCGTGCGCCGTGGCGAATGCGCAGGGTCGGGCGCAAGAAACCTTTCCAGAAGCGCTTGTAAACCACCAGCCCGGTGATCAACGAGGCCAGCAGCGGCAGGCTGAGGAACGACACCAGGTACCAGCCCCAGCTGTAGCCATTGGTGAACGGCACCAGCCACCAGCCGTGCAGTGCGCGGGTGAACGCCTTGAAGTTGAATTGCGGAGCGGGGCCTTGAATGGCGCCGGTGTAAGGGTTGACGTAGACCGTCAGCTCACGCCCGTCGGGGTAGTTGACCCTGACGTCCAGGGCAAAGTGCGACTCGTCGGGACGACTGATGCTGTCGATGATGATGTCGGGCTCGGCCTTTTTGATCGCGCTGACGATCTGGTCGTAGTTGAGCCGTGGCGTATCGTCCGAAGGCTGGCTGGCACGCATTTGCGGGTTGGCCAGCCAGACGATTTCCTGGCTCACCACGGCCAGGGTGCCGGTCACACAGACGATAAGCACGAAAAACCAGATCGGCAGTGCCAGCCAGCTATGGACCAGAAACCAGAGTTTTGAACGGGATTTCTTCGACATGATTAAGGGTCTTGTTTCGATGGGAAGGCCTCTGCTACGGGCTTCGCAGCGATGAGGTCGACGAAAGTCCGGTCGTGGCTTTTGCCTACGCGACAGGACTGCATCTATATAAGACGGATGAGCACGCGAAATCCCGAAGGGGGATATGAAAGAAAATGTTTCGTGTTCCGTAAATTCCGGGAAGCCACAGATAACGCAACCCTGTAGGAGCCGGCTTGCTGGCGATGGGACCCCCGCGTTTGATCAATCCTCACGCGTTATCGTTTACGAACATCGCCAGCAAGCCCGCTCCCACAGGGACTATTGGCGTACACATCATCTATGAACAATCGGATACCTGTGGGAGCTGGCTTGCCAGCGATGGCGTCAGATCAGGCACTGATTACCTCAACCCTGCTGAAACATTTCCTTGGCCCGTTGCTCAATCTGCTCCTGAGTCAGATCCTCCTTGCGCGTGGCCAAAAACCACAGATGGCCGTAGGGATCCTTCAAGGTCCCGGAACGGTCACCGTAAAACTGGTCCTTGACCTCCGACACCAGGGTGCCCCCGGCGTCGATCGCCTGTTTATAGGACTTGTCCACATCGGTCACATACAGATGCAGACCCACGGACGGCGACTGGTCCGGGTTGCTCAACGGCCCTTGATCGCACGGCGTGCCGAGCATGATCGGGCAATCGCCGATGCGCAGTTCAGCGTGGCCGATACCGCCGTCGGGCATGGACAGGCGCATGACTTCGATGGCGCCGAAGGCTTTTTTATAGAACTCGATGGCTTCAGCAGCTTTTGCAATGCCCAGGTACGGGGTAATGCTGTGATAACCCTCGGGAATGGGTTTGACGCTCATGATCGTTCTCCTTTTATTGTTGTGAGACGAAGATCGCTCTCCAGCCGAACAAGTGTAGGAGTTGCCGCAGGCTGCGATCTTTTGATTTTGACTTTCGGCACTCGCCAAGTTCACCAAAAGATCCCTGCAAAAACTGGCCAAGGCGTTGAATTCCGATGACGTGCGTCAATTCATCCTGACCCGCTATAAAGGGCAGGTTGCACCGGGGTTTCTGATGTTGGGGTGACATAAGTCGCCATCGCTGGCAAGCCAGCTCCTACAGGTTTTGTGTGGGTTTCGAAAATCACGCAATCCTGTAGGAGCTGGCTTGCCAGCGATAGCCACACCACCTATTTCAGATCAGGCTCTAAAAGCCGCGCCCCCGGCCCACGCTCCCCAAGCACATCGCCAAAATTGCGCAACGGACACGCCTCCATCGACAAACACCCGCAACCAATGCAGCCATTGAGTTTGTCCCGCAACTGGGTCAACTGATTGATCCGCTCATCCAGATCCCGGCTCCATTGCGCCGACAACACCTTCCAGTCCGCCGCCGTCGGTGCACGATTATCCGGCAACGATTTCAGTGCTTCGCCAATCTCCGCCAATGGAATGCCCAAACGCTGAGCCACCTTGATCAGCGCCACACGTCGCAGCACTTCCCGTGGATAACGCCGCTGGTTGCCCTGATTGCGGTTGCTTTTGATCAAACCCTTGGATTCATAAAAGTGCAGCGCGGTTACCGCAACGCCGCTGCGTTCGGCCAATTGGCCGACGCTGAGTTCTCGATGCAGATTTTCCGAGGTGATCATTTGAAAAATGCCTCTTGACCTCTAGTTAGCTCGAGGTTTTACCCTGCACGCCTTCGGATCGCAAGATTCGGCTTACAGGTAAGTGGGGGTAATTCATGCAAGCTTCAGAGAAAAATCGCAGCTTCACCCAACTGATCGAATTCGAAATCGAGCCTCATCAGCAACCGGCGCTGGTGTCGGCGCTGTCCCGGCAGACTGAGCGTCTGGCCCAGCACTACAGCGGTTTCCTCAGTGCGAGCATCCAGGCCAGTGACGATGGCCGGCGGGTGCTCAATTACTTGCAATGGCAAACCCGCGAGGCCGGGGAAGCCGCGCTTCAGAGCTTTGAAAGCGGCGAGGAGGATTTTTGGCAGTTGATTCGTGCCCATCAGGCGAAAGCCGTGACCTTCGGCTCGTTCCAGGTGCTACACAGCCTGGAACGCAGCCACGATCGCGCGCTGCACTGCAATCTGGTGGCTTAAATCGACAACTGCATCAAGCGGTCGCCCTGGACGTTTTCCGTAGGTCGGCGCTTGTTCACCGCCAGTTCGCCGATCTTGATCAGGCGTGTGCGGGTGACGTTGCGGCTCAAACCCAGCAGTGCAGCGGTGTGCACCTGGTTGTAGTGGCTGAAACGATAGGCCGCGCGCAGCAGCGCGTCTTCGACTTTTTCATGCAGCGCGCCGGCCTGTTCCTCGAAGAGCTTTTTAAAGGCTCGATCGAGCAGCGCCTCGGCGGAGTCGTCGACCTGAGCGTGGTAGTCGTCCTGACGCTCGATGCGCATGTTTGACAGGCGCAGGTCGTCGCGTTCGATCACGCCATTGCGGCAAATCAGCAAGGTGTGGTGAATGACGTTTTCCAGCTCGCGGATGTTGCCCGGCCAACTGTAGCTGCGCAGCTTCAGCTCGGCCTCTTTGCTGATGGTGATGGTGCCGTAGCCCAGGCGCTGACTGTAGGCGTCGATGAAGTGGCGGGTCAGCGGCAGGATGTCGCCGGGGCGATCGCGCAACGGGCTCAGCTCCAGGCTGACCACGTCGAGTCGGTAGTACAGGTCTTCGCGGAAATGCCCGGCGTTGATGGCTTTTTCCAGCTGCACGTTGGTCGCGGCCAACACCCGCACATCAATCGGAATGCTCTTGCGCGAACCCAACCGCACCACTTCGCGCTCCTGCAAGACCCGCAGCAATTTGACCTGAATCGCCATCGGCAGATCGCCGATTTCATCGAGGAACAACGTGCCGCCATCGGCCTCTTCGAACCAGCCGGCCTTGGCGCTCAGGGCACCGGTGAAGGCGCCTTTTTCATGGCCGAACAGCTCGGCCTCGACCAGGGATTCGGAGAATGCACCGCAGTTCACCGCCACGAACGGCCGGTTGCGCCGAGCGCTGAGGTTGTGGATATGCCGCGCCACCAACTCTTTGCCGGTGCCGGTCTCGCCAATGATCAGCACGCTGGCTTCGCTGGGGGCGACTTGCTGCAAATGCGCGAGCAAGGCCTGGGACTTCGGGTCTTCGAACACCTGGGCCGTGGCGCGGATCGACGTGGCCAGAGCGGGCGAGGGCGGTAAGGTCAGTAGCTGCATGGGGCACGCTCCTTGTAGAGAAAACTATGAATAAAAAGTCGGAATCGGCAGGGCCTGGTTCAGCGCCCAGTCACCCAGTTCATGGAGTTTGTAATCCACCGGGTCGTGCAGGGTTTGCGTGCGCAAATTGCGCCAGTGGCGATCCAGCCGCAGCGAGGCATGGGTCGAGCGCGCGCCGGTCACTTCGAATAAGCGGCTACACAATTCCAGGCCATTACGCGTGGCCGCGACCTTCGCCGTGGCGATGGCGGTGGCCAGATGTCCGCGTTCCTCGGCGCTGAGGTTCGGGCCTTTCGCCCAAGCCTTGTCGAGCAAATCAGCCGCACGTTCCACCAGCAACCGCACACCCTCGAGCGCTACCCAGAACTCGCCGTAGTGGCCGAGCACGTAAGGGTCCTGACGCACATCCTGAGCGCTGGATTTGTGCCAAGGCCGCGTCTCGGTCTGCGTGTATTGCCGCGCTTCTTCGAACGCCCCTTCGGCGATGCCGAGGAACATGTGGGTGAGCGTGAGTTGGGCGATCAATGGGCGCAGGCAGGCGAACGGCGTGCTCAACGGACCGGGATCGAGCAGCAGTTCCGACTCCTCGACCCGCACCCGTTCGAAGGTGGCGCTGCCACTGTCGGTCTGGCGCTGGCCCATGTTGTTCCAGTCGTTGTGCAAGGTAATACCGCTACGGCCGCTGGGGATCGCCGCGATCAACAGTTTGCCACCGGCGCTTTCATCGACCGCCGAGGCAATCAACATTTCCGAATCGCTGGCGCCGGAGCAGAAGCTTTTTTTCCCGGAAAACTCGCGCCAGCCGCCGAGGTTTTTCACCACGGTGCGGGTGTCCAGCGGGTTGAGGGCGTTGCCCCAGAACCAGTTCTTGCGCGCGGTTTGCTCGAACCATGGCTGCCATTGTTCAGGCCGCGCAAACAGGCGCACGGTGGCGAGCATCAGGTGATGGAAGCCGAAAACATGGGCAATCGAACTGTCGACCTTGGCGAACTCACGCACGATGGTCAGGGTTTCACTCCAGTGCGCGCCTAGGCCGCCGAACTGGGTGGGAATGCTTAGCGCGAGCAGGCCGCTGTGGCGCAGGGCATCGCGCTCGGCCTTGGGCGTACCACCTCGTTCGTCGCGCTCGACGGCGGTCAAGGCAAACTCGGCGGCCAATTGGCGGGCGGTCTGCAACGGGGATATCAGGGCGCTTTGCGGCTTGGCGGTCACGCGGTTTTCCTTATAAAAATCGACGCAAATCCCCTATGGAATGGGCTTTTGTGGCGAGGGAGCTTGCTCCCGTTCGGCTGCGAAGCAGTCGTAAAACGGTTGATGCGGGCTATCAGAAGACCCGCATTGTCCTGTTTAGGGACTGCTACGCAGTCCAGCGGGAGCAAGCTCCCTCGCCACGAAATTTCCTGCCCCCAGAGAGATTTTTCAGGCCGTGGCTTTGGCGGGAAGCACATCATTGGCAATCATTTCGCCAAACGGTCCGGTCAGGTTGGTGACGCCACGCCCGGCGAGGCTGGCGTACGGCTCGGGCAGCAGCGGGAACACCAGTTCGGCAAAGCGGTACGCTTCTTCGAGGTGTGGATAACCGGAGAAGATGAAGCTCTCGATCCCAAGGTCCGCGTACTCCTTGATCCGCGCCGCGACTTGCTGCGGATCGCCCACCAGCGCGGTGCCGGCACCGCCACGCACCAGACCGACACCGGCCCACAGGTTTGGCGAAATCTCCAGGTTGTCGCGACGTCCATCGTGCAACGCCGCCATGCGCCGTTGTCCTTCGGAGTCGAAGCGCGAGAACGACTTCTGCGCGGCGGCGATGGTTTCGTCGCTGATGTGTTCGATCAGTTTGTCAGCGGCTTTCCACGCCTCTTCGGCGGTTTCGCGAACGATCACATGCAAGCGGATCCCGAACTTCACCGTGCGCCCGTGACGCGCGGCCCGCTCGCGGACATCGGCGAGTTTTTGCGCCACGGCGGCCGGCGGTTCGCCCCAGGTCAGGTAGACATCGACCTGCTCGGCGGCCAGGTCATGGGCAGCGTCGGACGAACCGCCGAAGTACAGCGGCGGATAGGGCTTTTGCACTGGCGGATACAGCGCCTTGGCGTTCTGCACCCGCAGGTGTTTACCTTCGAAATCCACCGATTCGCCTTGCAGCACCCTTCGCCAGATCTTGAGGAATTCGTCGGTGACTTCGTAGCGTTCGCTGTGATCGAGGAAGCTGCCGTCGCCACGGTTTTCATCCGGGTCACCGCCCGTCACGACGTTAATCAGCAAACGCCCGCCGGACAGCCGATCCAGGGTCGCGGCCATGCGTGCCGACACGGTCGGCGAAATAATCCCGGGACGGATTGCCACCAGATAACGCAAGCGTTCGGTCAGCGGCACCAGCGCCGAAGCGATCACCCACGAGTCTTCGCAAGAGCGCCCGGTGGGAATCAACACGCCGTGGTAACCGAGGCTGTCCGCGGCCTGGGCCACTTGTTTCAGATAGTTGAGCGTGACCGGGCGTGCGCCTTGCGTGGTACCCAAGTAATGACCATCGCCGTGGGTCGGCAGAAACCAGAAAACATCCATGAACAAATCCTTAAGCGATTTTCAGCAGATTGTTGGGGTGCACGCCGAACAACGGCGCGGCGCGTTCTGCAGCAAGGCGTATGCGGGCCTTCAAGGGCTCACTGGTTATTTGGTAATTGGAGAAATCGGCTTCGGTGGCATACACGCCAATCGGCAAGGTCAACGCCTGGAAGAAACTGAACAGCGGTCGCAACTGGTGATCGAGCACCAGCGCGTGACGTTCGCTGCCACCGGTGGCGGCCAGCAGCACCGGCGTATTGATCAGCGCATTCAGGTCGATCAGGTCGAACAGGTGCTTGAGCAGGCCAGGGTAAGAACCGCGATAGATCGGCGCGGCGACGATCAACAAGTCGGCATTTTCGATGGCTTGCAGTTCGGCTTCGATGTCCGCACTCAATTCTTGACGGGACAACGCCGCGCCCAATGGTCGGGCGATGTCGCCCAGTTCGATCAGCTTGCTCTCGATCGGCAGTTGTTCGGCCAGTTGTGCCAACAGCGCTTGGGTCAGCACCAAAGTGCGGGAGGGACGCCAGGTGCCGCCGGAGAGGGCAACGACTTTCAATGGACGCGACATGATCAGTTCCTTTTTAAACAGTTGCTGGGGGAGCAGTGAGTCATCACTGGGCTTTCCCCTATTGAGCAAGAGCTGTACCAATCCCTATAAGCCTCGATTTACGGGGCTTTCAGCGCGTTGATCAGACGACGCTGTTGATATTCAAGGGCTGTTTGCTGAATGACTGTTGCCTGGCAAACAGTTGCGTGAGCAACAGTGCGTCAGGCCATGCAGTTGTTATAAAGGCTGTTTGTTATTCCTCAAAAGATCATTGATTGATATTTATAGATCATTAGGAAATATATGAGGCCGTTGTAGGAGCCGGCTTGCTGGCGAGGAGGTTTCGAAACCTGAGGTGTTCTGCGGGGCGTCATCGCCAGTAACCCGGCTCCTACACGTAATAGCGTTCCAATCTCGATACCCACTATCGAGAGCGATGATTTCTGCCCATCCAAAGGCGCGAGTAGCCTGTGTTCATTGCCCCGAACCCAGTTGCCAGGACGCCGAACATGAAAACTCTACTGACCACTATGTTGTTGCTTGCAGTCTCCGTTCTTGCCGGATGTGCCAGCCATGTTTCCCCGGAACTGCGGCCCTACACCGCTGAAGAAACCCGAGAACTGGCGCTTGAGGCGTTGAACCGCCGCGGCTTGTCCTTCGACGAATACCACGCGAAAAAAGCTGAATTGCTCGGTCAGCCGCAGAAGACTTTCGGTTTCGACAAACAGGGTGAGATGAACGCCGAGCGAGCTGTACAGCTGCACGGTCGTCCAAGCTGAGGGAAAACTGTACGGCTGGAAGTTTTACCCAACTGTCCGTGGGTTTCCTCCGGGGTGTGCGATAGGGTCACTACCTGACTGACCCTGATGGATTGCCACCATGCTCTCGCTCGATCTGCTGCTGGGCTTCGCCCTGTTTGCCCTCGTCACCTCGATCACACCCGGCCCGAACAACACGATGTTGCTGGCATCGGGCGTGAATTTCGGCTTTAACCGCACCATTCCTCACATGCTCGGCATCACTTGCGGCTTCTTCGTGCTCGTCGTGGCGGTCGGTTTTGGCTTGGGCGCGGTGTTCCAGACTTATCCGTTGCTCTACACCGTGCTGCGATACGTCGGAGCGGCGTATTTACTGTATCTGGCGTGGAAAATTGCCCATTCTGGACCTGTCTCAGACAGTGAAAAACCTGAGGCCAAGCCGATCAGCTACCTCGGTGCCGCCGCGTTTCAGTGGGTCAATCCCAAGGCGTGGATCATGGCAATCGGCGCGATCAGCACTTACACGCCGATGCAGGGTTACTTCACCAATGTCATCGTGATTGCGGCGGTGTTTGCCTTGATCAACCTGCCGAGCGTCGGTGTCTGGGCCGCGTGCGGCACGTTGTTGCGCAACGTGCTGAAGGACCGCCGCTGGTTGCGTCTGTTCAACTGGGGCATGGCCGCGCTGCTGGTCGCTTCGCTGTATCCGATCCTGCTCGAAAGCTTTAACTGACGCATTGCTTCAACCGGTCGGCCGATGCCTGTTAAGCTCGCTTTTCAGGAGCGTTCCTACGCACTTTTAAATGAAGTGGTACTTCTTTAACGGCATCCGATCAGGTATTGGTAACGTTCTGAAAACCGGGCGCGGCTCACAAGGCTGCGTCTTGCCGTTTGCAGTCACGAGCCTCCTGATCCCGGAACACGCTCTGCGAGTCATTTATGAATAAACGTCCGTTGTATTTCGACTACGCCGCCACCACGCCGGTGGATGAGCGGGTCATCAAGGTCATGGTCGAGTGTCTGGGTTTCAGCGGTAATTTCGGCAATCCTGCGTCCAGCTCCCACGTGTTTGGCCAACAGGCCCGGCATTCGGTCGAGCAGGCGCGGCGCCAGGTCGCTGAACTGGTGGGCGCGCAGCCCGAGCAGATCGTCTGGACCTCCGGCGCCACCGAATCCAACAACCTGGCCCTCAAGGGCGTCGCCCAGGCGCGCGGCGTTGCCGGCGGCCACATCATCACCAGCCAGATCGAACACAAGGCCATCCTCGATACCGCAAGGCAATTGCAGGACGCGGGCGTGGCGGTAACGTATCTGGTGCCGGACACCGATGGCCTGATCACCGCGCAAGCGGTCAGCGATGCCATGCGCGAGGACACCTTCCTGGTGTCACTGATGCTGGTGAACAACGAACTCGGTACGGTCAACGACATCCCGGCCATCGGCCAGGTTGTGCGTGAGCGCAATGCGTTGCTGCATGTTGACGCCGCGCAAGGCGCGGGCAAGGTGTCGATTGATTTGGCGCAGTGGCCGGTGGATCTGATGTCATTCTCGGCGCACAAACTCTACGGACCCAAAGGCATCGGCGCGCTGTATGTCGGTCCGCGCGCGCAACAGCGTGTGCTGGCGCAGATTCACGGCGGTGGTCACGAGGGTGGTTTACGTTCCGGCACACTGGCCACACACCAGATCGCCGCGATGGGTGCAGCCTTCGCCTTGGCGGCAGCCGCGTTCGATGAAGAAAAAGCCTTGATCGTGCGTCTGCGTGAGCGCTTGCTCGATCAACTGCTGAGCATTCCCGGCGTTCGGCTCAATGGCAGCCCAAGCCAACGCATCCCGCATACCCTGAGCCTGACCTTCAACGAAGGCGAGTTCAATTCGGCGGCGTTGCTGGCGTCGATCGCCTTTTCCGCGACCTCGGCGTGCAATTCCGCGAGTAATGCACCGTCCCACGTGTTGTTGGCCCTGGGGCATGACGCTCGCTCGGCGAGTCGCACCATTCGCTTGAGCCTAGGGCGTTTCACCACCGAGCAGGATATCGATCAAGCGGTAGAACTGATTAAAGCGGCCTGCGCCAGTGCTCCGGCATTCTGGCAGTAAGGGTATAAAGCGCCGACCTTGATCGGCACTGAACAATAATGATGAGTGGTTAGCAGGAGTCATGATGAATACGCAGTTTTCGATCACCGGATCGGTGCCCCAGCGCCTGGCACAAACCCGCGAGCTGATGAGCCGGGAGGGCATCCATGCCCTGCTGGTGCCGTCGGCCGACCCGCACCTGTCCGAATACCTGCCGGGCTACTGGCAAGGGCGGCAGTGGTTGTCGGGCTTCCACGGTTCGGTCGGTACGCTGATCGTCACGCCGGATTTTGCCGGCGTGTGGGCCGATAGCCGTTATTGGGAGCAAGCGACCAAGGAACTCAAGGGCAGCGGCATCGAGCTGGTCAAGCTGCAACCGGGTCAACCGGGGCCGCTGGACTGGCTGGCCGAGCAAACCCCTGAGGGCGGCGTGGTCGCGGTGGATGGTGCGGTGATGGCCGTGGCCTCGGCGCGCACCCTGGGCAGCAAACTCGAAGAGCGCGGCGCACGCCTGCGCACCGATATCGATCTGTTGAGCGAAGTCTGGAGCGATCGCCCGACGCTGCCGAACGAGCCGATCTATCAGCACTTGCCACCCCAGGCGACCGTCAGCCGTGGCGAGAAGCTCGCCAAGTTGCGGGAAACCTTGCAGGCGAAAGGTGCCGACTGGCACTTCATTGCCACACTCGATGACATCGCCTGGCTGTTCAACCTGCGCGGCGGCGATGTGTCGTTCAACCCGGTGTTTGTTTCCTTCGCCTTGATCAGCCAGCAACAGGCGACCCTGTTTGTGGCGTTGAGCAAGGTCGACGCCGAGTTGCGTGCGGTCCTCGAACAGGACGGCGTGACCCTGCGCGATTACAGCGAAGTGGCCGATGCCCTGCGTCAGGTGCCGAGTGGGGCGAGTCTGCTGGTCGACCCTGCACGGGTAACGGCGGGTTTACTGGATAACCTCGACAGCGGCGTGAAGTTAGTCGAAGGCTTGAACCCGACCACGTTGGCCAAGTCGCAAAAAAGCCAGGCCGATGCCGAGCACATCCGTCAGGCCATGGAGCAGGACGGCGCGGCGCTGTGCGAATTCTTCACCTGGCTGGACTCGGCGCTGGGCCAGGAGCGCATCACCGAACTGACCATCGACGAGAAGCTGACCGCCGCCCGTGAACGCCGTCCGGGGTATGTGTCGCTGAGCTTCAACACCATTGCCGCGTTCAACGCCAACGGCGCCATGCCGCATTACCACGCCACTGAAGAAGAACACGCGGTGATCGAAGGCGACGGTCTATTGCTGATCGATTCCGGCGGCCAGTACCTGGGCGGCACGACTGACATTACGCGGATGGTGCCGGTCGGTACGCCGACAGCCGAGCAGAAACGCGATTGCACCCGCGTGCTCAAAGGCGTGATTGCCTTGTCCCGTGCGCAATTCCCCAAAGGCATCCTGTCGCCGTTGCTGGACGCTATCGCCCGTGCGCCGATCTGGGCGGAAAGCGTCGATTACGGTCACGGCACCGGTCACGGCGTCGGCTACTTCCTCAACGTTCACGAAGGCCCGCAAGTCATCGCCTATCAAGCCGCACCGGCACCGCAAACCGCGATGCAACCGGGCATGATCACCTCCATCGAGCCGGGCACCTACCGCCCGGGCCGGTGGGGTGTGCGAATCGAGAACCTGGCGATGAACCGCGAAGCGGGTTGCAGTGAATTCGGCGAGTTCCTCAAGTTCGAAACCCTGACCCTGTGCCCGATCGATACCCGCTGCCTCGAGCCGTCGCTGCTGACTGAAGAAGAGAAACAGTGGTTCAACGCTTACCACGCCGAAGTGCGTGAGCGTTTGAGCCCGTTGCTCGACGGTGCCGCCCTTGAGTGGTTGCACACTCGCACTGCGGCTATTTGATCGGATCTAGCTCAGGCGCTTGTTCGAGCGCCTGGGCCATGTAATCGACAAAGGCTTTGACCCTGGCGGATTGGCGACGATTCGCCGGGGACACCGCATGTATCGGCAGCGACTGCGCAGTGTAATCCTGCAAAATCGCCGTCACTCTCCCAGCCTTCAGATCCTCGCTGAAAAGCCACACCGGCGACAGCGCAATTCCTAAACCCCCCAACACCATCTCGCGGATCGCCTCGGAATTGTTACTTTGGGCATTGCCCTTGACCCGCACATCGTGGCGTTGTCCTTCTCGTTCGAAACACCACAGGTTCTGGTTGCTTAGCAGGTTGAACAGCAGGCAGTTGTGCTCGCCGAGTTCCCGCGGTGTTTGCGGTTGTCCGTTTTTTTTGAGATAGGCAGGCGATGCGACGGTCACTCGATGGGTGGTGCCGACGTGGTGGGCGATGAGGCCGCTGTCGTTCAACTCGCCAATCCTCAATGTCACATCCAACCCTTCGCTGACTAAATCCTGGTTCTGATCATTCAGTTGCAGATCGATTTCTAATTCGGGGTGGCGTTTTAGAAAATCCGGTAGACGCGGGGCAATTTGCAAGCGTCCGAAGCTGACCGAGGAGCCAACACGCAGATGCCCGGCGATGTTTTCCCGGCCGGACTTGAAGCTGTGTTCGGCGGCATCCACTGCTTCGAGAATTCGTCGGCATTCGTTGTAGTAGCGCTGCCCCTCATCGGTTAGGGACAACTTGCGTGTGCTACGGGAGATCAGCTTTCCACCCAGCCCGGTTTCCAGCGCTCGCAGTATTTTGCTGATGGTCGGTTGACTGGTGTGCATCTCCCGGGCGACGGCGGTAAAGCTGCCGCGTTCGACCACCCGGACGAAAATGGCCATTGCATTGAGTTTGTCCACAGTGTCTCTCATTGATGCCAGATAGGCATGTTCACTATAGCTATTTGGCGTCTTATCGGAATGAGTGAAGTGGCGGAGGATTTGTCCTACAAACACCTCTTACGGGAATAGATGAAATGACTGACTCAATGCACATGCGCGCGCTGATTGTTGACTCGATTAACGGACCGCTACGCTTGGCCTGCATTAAACGACCAGTGCCTGAAGCCGGGCAAGTATTGGTGCGGATTGCGGCCAGTGGGGTGAACCCTTTGGACATAAAAATTCGTTCGGGGCAGGCCGTCCATGCCCGTCAGCCTCTGCCAGCAGTGTTGGGGATGGATCTGGCGGGAACGGTTGAGGCTTTGGGAGAGGGTGTCAGAGGATGGCAGCCGGGTGACGAGGTCTATGCGATGGCGACCGGAATTGGCGGTGCGCAGGGCTCCCTTGCGGAGTTCGCGGTGGTCGATGCTCGGCTACTGGCGCGCAAACCTGCCAACCTGAGCATGCGCGAAGCGGCGGGGTTGCCGTTGATACTGATTACCGCGTGGGAAGGTTTGGTTGATCGGGCTCAGGTGCGAACGGGGCACAAGGTGCTGATTCACGGTGGGGCGGGAGGTGTTGGACACATCGCGGTGCAGATTGCCCGCGCATTTGGTGCTGACGTGTTTGCCAAAGGTTCGACAAAGCAGCAGGAAATTATCGAAGGCTTGGGCGCGACCTTTATTGATCGCAAGACTTCGGTAGAGACCTACATGGCTGAGCATACGGGCGGGGAGGGTTTCGATATTGTTTACGACACGGTGGGCGGTAAAGTTCTGGATGAGTCGTTCCAGGCCGCACGGGTTTACCACGGCCATGTAGTGAGTTGCCTCGGGTGGGGACAGCACAGCTTGGCACCGCTTTCGTTTCGCGGGGCGACCTATTCCGGAGTATTTACCTTATTGCCTTTACTGACGGGGAGGGGGCGTGAGCATCATGGGGATATTCTCCGCGACGCAGCGCGCTTGATCGAAGCGGGTGATGTGATGCCGATTCTTGATCCACGCCAGTTCAGTATGGAAACAGCCGAGGCCTCCCATGAGCTTCTCCAATCTGGAGATGGGCAGGGGAGGCTGATCATCGAGATTTAACGAAGGGCTTCGACGACGAAGTCCAGTCGGTCCTGGCCGAAGAACAGCTGATTATCGACAAACATACTCGGTGCACCGAACACACCACGCTGCACGGCTTTTTCGGTGTTGTCCTTGAGTACGGCTTTGACTTCCTCATCGGCGGTCAGGGCCAGCACCTCGTTGGGGTCGAAACCGTGCTGGGTCAATACTTCGACCACGGTTGCCGATTCATCGAGGTTGCGGCCGTCAACCCACAGGGCCTTGAACAGGCAGTCGATGAAGGCCGCAAAACGCTCGGGATGGCGCATCTGCATACCGGTGACGGCGCGCATGAGCATCAAGGTATTGATCGGGAAGTGCGGGTTGAATTTCAGCGGCACGCCGTAGCGTTTGGCATAACGGTCGAGGTCCTGAAACATGTAACGGCCCTTGGCCGGAATGGTTGCCGGCGAAGCGTTGCCGGTGGCTTTGAACACGCCGCCGAGCAGGATCGGGATGTAGATCAGATGGCTGTCGGTTTGCTCACAGATATTCGGCAACTGGGTGTACGCCAGGTAGGTGGCTGGGCTGCCCAGGTCGAAGAAGAATTCCACGGTTTTACTCATGATCGATACGCTCTGCTTATTGTTATGGGGGAGGGCTTACCAGCGTTCACTCCAGGGACGCAGGTCCAGCTCGAAGGTCCAGGCGTCGCGTGGCTGGCTGTGCAAGTACCAATAGTTCTCGGCAATGTGCTCGGGATTGAGGATCCCATCCTGATCCTTGGTCGCGTACTTTTCGGGGAAGCTGTCGCGTATGAAATCGGTATCGATGGCACCGTCAACGACAACGTGGGCGACGTGGATGTTCATCGGTCCAAGTTCACGGGCCATGCTCTGCGCCAGCGCGCGAATCCCGTGTTTGGCACCGGCGAAAGCGGCAAACCCCGCCGCTCCGCGCATCCCGGCGGTAGCTCCGGTGAACAGGATGGTGCCCCGTTGCCGCTTGGCCATGCGCTTGGCCACCTCACGGGCATTGAGAAATCCGGAGAAACAGGCCATTTCCCAGATCTTGAAATATTTGCGCGCGGTTTCTTCGAGAATGCTGCAGGGCACGTTGGCGCCGATGTTGAACACGAATGCTTCGATAGGTCCAATCTCGCTTTCGATCTGTTCGACCAGTGCGACCACGTCTTCTTCCTTGCGTGCATCGCAAGCAAATCCGTGAGCTTCACCTCCCGTGGCCTTGATGGCATCTACAAGTGGCTGGAGTTTATCCGCGCTGCGGCGGGTGACGCAGGCTACAAATCCTTCTTGGGCAAAACGTTTGGCGATGGCGCCCCCCGTGGCATCCCCAGCGCCGACAACCAGTACGACCTTCTTGTTATTCATGGGCAGATCCCTTTGGTAAACGATCGTTAACTAAACGAACGTTATGCTACGATTCGATCAGCGTCAAGGCGATCAACTCTGAGGAAAGGCAATGCGCTACTCGGCCAATCACAAGCTGGAAACCAAAGAAAAGCTGCTGCAAAGCAGTTCGGTCTCGGCCAAAAAATCCGGTTTTTCTACTGTGGGTGTCGACGGTCTGATGAAGGCGATCGGCTTGAGTGGCGGCGCTTTCTACAGCCACTTCTCATCGAAGGACGAGCTGTTCGCGTCCATCGTCGAGCGTGAGTTGAGCCAGAGCCTGGAACGGCTGGGAGCTGATCAGGATCGCGACAAACTTGAGCGCTGCTTGAAGCATTACCTGAGCATGTCCCACGTCGATCATCCGGAAACCGGATGTGCATTACCGGTATTGGGCGCCGAGATTGCCCGTTCCGATGTATTGATTCGGCAGCAGGCGGAACACTGGATTTGTCAGCTTCAGGAAAGTTGGGCGCAGGTGCTGGAAAGCGACAGTCTGGCTTGGGCCATTCTGTCGCAATGCATCGGGGCGTTGGTAGTGGCGCGGATGCTCGCCACTCCGGAGCTGCAGCGCAAAGTGCTGAAGTCCAGTTACGATGAGATCGGCCGCCAGATCGAAGGCTCGAGAGCCTGACAGGTTGGCTTCAACTTATTTGCAAATTACGATCATGCTGCGGCTGGTATAACCGGCAGGGTTAAGCCCAAATGGATAATCCCCCGGTTCCTCTACGGCATCCCCGGACTTGGCGATAACCTTGTATCCCTTGGGTGCGCACGAGTTGGCCGCGCTGGCGTAGCACTTGTCCCAAGAGGACGACAGCCCTGAACAGTTGATATGCAGACCCTTCCTGCCGTGTTTGGTTTGGGTCTTCGATGTCGCCGCGCAGCCCGCAATTGCAAGTACGGCGATCAGGATCAAAATTCGTTTCATTGCTTTCCTTGTAGCGTTCCCGAATCTGGTGCCCGGGTCTGGCTTTATTCGCTTTCGTTTGAAGCGTTCTGAGATCCCTGTCCTGAAAAATCCTTGTCTGACTCTAGGTTGCGGGCCTAAACATGGCCTAAATGAGCGGTAAATACCAGAGTCTCGTCAAACCCTGTATCAATCCGCCGCAACGACAGGCTTGGCGGCGCTACCCATTGTCATGGTGGCGCCGACGGATGCCAGAATGATGCACAAGATAGCCATCCACTGTGACAGCGATAGGTACTCTTGGAGAAATAACAAGCCTGACAGCGCTCCTATTGCTGGTTCAATGCTCATCAAGGTACCAAAGGTCCTGGCAGGCATGCGTGTCAGGGCGACCATCTCCAGCGTGTAGGGAAGGGCAGTGGATAAGAGGGCGACACCGATGGCGATCGGAATCAGTGATGGCGTCAACAACGCTGCGCCTGCATGCACGATGCCGATAGGCGCTACGAAAAGCGCTGCAATCATTACGCCCAGCGCAGCGGTCTGGACTCCATTGTCAGCGCCGGCCTTTTGCCCAAAAAGAATGTACAGCGCCCAGCACACGCCTGCGCCTAATGCGTAACCGGCACCTGCGAGATCAATTCCCGCCGAGGTTGCTCCTGTAGGTATCAAAAGCAGCAAGCCGACAGCCGCCAGTGCTATCCACAAAAAGTCGATGGCACGGCGTGAAGCATAAATGGCAACGGCCAAGGGCCCAGTGAACTCCAGTGCTACCGCAATCCCCAGGGGAACCGTGCGCAGGGACATATAGAAGAGGAAGTTCATGCCACCCAGTGCCATGCCGTAGACGATGACGGTGCGCAGCGACTTTGCGGTGAGCTGCGCCCGCCACGGGCGTAAAAGCAGCAGCATGATCACGCTGGCAAAGACCAGGCGCAGGGTGGTCGTTCCCTGGGCGCCAACAATGGGGAACATGCTTTTGGCCAAAGAGGCTCCGGACTGAATCGATGCCATGGCTATTATTAGCAGGCCGACCGAAAACAGGGTCGAGGCAAGACTGCGAGGCTGATCATTCATCGAGTGGCGTTGTCCGAGTGAGGGGCTTGGGCTTTTTACTTAGTATTGGGCAATATACTGCGCAATCGCTGCCGGCGCGTCTATATATAAGCAGCGATATTGTGCTTGCTGATAGAAAAACCAAATCAGTGCTTGACGGCAGATCTCAGGTGTCTATAATTCGCCCCACTTCCGGCGCAGTCGAAACGGAAAACTCCTTGGTAAACAACGAGTTACGCAGTTTTCGGCAGCAGGTTGCTTCAGGTCATCGAAGTCGAAA